>JBAXFU010000118.1:0-8486 GCA_037139735.1 Phycisphaerae bacterium
CGCCACCACCCACTCGAAGGCGGGACCCGCCATCGCGCCGCCGCGGAGCAGGTACGGGTTGAAGAAGGGCTGGGCCACCTGCAACGCGGCGTACGCGGCGATGGCGTAGATGAGGAAGCGGCCGTCGTCGCCGTGCGAGAAGCGAGCGACGAACTCGCGCGGAGGCACCTTCACCTGGTCGCCGGGTCGCAGCGCGGGCGTGGAGTAGCGGAAGAGGTGCCACGCCGAGACCGCGCGACACGCCGCGGCGACGAGGAACATCGCCGCGATGCCCGCGAGCACCGGATCGAGCCCCCACGACGCGAGCATCGTGTTCGAGCCCAGCAGGCGTTCGATCAACGTGGCGCCAGCGCCGTGCGCGAGGATGGCCAGAAGCACCGCGACCTGCAGCAGGCGCAGTCGGCGCGCGGTGTAGCGGGCGCGGAGCCGCGGCGGGATGAGTTCGCCCGTGCTGGTCATCCATGCGGCGCCCGTGCCCACCGCCCCGAAGTGGTAGAGCGTGACGCACGCGAAGACGCACGACGCGGCGAGCCACGTGAGGCCGTGGGCCGCGACCGCCTCGCGGAAGAAGGGCCACCCCACGGCCAGCCCCGCCAGCGGCACGAGCATGAAGGCCTGCAGCGAGGCGAAGGTGCCGATGAACCGCGCGAAACTCCCGACGCGCCGGAGCAGCCCAGGACACCCCAAGGCCAGCAGGGAAGCCAACAGCAGGGGAACGGTGGTGACCAGACCCGAAGCCACCTGCCCCAGCTCCAGGGCCAAAACGAACTTGGCGAGATACATCTCGCCGAAGCCCAGCATCAGCGAATAGAAGAGGCCGTCGACGGTGATGTGGTAGAGGTCGGCCCGCAGGGTGGCGGCGCGGCGCGTCCGGGCGGGGCGGCGGAGCCCCAGCCACGTCACGCGATGATGATGCAACTCGTACACGGATCGCCGCCGCCCTGCGATCGACACCCACGCGACGACGATGTCGCGGCTGGTTCGCGGCTGGCCGGCAACGGTAGAAGCCGGCCGGGCCGACTTCGCGCCCACGCCATCCAAACGGATGCCGACTTTGCGAGGCGACCAACGGGGTGGCCGGGGCGTGGGCTGGCGTGCTAGACTTCCGCCCTTATCCATCCGGCCTGTTGCGGGCCGGCTGTCACGCTCACAATCGTGCGACGTTGGTCACCGGATATGACCCATGTCGCCCGCCCCGCCCGGTAGGCGGCGTACCTGCAGCGGTCATCGCGCCTTGAGCGCGAAGAGCACGCGGCCTTTCTGCCGCCTCGCCTCTTCGAGTCCATGGGCACGGCGGCCTGATCGGAGCCAAGCAAGATGGGAATCACCAGTCCTCGTCGTCAGACCTTCCTGGCCAAGGAAGGCGAGATCAAGAAGTCGTGGCACATCGTCGACGCCACGGGCATTCCGCTGGGCCGCCTGGCCGTGGAAGTCGCCAACGTGCTGATGGGCAAGCACCTGCCCACCTACACCCCCCACGTCGACACGGGCGACCACGTGATCATCACCAACGCGGGCAAGGTCGGAATGACCGGCCGCAAGGCCGAGCACCGCCTGAAGATGCGGTACACCCGCTACCCCGGCGGCCTCAAGACCGAGACGTACGGCCAGGTCCGCGACCGCAAGCCGGCCCTGCTCATCGAGGACGCCGTGCGTCGCATGATGCCCAAGAACCGCCTGTCGCGGGTCATGCTCAAGAAGCTCCACATCGTCGAGGGCGCGACGCACGAGTTCGGCGGCAACAACCCGGCGAAGCTCGAGGTTCCCCTTCCCTGAGTCCGCGATCACCCCTCGAACGACACCCATCCGCTCGACGCGGCCCCACGCGTGAGCCCGCGAGCCGAAACGAACAGGAACACACATGTCGCAGATCTCCATCCCCACCGACCTGACCAACCTGAGCCTCGCCGACATCGGCGGGGCCCCCGCTCCCAGCGCCCCCGCCCAGCAGGTGCGTCCCCTCCGCGCCGCCAAGCCCGCCGACAAGCGTGGCTGGTGGTGGGGCACGGGCCGCCGCAAGACCGCCATCGCCCGCGTCCGCGTGAAGCCCTCCGCCCAGGCGGGCGTCTCGATCGAGACCAAGGCCGGCAAGACCAAGACCATCGAGGTCTACTTCACCGAGGAGCGCGACCAGACCGACGCGCTCGCCCCGCTGAAGCTCACCAACATGGCCGACAAGCTCCAGGTGATCGCCAAGCTCCAGGGCGGCGGCATCATGGGCCAGGCACAGGCCCTGCGCCTCGCCATCGCCCGCGCCCTTCGCGATTACGACCCCACCACCGAGGCCGCCCTGCGTGACGCGGGCTTCCTCACCCGCGACGCCCGCAAGGTCGAACGCAAGAAGTACGGCCAGGCCGGCGCCCGTCGCCGCTTCCAGTTCAGCAAGCGCTGATCCGGATCCGTGCCTCATCCATGCCTTTGGGAACGAACCCGCCTTGCGCGGGTTCGTTTCTTTTTCGTCCCCGGGGCACGCCGTGCGTATGCTGCGCTCGTGCCAGCGATCCGCCGCAGGCCGTTGCTCTGGGGGCTCGCCGCCATGGCGGCCGCGACCGTGTTCGCCTTCGCCGCCGCCCTGCTGACCACTCCCGCCCACTACGCACCGGCCGATGCCTCGTCGCCCGAGACGCTGCGGCTGGGCGAAGCCACCGAGAACGCCGTCGCCCGCGAGTTGTCCCGTGTCCGCCCCGCGGCGACGAACGCTCCTGCCGGCGCCTACGCCTCGGAACCGTGGGAACTGACCTTTGATGAAACCGAGCTCAATGCATGGCTGGGTGCACGCCTGCCTCAGTGGCTGGCGTCACGCGGCGCGACGATGCCCGCAGGCCTTTCGGCGGCGGCGGTGGATGCCGAGCCGGGTCGCCTGACGATCGCGGCGACGTATCGCACGCTCGTGGGCGATGTCGTGTTGTCGCAAGTGCTCTTGGCCCCGGGTGGCACTCCGCCTCGGCTCGTGCCGCAGGGGTTGCACGCGGGCGACGTGCCGGTGCCCTTCGATGCGCTTCCGCTGGACCGCTGGCTCGAGCGGGTAGCCAAGCCGATTCGCCTCGAGGATGGTCGAGCGGTGGAGATCGTGAGCATCGAGGCGGCGGACGCGACATTGACCGTGCGGTGCCGCACGGTCAAGCCATGACGACACGCGGGCATCAGCGCCCGTGCCCCAAGGTTCGCCCCCAAGCGGGCGAGCAATCAGGCACGACCCAAGTTCGCGCCAAACCCCACGACCCCACCACCAAGCACGCCGCCCAAAGGGCGGACGAATGTTGCCACAGGTGACCGAACCCGCGCAGCGGGTGAGGGAAACCCGTGGAAAGGCGCGGACCGCCACCAGGGGGATCGCGAAGCCCTTCCCGGCTCAGAGCAGGTTCGCCGCCAGGCTCGCCAACTCGCTCCGCTCGCTTTTGGTGAGCGTGACGTGCCCGAAGAGGCGCACGCCCTTCATCTTCTCGATGCAGTACGCCAGGCCGTTGCTCGATTGATCGAGGTACGGGTTGTCGATCTGCCCGATGTCGCCCGTGAGCACGAGCTTGGTCCCTTCGCCCACGCGACTGGCGATCGTCTTGATCTCGTGGGGCGTCAGGTTCTGCGCCTCGTCCACGATCATGAACTGGTGCGGAATCGACCGCCCGCGGATGTACGTCAGCGGCTCGAGCACGAGCTTGCCGTCGGCCATCAGTTTCTGGATGCGCTGCTCGACGCTGTGGCTGTCGGTGCCCTGCACCTGCGCGCCCCGCGTGCTGAGCAGGTACTGCAGGTTGTCGAAGATGGGCTGCATCCACGCCGTCAGCTTCTCGTCCTTGTCGCCGGGCAGGTAGCCGATGTCGCGACCCATCGGCATGATCGGCCTGGCCACCAGCAACTTGTCGTAGCGGCCCTCGGTGAAGACCTTCGCCATGCCCGCGGCGATCGCCAGCAGCGTCTTGCCGGTGCCCGCGCCGCCCAGCAGCGTCACGAACTTGATGTCGTCGTCCATCAACGCATCGAGCGCCATCGTCTGCTGCACGTTGCGGGCCATCAGGCCGCTCACGGGCTTGCGGGGGCCCGTCACGGGAATCACGTGGTCGGTGTCCGACAGCCGCCGCGCCAGCCCCGTGTGGTTCTCGTCGTCCTTGTTGCGCAGCACGACGTACTCGTTCGAGAGCACGCTCTCGGGCACGAAGAGATCGGGGTCGGCCGAGGCCGCCGCGCGCATCGCCCCCTGCAGCCGCTCGAGCGTCAGGAGCCGGTCGTGGTAGAGTTCGTCGATCAGCTCGCCCTCGACCGGGATGGTGAAGTGACCAAGATGCAGACGGTCCGCGTCGACCTTCTGGTTGGTGAAGTCCTCGGTCTTGATCCCCAGCGAGTCGGCCTTGATGCGGGCGGAGAGGTCCTTGGTGACGAAGATCGTCCGCTGGCCGCTCTTCATGAGGTGCCAGGCCACCGCGATGATGTGGTTGTCGGGAGAGTTCTCCGAGATCGCCGACGGACGCTCGTAGTCGTTCACGTCGACGCGGATCGTGCCCGTGATGCCGCCGGGACCCACCGCGTGCGCCGTGTTGGCCAGGGGCAGCAGGCCCGCCCAGTTCACGCCCTCGCTCAGGGTGCCGATGGCCCGCAGGCGGTCGAGGTGCCGGATGCACGTGCGTGCCGCACGCCCCAGGTCGTCCTCCTTCCGCTTCATCTTGTCGAGCTCCTCGATCACCATGAAGGGGATGACGACGTGGTGCTCCTTGAAGACGAAGATGGCGTCCGGGTTGTGCAGGACGATGTTGGTGTCCAGGACGAACGTCTTGACGACGCCCCGCTCGTCGATGTGGTCGCGCAGCGACGCGCCGCTGAGAGCGCCGTGGTCCGAGGTCGTCATGGGCATGGTGCTCCGCTCAAAGGGCCAGGTCCGTCGGCGTGCGGGGTCGGGCGACGTCGCGGCCGCCCGTTCGGTCCACCGCCGGCCTCCATGCCCGGCGGCTGCATCTTTTGCATCGACAGGATACCCGCTCCGCCCCCGAACCGGATGAAAATTCCCGTCAAGCTCCCCGCCTCGCCGATGCCTCGCCAAGGCGTACGCTGCCCACGCTCCCCGCGACCCTCCCCGTGAAGATCGTCCACTTCATCAAATGGCTCCGCCTTCGCGACGGAGGCACCGTCCGGGCCGTGATCGACCTCTGCGAGGCCCTCGCCGCCCGCGGACACGACGTCATCGCCGCCAGCGCGGACGACGACGACCTGCCCGCCTCGTGGAAGGGCCCACCCGTCCCGGGCACCCCGCGATCGCTCCGCCTCCAACTCCGCGATCTCGGTCTTGAGCTCAAGGGCCGCCCCGTGTCGGAGGCCGTTCGCGACACGCCCCTGCAGTTCCTCTCCAAGGCCTCCATGCACGCCGCGCACGAGGCCCTCCGCGACGCCCACGCGCTGCACGTGCACGGCATGTGGGCCAACGCCAATCACCAGATGATCCGGGCCGCCCGCGCCCAAGGCGTGCGGCACGTCATCAGCCCCCATGGCATGCTCGACGACTGGAGCATGTCGCAGGGCCGCCTCAAGAAACGCCTTCACCTCGCCCTCGCCTCGGGTTCCTCCCTGGCCACCGCCCACGCCATCCACTGCACCGCGAAGGCCGAACTCGATCAGGCCGCCCGCTGGTTCCCCAAGGCCAAGGGCGTCGTCATTCCCCTGCTCTTCGACACCGAGCCCTTCCGCTCGCTGCCGGGCCCCGGCCCCGCGCGGGCCGCCTTCCCGTGGCTGACGCCCGATCGGCCCACCGTGCTCTTCCTCAGCCGCGTCAACGTCAAGAAGGGCCCCGAGCACCTCATCCGCGCCCGTGCCGCCTCACGCGGCACGCCCCCGTGGCGCCTCGTCATCGCCGGCCCCGCCGATCCGCCCGGCTACGACGCCACCCTCCGCGATCTCGCCGCGTCGCTGGGCGTCGAGGCCGACGTCCACTTCACCGGCATGGTCAAGGGCGACCTCAAGTGGTCCCTCTATCAGGCCGCCACCCTCTTCGCCCTCCCCACCAGCCAGGAGAACTTCGGCTACGTCCTGCTCGAAGCCCTCGCCTGCGGCACGCCCGTCATCACCACCACCGGCGTCGACATCTGGCCCGAACTCGAGTCCTCCGGCGGCTCGCGGATCATCCCGCCCGCCGCCACCGACCTCCCCGCGGCACTGGCCTCCGGCATCGCCTCCCTCCTCGGCGACCCCGCCACCCTCGAACGCATGGCCGCGGCGGGTCGCTCCTGGGCCCTCTCCTTCCTCGACCGCAGCCGCATCCTCGACGCCTTCGAGGCGATGTACCGCGGGGCGTGATCCTTTCGAGCCTCCATTCCCGGACGTTTCCCGTTCAGGCCCAACCCTGACGGATCGCCCCCCCGGGCGCATCCAAGCGTCGGTGGGCAAGGTGCTTCCATGATGAGCGACGACCAAACCGACATCCTCTTCAGCCGCGTGATCGACGGACGCGACACGGCCGCCGACTGGCAGGCCCTCGAGACCCTGGGCACGCAAGACCCCGACCTCTGGCGCACCCTGGCCCTCGCCCAGCGTGACCACCGCGCCATGGTCGCAGGCGTGCGTCGCGCAACCGACGTGGCCGACGGCATCGCCCTGCCGAGCGCCGAGCCGGCTCGCCATCGTCATTCCTTCCACGCCCGCGCGAAGCGCACCTCGGCGTGGGCGGGCTGGGCCGCCGCCGCCATGCTCGCCATCGCCTTCGTCGGACGGACGATGCAATCGCCGTCGCAGGACATCGGGGCGGGCGCCACCGCGTCGCTCGAGCAGCCCTTCGCCGATGCCGCCTCGGCGTTGCAGTCGTACCTCTCGAAGGGCCGCGAGAACGGCCGCGTCGTCACCGAACGCCCCATGCGGCTGCTCGGCCTCGAGCAACTCCCCGACGGCGCGGGCTATCGCGTGCTGTACGAACGCCCCATCGTCGAGAGCGCGGTGCTGGGCTCGCCTTCGATCGTGCATCGCGCCAACCTGCGGTTGCAATGACCGTCGCGGAGCGAGGCGCGAACCTCACCGGGCGTGGCCTGGCATCACCGGGCGCGTCGCCGTGCTTGGCCGGGCGCTCACGCCCGGACCAACAGACGCTCCATCACGTCTCGCACGCGAACGCCCTCGCGGTCCTCGCCCTGCTTGGGCACCTGCAGCGCGTCGAGCACGCCGTAGCCCAGGCCCACGTCGATGAGGATCCACGCGATCAGCTCGGCCGAGAAGACGCGGCCCAGCTTGCGGTGCTCCTGCGCAAAGGCGAGCTCGCGCGTCAGGAACTTGTGCAGGTCGGAGAAGTGCTTGGCCACCGCCTTCGAGACTTCCTCGTCATCCACTTCCGTGATGGCCTGCAGCACCACGCGGTACTCCTCCGAGCCCCCGTGCGTCATCGGGTTGTCGCCCAGGATCCGCCGCAACCGCTCCGGCGGGTCCTTCACGTTCTCGAGGCGCTCTTCCCAGTTCTGCAGCGTCCGCTTGGCCGTCCGCTGGATCAGCGCCACGAACAGGTCCCGCTTGCTTGCGAAGTGCCGGTAGATGATCGGCTCGGTCACGCCCGCCGCCCTCGCGAGTTGCGCGGTCGTCGCCCGTGCGTACCCCACCCGCGCGAACAGGGCAAGGGCGCAGTCGAGGAGCTGCTCCTTGCGCTTCGCGGCCGGAAGTCGTTTGGGTTTGCGCCGTGCCATCGTTCGTCGTAGCCCCTCCATCGGAAGTTAGGGTTCACGAACTTGAAGGACCGGCCCCGATCAGGCGGCCCCGGCGCACCCTAAACTGCCCGGTTCCGGCCGCGACCTCTCCACCCAACCCCGGGCTTCCCCTGAACATGCTGATTCCAACCGACTTCGTCCCCTTCGACCTCGACGCCACCCGCTTTGAGACCATCGAGCCGTACATCGCCGCCCTCCTCAAGCGGCCGGTCTCGACCGTGGCCGAACTCGAGAAGTGGATCCTCGATCGCAGCGAGCTTGCCGCCGCCGCGGGCGAGTCCAAGGCCAACCTCTACATCTCCATGACCTGCAACACCGAGGACGTCGCCGCCCGCGATGCCTACCTCGCCTATGTCGAGCACGTGGCCCCCAGGCTGACGCCCCTCTTCTTCGAACTCGACCGCCGCCTGGTCGAACTCGCCGACCGGATCGGCCTCCCCGGCGACCGCTACGAGGTCCTCCTCAAGGGCGCACGCACCGACGTGGCCCTCTTCCGCCAGGAAAACGTCCCGCTCGAGACCGAGCTCGCCGTGCTGGGCCAGAAGTACGAGACCATCTGCGGCTCCATGACCGTCCAGTTCGACGGCGAAGAACGCACGCTCCCGCAGATGGCCCGGTATCAGGAACTCACCGACCGCGCCGTCCGCGAACGCGCCTGGCGAACCGTCGCCGATCGCCGCGCGAAGGACGCCGACGCCATCGACGGCATCTACGACCAGATGGTCGACCTCCGCACCCGCGTCGCTCGCAACGCCGGGTTCAAGGACTTCGTCCCCTTCGCCTACCAGAGCAAGCACCGCTTCGACTACGGCCCCGAAC
>JBAXFU010000119.1:0-8232 GCA_037139735.1 Phycisphaerae bacterium
CCGCCGTCCTGCAGCAGGGGGCTCTGGAGGAGCGCCCACAGCGTCGAGCCGTCGGGGCTGATGGCCAGCCCCTCGAACCCGCGGTTGGCCTGGCGACCCGTCAGGTTCGCCGGCGGCATCTCGTCCTCGCCCGTGTCGCCCGCGACGGCGATGCGGAACTTCGCGGGCACTGGCAGACGCTTCACGCGGTGGCCGTCGGTCGAGAAGCCGTCGATCCACGGCCCGTACTCGTCCGAGACCCACACCATGCCGCCATGCACGCGGACGCCCTCGGGGTCGTAGCGAAGGTCCTTGGCGCGATCGTCGCCCGCATGGATCGAGGCCAGGCCGTTGAGCCCTCGCCCCGCCTCGTCGCTCATCAGCGTTGTCGACACGAGGTCGACCTTCACCGGCTCGGCCGCCCCGGGCGAGAGGGAGATGCGGAACGTCTGCCAGCGGCACCGCCACGGCAGCGACCCGTCGCCCGGGCCTCGGTCGTCCGTCGCGACGTAGAGGTCATCCTTGCCGAGGTAGTCGATCGCCGAACCGAAGGAGCCCAAACGAGCTTGCGTGAAGGTGCTCACGTCGGCGGTGAGGCCCGAGAGGTCGGTCGCGTCGCCGGGGATGCTCGCCTTGCCCAGAAGCGTGACCTCATGGGCCGCCGCCAAGGCCTGCGCCGACGCGGGACAGGACGCGAATGCCGAGAGCAACGCCAGCAGGTGCATTTTCACGCCATTTCATAGCGGTTCAGCCGTGAAGATGGCGCAAAGAAAGAGTTAATGCCGATGTCTCGACCTTGCCGGCTGAACGCCGCATCACGCCCGTGTTCGCCCTTGCGGGCGCGGAGGGTCGTGGATCGGTGCTCGCACCGTGGGTTTGCCCGCAGAACCGGGCGGCGCACCACGGCTGTGACTGGTGGGCCCTGACGGGCGATGTGATGGACGGGCGTTCCCGCGTGGCTCAGGCCGTGGCCTTGTCGTGCAGCGCCTCGCAGTACTTCCAGTTCACGACGTTCATGAACGCCGTGACGTAGTCGCTCCGCTTGTTCTGGAACTTGAGGTAGTAGGCGTGCTCCCACACGTCGAGGCCCAGCACCGGGGCGGCCCCCGTGAGCATCTGGTCCTGCTGCTTTTCCTGCTGGATGATCGTCAGTCGCTTCGAGATGGGGCAGACCACCAGCCACGCCCAGCCACCACCCTCGACCGAACCGGCCGCGGCCTTGAAGTGGGCCGCGAACTTGTCGAAGGAGCCGAAGTCGCGGTCGATGGCCTTGGCGAGCGAACCGCCCGGCGTGCCGCCGCCGCCCTTGCCCGCTGGGGCCATCATGTTCCAGAAGAGCGTGTGGTTGACGTGGCCGCTCCCGTGGAAGGAGACTTCGCGTGACCAATGCTTGATGAGGGCCGCATCGCCGCCATCGCGGATGTCGCGAAGGGCCTTGAGGGCCTTGTTGAGCCCGTCCACGTACGCCTTGTGGTGGCGACCGTGGTGGATCTCCATGGTGGACGCGTCGATGTGGGGTTCGAGGGCGGCCTTGTCGTAGGGCAGGGGCGGGAGGACGTACTCGCCCTTGGCCTCGTCGAAGCCGGGAAGGGCCGTGCTGATCGCGGCCTTCGGGACGCCGCCGATGACCTGCGGCTGACCGTTGGCGACGGCGGCGATGCCGGCCGCGCCCAGGGCGGTGATGACGTCGCGACGGTGAAAGGCGTTGGGGGTGGGGGTGTCCATTCGAGATGATACGGGCGAAAAACAAGGCCGCGGCGCCTGGTGCGCCGCGGCCGGGGGTTGCACGTGGGAATGGCGGGCGGCCTCAGGCCGACTCGCCGACCTGCCAGCGGAAGAAGGCGAGGATCTTGGCCTTGTCGCCCACGACTTCCTTGACCTTCTTGGTGGGGTCCATGATGAAGGGCTGTTCCATGAGGGCGATCTCCTCGAAGAACTTCCGCATGCCGCCCTCGACCATCTTCTCGGCGATCTCCTTGGGCTTGCCCGACTCCATCGCCTGCTCGATGCGGAAGCGGCGTTCCTTGTCGACGACGTCCGCGGGCACGTCGTTGGCGGTGATGCCCTTGGGCCGCGGGACGGCCGCGGCGATGTGCATGCACACCTGGCGGAGGGTCTCGTCGCTCACCGAGCCCTCGGCCTGCACGAGCACGCCGGTCTTGCCGTCGTGGTGGACGTAGAAACCGAAGGAGCCCGAACCGGGGTTCTGGGTGAGCTTGTGGCCGCGGGCGTAGCGGGCGTTCTCGCCGGTGGAGATTCGCATCTCGTCGACGATGGCGGTGATGGCCGCGTTGGCCGGCACGTCGCCGCTGGAGCAGTCGATGGCGGCCTGGGCGATGCGGTTGGCGGCCGAGATGAACTTCTCGTTCTTGGCCGTGAAGTCAGTCTCGGTGCGGAGTTCGATGATCGTGGCGGCCTCGCTCGAGATCGAGACCGCGATGCGGCCCTCGCCGCTGGCGCGATCGGTCTTGGAGTCCATCTTGCCCTTGAGCTGCTTGCGGAGCAGTTCGGTGGCGGCCTCGATGTTCCCCTTGGCCTCGATGAGCGCGGCCTTGCAGGCCATCATCGGAAGGCCCGTCTCGTTGCGGAGGTTCATCACGTCTTTGGCGTTCAGTTCCATGAGGATGGTGTCCCTGCCCGGCCCTCAAGCCGGGGTGAGTGCGTGGTGATGTCGATTCGTGGAGTGACGTGCGAGCAAGTTGCGCCTCAGGAGCCCGACGCGGCCGGCTGGGGCTCGCCCGAGCCGTCGGAGCGGTACTGCGAACGGCGGCTGCGGCGAGGACCGGTGTCGCCGGCCGGAGCCGCGGCCTGCTGGGACTGCGACGGAGCGGTCTGGGCCGCGGGCTGCGTCAGGGCCCGCTGCTGCTGGGCCTCGTGAACCGCCAGGCACAGCTCGCGGACCACCACGTCGATCGACCGCATCGAGTCGTCGTTGCCCGGGATCGGGATGTCCACGTACTCGGGGTCGCCGTCGGTGTCGATCAGACAGATCGTCGGGATGCCCAGCTTGCGGGCCTCCTTCAGCGCCGTGATCTCCGCGCGAACGTCGACGACGATCAACGCGCCCGGGAGCTTCTGCATGTGGCGGATGCCCTCGAGGTTGCGGCTGATCTTCCGCTGCTCGCGGCGGAGCTGGCTCTCCATCTTCTTCGAGTAGCTGGCGTAGTTGTCGTTCTGCTCGATGGCGTCGAGTTCGTCGAGCCGCTTGAGCCGCTCGCGGATGGTGCGGAAGTTGGTCAGCGTGCCGCCGAGCCAACGCTCCGTCACGTAGTGCTGCTTCACCGCGGGCACGTGCGTCTCGATCACGTTCTTGGCCTGACGCTTCGTTCCCACGAAGCACACTTCCTTGCCTTCCATCACCAGCTTGGTCACGAACTTCTTCGCGAGCAGGAGACCCTTGATCGTCTCCTTGATGTCGATGATGTGGATGCCGTTGCGCTTGCCGTAGATGTACGGCTGCATCCGCGGGTTCCAGCCGCTCGCGCGCTGGCCGAAGTGGATGCCGGCTTCAATCAGGTCCTGAACGAGTTGATTCGCCATTCGACTGCCTTTCACTGTCAGCGACACCAGCGCACGTCGGGATCGATCAAACCCGCCGGGCTCGTCGCCTCGCCGGGTCCGCCACGTACGCTCAAGGGCGCTTCGGGGGAGGTCGCTCGTCCCGGCGGCACACGCGCCGCGGAACGCCTCGACCGGTTTCATGTCGCAGGATCGCCTCCGATGATCGGGCGACCCCGTGCCCCGGTTGATCCTCGCCGGGACGCCAAACTATAGGCCTTGAGGGCCATGGCTTTCGTCCGAGGCGGCCACGGCCGATGACGCCTTCCGCGACTTTGGTCGAGTGTTCGTTCTTTGTGCGGCACCTTGACAGGCGTTGTCGTGCCCGCGTGGCCGGACCTTGGGCAAAAGCCCCTTCGGCCGCTCGGTCTTTCGGTGCTCAGTCAGCCCTCGAGATCCAGCGGCTTGCGAGGTGGCTGATCCGCCTCGTGCTCCTGATGATCCTCGTGGGCCTGCTCTTGGGAGTTGTCGGCCAAGGCCTTGATCGCCTGCCGCTCCTCGACCGTCGAGGCCCCGATGATCAACTCGTCCTGCTCTCGCCGAGGGCCCGCACGCTTGGCGTCCCGCTTCGATGGATCGGCCTTGGCCCCTGCAGTGGCGGCCTGTTGGACCGCTCCCGCGATGGCCGCCGCGGCGACGGGATTGGTCCCACCGAGCGCTGACATCGTGAAAAGATCGTCTGGATGGCCCCGCCTTGTCCACATTTGTCGGCCAAGACGCCCCGGGAGCCACGGCGTTCCTGCCGGCTGAGTTGCGCCGGCGAGCCCTCTCCATGGCGGATAACCTGCGTTATGGACGTTGCTTACGCCAGTTTTGAGACGCCGCTCCATCTCGACGCCGTGTCTCGGATGACGGCCTTTGCCTTCGGTTCGAGCCCCGAGTCGTGCCGCGAGTGGCTCTGCGAGCGGGTCGGGCCCGCGAATCTCCGCGTGGTGGGCCAGGGGAGCGAGGTGCATGCCGCCGGGGCGTTGCTCCCGATGGGGCAGTACTTTGGCGGTCGGTCGGTGCGCATGGTCGGCGTGGCGGGCGTGAGCGTCGCCCCCGAGCACCGCGGGCGGGGGCATTCGGTGACGCTCATGCGCTCGATGCTCGAGGAACTCTTCGCGAGCGGCACGCCGCTCTCGAGCCTGTATCCGGCCGCGTCGCGACTCTACCGCCGCGTGGGCTATGAGCAGGCGGGCCAGCACTTCGAGCATTCGTACCCGGTGACGCACCTGCCCGCGCGACGCTCGCCCGCGAGCGTGCGCCGTTTCACCGACGCCGACCTCGCGGGCGTGAAGGCCTGCCAGCGTCGCGCCGTCGCGAACTCCGACGGCGCGCTGGACCGCAGCGACTACATCTGGCAGCGCGTCTTCCACCCTCGCACCGGACGGCACCACGGCTTTGTCGTCGAGGACGCCTCGGTCGAGGGCGGCATCGGCGGCTATCTCTTCATGCGACAGGAGCAACTCCCCTCGGGCCGCCACGACCTGCACCTGTCCGATCTCGTCGCCGTCACGCCCGTCGCGGCTGACTCGCTCTTCCACTTCCTCGGCCAGTTCGGATCCATGGCCAACGCGATCATCGTCCGCGCGGGTGCCATCCACCCGCTCTTCACCCTGCTCGACGAGCCGCGACACCTCACGATTCAGTTCCACGACTACTGGATGCTCCGCATCGTCCACCTCGAGCGGGCCTTGACGGCGCGTGGATTTCCCGCGGATCTTCACACGCAACTTCATCTCGACGTCGATGATCCGCTCCTTCCCGCCAATGCCGGGCGATGGGTCCTCGAGGTCCGCGACGGCCGTGCGTCGATCACCCGCGGCGGCCAAGGCTCGCTCCAGGCCTCCATCGGAGGTCTCGCGCAGCTGTACAGCGGCCAGTTCTCCCCGCGACTGCTCGCCTCGGCGGGCCGCCTTCAGGGCGACGACGCCTCGCTCGAGGCGGCCTCCCGCCTCTTCGCCGGCCACGGTGGACAGGGCTTTTGCGACTTCTTCTGACAGGCCCCCGGAGGCTGCTGTCGAGGCATGGAACCTTCGGGGCCCCCGGGCGTCTCACCATCGCGAACTCGCCGGCCCTGCGGCCCGCGGCAACGTCGTATGATGGGCCGCACCGGGCCCGGGGCCCGGCGAGCAGCATTCCCACCCCCAGCGAGATCCACACGATGATCGAACGCTCGAACGACCGTCTTTCTGGCCGTCTGTCCCGTCGCGTCGCCATGCTCGGCGCCGCCGCCCTCGCGATGACCTGCGGCGTCATCCTCGGCGGCATGGCTCCCCGTCAGGCCGAACCCATCAAGGTCGGCCACTACGGCTCCATGACCGGCTCGGAGGCCACCTTCGGACAGTCCACCGACAAGGGCATTCGCCTCGCCATCGAGGAGATCAACGCCAAGGGCGGCATCAACGGTCGCCCCATCGAGCTCATCACCTACGACACCAAGGGCGACAGCGGCGAGGCCGGCAAGGCCGTCACGCGACTCATCTCGAGCGACAAGGTCGTCGCGGTCCTGGGCGAGGTCGCCAGCAGCCTGAGCATCGCCGGCGGCGCGGTCTGCCAGCAGTACGGCGTGCCGATGATCACGCCCAGCAGCACCAACCCCCGCGTGACGATGGGCAAGGACTACGTCTTCCGCGTCTGCTTCACCGACGACTTCCAGGCCTTCGCCCTCGCCAAGTTCGTCAAGGAGAACCTCAAGCTCGAAAAGGTCGGCATCCTCTACGACCAGAAGCAGGCGTACAGCAAGGGCCTCCGTGACGAGTTCACCAAGTCGTTCAAGAAGATGAACGGGCAGATCGTGATCGATCAGGCCTATAGCGGCGGCGATCAGGACTTCTCCGCCCAGCTCTCCGCCATCGCCGCGGCCAATCCCGACGTCATCCTCGTGCCGGGCTATTACACCGACGGAGCGGCCATCGCCATCCAGGCCCGCAAGAAGGGCATCAAAGCGCCGCTTCTCGGCGGCGACGGCTGGGATAGCGAGCAACTCGGCAAGATCGCGGGCGACGCCATCGTGGGCTCGTACTACTCGAACCACTCCGCCCCCGATCAGCCCGACATGAAGGACTTCGTCGACAAGTACCAGAAGAAGTACAGCCAGATGCCCGACGCTCTCGGTGGCCTGGGCTACGACGCCGCCAACCTGCTCGCCGACGCGCTCCGCAAGGCCAAGAGCCTCGGGGGCAAGGACGTTCGCGACGTGCTCGCGACGACCAGTGGGTTCCCCGGCGTCACCGGCTCCATCACCATCGACAAGAACCGCAACGCCTCGAAGGCCGCGGTGATCGTGCAGATGGCCAAGACCGAGAAGGGCGAGGTGCAGCCCAAGTACGTCGCCAGCGTGGCCCCCGATGCCGCGGGTGGCACGAAGTAACCCTCCTCTCGATCACGGCCAACTCAGGTCCAACTCAGGTCCAGTTCAGGCCCGAGCCCCGTGTGGCTCGGGCCTTTTTCATGGAACCCCCCGCGTCGGGGCGTGTCCTTCGAGGGACGCAAGTTCAGGTCACACCCCTGTTTGTGCCGATCGCCGGCCGTCCGTTCGCGAATCACCGTGGGCGTCGGGGCTGGGGCTCCGGGGAGATCCGATGTCGATCGCGTTACAGTCCGCTCCGGTGACCACCAGCGAGCAGCCAGGCTCGAAGACGCCCGCGAATCTCCGCGACGGTGGTGCCGCACCTTCGTCCGGGCGTCCGGCCAAGGGCGTTCGCGGGTCCGACTCGCTGGCCGATCTGGCCGCCCTGGCGGCCAAGGGCGATCGCGCCGCGTTCGAGTCCATTCATCGTCGCCTCTCGCCGGGCATTCACCGGCTGTTTCTGGAGCGTGCCTCGGGTCGCGGCGAACTGGCCGACGACCTGTCGCAACGCACCTGGCTGGCGTCGTGGGAGTCGCTGCAGAAGGGACGCTACGACCCGGCTCGCTCGGCGATCACGACCTTCATCTACGCCGTGGCGTACAAGATGTGGCTCCAGTGGTTGCGGACGGCCTCACGGCCCGAGAAACTGGTGCCCGACGTCTTCGAGAGCGTTTCGCCGGACGCTTCGTCTCCCGACTTCGAGGCGACGGCGGCGGAACTGCTGACGGCGGTTCGTCGCTGCCTCCACGACGAGGGCGAGGCGTCGGTGCTGACCGACGAGGAACGAGGCATCATGCGGGCGACGGCTTCGGGGGCGTCCGACCGCGAGATCGCCAAGGACCTCAAGGTGGCCGCCAGCACGCTCAACGCCCGGAAACAGGCGGCGTTCGACAAGATCAGGCGTTTTCTGGCGGGTTTGGGGCATCGAGGCGAATCGACCGAACGCGGGTCGACGCGTCGTGAATGACAGCACAAGACGTTCCCGCGCGTGTCGGGGCGTCGCGAATCGGGGCCGTTGCCATGGATCGGGAACGAATCGAAACACTGCTGCGGATGGCGCACGAGATCGAGCGTCTCGAGTCGGAAGCCGCCATGCGGCCCGACTTTGCTGGTGAAGGTCGCGGTGCGGCGTCCGACCCGGCTGATCTCGACCATGCCGCGGGCACGTTCTCCTTCGCCCGCGCCGTCGCGAACCGCGAGGCGGAGCAGGCGTCCCGAGCCGCGGGACGTCGCATGCGTCGCGGGTGGCGGCTCGCCGTGGGTGTCACCGCCGCGGCGATGCTCGGCCTGATCGGTCTGCAGATGCTCGTGCCCCTGGGCGGCATTGGTCCGAACGTCTCGCCGATGACGACGGCGGCGGG
>JBAXFU010000120.1:0-8111 GCA_037139735.1 Phycisphaerae bacterium
CGCATCGAGCAGGTGCATCCCTTCCACGCGGAACTCGCCCGCCGCATCTCGGAGTCGTATCCCAAGGCCGCCGAGCGGGTCTTCGTGCAGGAAGAGCCCCGCAACGCGGGCGCGTACATCTTCGTGTCGGATGTCTTCCGTCAGCAGCTTGGCGTCGAACTCGCGTACATCGGGCGTCACGTCAGCGCGACGCCCGCGGTGGGCAGCAAGCGGGCCGACAAGGCCCAGCAGGAAGGCGTCATCGCCGCGGCCATCGGGGCCAAGCCCAAGGACGCCTCCAAGGACGCCAAGAAGAAGTGAGCTGCCCCGCTTCGTCAGGTCTTTCCGCGTCAGCCATCGCTCCAGTCATCACCCCATCGAGTTTCCACCATGGCCGTTGACATCATCATCCCCAGCGTCGGCGAATCGGTCACCAGCGGCACCCTCACCCGTTGGACCGTCAAGAACGGCCAAGCCGTCCTCAAGGACGACGTGGTGGCCGAACTCGAGACCGACAAGGTGACCCTCGAGATCCGCGCCCCCGAGAGCGGCACGCTCAAGACGATCGCCGCGGAGGGCGCGACGGTGCAGGTGGGCGAAGTGGTGGGCGGCATCGAGGCCGGTGCACCAGCTTCCGCCCCTGTGGCTGCCTCCGCTCCTGTCGCCGCGGCCGCCCCGGCGCCCGTGGCGGCGGTGGCCGCCGCGACGACCTCGCCTGCCGCGGGAAGCGACATTCGCGCCACGCCCTTGGCCGAGAAGCTGGCGAAGGAACACGGGGTCGACCTCTCGAAGGTGACGGCCACGGGCGCGGCGGGCCGTGTCCGCGAGCAGGACGTGATGGCGTTCATCGAGTCGGCCAAGGGCGGAGCGGCTTCCGCGGCCAAGCCCGCGGCGGTCGAACCCAAGCCCGCGGCGACGGCCAAGCCGGCGTCCGTGGTGGTGGGCGCGTCTCGCGGCGCAACCCGCGAGAAGATGACCCCTCTGCGCCAGCGCATCGCCGCACGATTGGTCCAGGCCCAGCACACCGCGGCGATGCTGACGACCTTCAACGAGTGCGACATGTCGGCGGTCATCGAGCTCCGCAAGACCTACAAGGAGGACTTCGAGAAGAAGCACGGCGTGGGGCTGGGCTTCATGTCCTTCTTCGTGAAGGCGGCGGCGACCGCCCTTCGCAAGTTCCCGCTCGTCAACGCCTCGATCGTCGAGGACGAGTCGGGCACCCCGTGGATCGAGCGTCACGAGCATCAGGACATCGCCGTGGCCGTGGGTACGCCCAAGGGCCTGGTGGTCCCGGTGGTCCGCAACTGCGAGCAGCTCTCCTTCGCGCAGATCGAGTCGACCATCAAGGACCTCGCCACCCGGGCCCGCGACGGCAAGCTCGGCCTCGACGAGATGCAGGGCGGCACCTTCACCATCACCAACGGCGGCATCTACGGCAGCCTGATGAGCACGCCCATCCTCAACCCGCCCCAGAGCGGCATCCTGGGCATGCACGCCACCAAGCCCCGCGCGGTGGAGTTCCCCGCCGGCAGCGGCCAGATCGCCCTGCGGCCCATGATGTACCTGGCCCTCTCCTACGACCACCGCATCATCGACGGCGCGGAGGCCGTGCAGTTCCTCGTGAGCATCAAGCAGTCCATCGAGGATCCGCAGCGGCTGCTCCTGGGCCTGTGAGGCGACGCGAGGACGTTCGTCGGTGAGGTGCAGCGTGCACGCACGTCATGGCGTGAGGCGGTCGAGCCAAGTGTCCCATCGCCGTGACGATGCGACCCTCGTCAGCGGCGTTCAAGGCGTCGACTCGTCGGAGAGCACGACAATGCCGAGTCGCTTGGCCGCGGCGATCAGATCGACGTCGAGCGTCGCGAGAGGCAGTCCTTCCCGCCGCGCCAGGGTCAGATAGGCCGCGTCGTACGAGGTGAGCCGGTGGTCGCGTGCCGTCGAGGCCACGATGTTGAGATCCTCGGCGAGCGAACCTGGCAGCACCGTCACGGGCAACGCCTGAAGCAGCGCCAGCGCCCGCGTGACCGTGCTGGCGTCCTTGCGACCCCGGCGCTCGGCCTGGATGAGCACATTGGCCACTTCGAGCGTCCAGATGGACGGCACGAGCGCGCCTTCGGACAGCACTCGGTCCCTGATGACATTCGCGAATGGCGTCTGTTCATCCACCAGAGTCCATGCGATCGTGATGGAGGCGTCGATCACGATCATGGTTCAGTGCGAGTGCCCCTCGTGCTTGAGTTTCCACAGCGGTTCGACGCCCCGTCGAGCGGGACGCTGGGAGGCCTGAAGCCGGTCGAACTCCGCGGCGAGTTCCGCCGGGCCTCTCCGGGGCGCCACTTCGTGCGCAGGCACGATCTTCGCCACGGGCTTGCCATGGCGAGTGACCATCACCGTCTCGCCCCGTTCGACGCGATCGATCAGTTTCGGCAGGTTGGTCTTGGCCTCGTATGTGCCGACCGAGATCATGAGGGGCTCCAGAAAACGACTAGACCAGTCTAGTCTATCATGTGCCAGTCGAACGGTCAAGCGCGACGCGGCGGCGTTTGGAGTGTCCCCGGGTTGTCGGACGCTCCAGCCGGTTCCATGCTGGCGAGCAGGCCCTGGGGGTGTCCGCGGAGAGCCCCTGTGGTGATGGCAAGCGAGTGAAGGGAGCGTGAGCGTCCGAGCCGCCATGCCGTGCACTGAACCGCCGCGATGTGCGGTGGCGTTGTCGCCGATGGCCCGCGCGTGGCGTGCGGCGGAGTCTCGACTCACAACCCGAGCGACGCTCGCTTGGCCTGCCACTCGGCCTGCTCGCGCTTGTTCTCCGTGGCGAGCTTGCCGTCGCCGCCCTTGGCGATGGCCTTGATGGCGTCGATCTCGAGCCGCGAGAGTCGCATCGACTCGAACTGATAGTCCTTCCAGGCCTGCGCGGTGACGGGCACGATCTTCTCGATGAGGCGGAACATCGCCGTGGCGAACTCGCGGATCTCGTACTGCGCGTGGCCGTCCATCCGAAGCGCCAGGAAGTGCAGCAGGTTGTGCAGGTCGCACTTCCAGTACCACTCGGTGTACATGTTCACCGGCAGGCCGATGCGGGCCAGTTCGCGGCTCACGCCCTTGTCCGTCAGCTCGATGTACTTGCCGTACCGCTGCTCGACGTCCTTGAGGAACGAGATGAACTCCTCGGCCGTCCTCGCCTCCGACGCGTCGTCGACCGCGAAGGTCTCCTCGCCGCCCTGGCGGTTCGAGGCCGACTGCTTGCGCACGGCCTCGACGGTGGGGGTGTAGAAGCGATCGGGGATGATCGAGTAGCGGCCAGAGTACTCGTTCACGTTCGCCGTCCGGTGGCGGATCCACTGGCGGGCGATGAAGATGGGCATGCAGACGTGGAACTTGAACTCCACCATCTCGAAGGGCGTCGTGTGCCGGTGTCGCAGGAGGTAGCGGATGAGCCCCTTGTCCTCGCTCACCTGCTTGGTGCCCTGTCCGTACGAGACGCGGGCGGCCTGCACGATCGCCTGGTCGGCCGTGTGGCCCTCGGGGACGAGCCGCGGCATGGCGTCGACGAGCGCGACGAACCCGTGGTCGAGCACGGACAGTTCAAGGCGTGCCGCACCCTCCATGACGTCGCGCATGGGCGATTCGGGGCGAACGACCTTGATCTCCTGGCCCGCCACGGTCGCCGTGCGGGGGAGCTTGACCTCCTGTTGCGTCTCCATGGCCGAGGGTAGCGACGGGTGAGGAGGAGGGAAGGCCGAGCGGGCGAAGCGAGACGAAAACGGCCGCCCTCGCGAGAGGGCGGCCGTGGGGGAGTCGTGCGGGATCGGTCAGGGTCGACGATCAGTCGTCCTGCGAGCTTGCGGACTTCTTGACGGCGGGCATCCGCTTGAGCACCGAGTCGACCAGGCCGTATTCGAGCATCTCGGCGTCGTCGAGCCACTTGTTGCGGTCGCAGTCGCGGGTGATGCGATCGACCGGCTGGCCGGTCTGCTCGGAGTAGATGGCGTAGAGGCGGTCGCGGATGCGGAGCATCTCGCGGGCCTCGATCTCGATGTCGGTGGCCTGGCCTTCCATGACGCCGCCGAGCAGGGGCTGGTGCATGAGGTTGCGGGCGTTGGTGAGCGTGTAGCGCTTGCCCTTGGTGCCGGCGCAGGCGATGACGCTGCCCATGCTGGCGGCCTGGCCGACGATGTAGGTGGCCACGTCGCACTGGACGAAGCGCATGGTGTCGAGGATGGCAAGGCCCGCGGAGACGCTGCCGCCGGGGCTGTTGACGTAGAGGTGGATGTCGTTCTTGTGGTCGTCGTTGGCGAGGAAGAGGAGCTGGGCGACGACGAGGTTGGCCATCTCGTCGGTGACGGGGCCGCCGAGGAAGATGATGCGGTCCTTGAGCAGCCGCGAGTAGATGTCGTACGAGCGCTCACCCTTTGAGGTCTTCTCGATGACGATGGGGACGAGGTAGCTTGACATGGGTCTCCTGGCCTGTTCGTATCCGGCTTGTCGCCGGCGGTGTGCGGTGAGTCCTGGTGGCGAGCGAACGGTTCCGGGCGATTACGGGACGGCCGCGGCGGGCGCCTTGCCCGGCTCGCTGAGCACCTCGTCGGCCAGGCCGTACGCCACGGCTTCCTCGGCGGTGAAGTACTTGTCGCGTTCGCTGTCGGCGTGCACCTGGTCGAAGCTGCGGCCGGTGTGGCCCGCGAGGATGCGGGTCAGCTCTCGCTTCGACTTGATGATCTGCTCGGCCTGGATGCGGATGTCCTCGGCCTGCCCGGTGACGCCGCCGTAGGGCTGGTGGATCATCACCTTGGCGTGGGGCAGCATGAACCGCTTGCCCTTGGCGCCCGCGCTGAGGAGCACCGCCGCGCCCGAATAGGCCCGGCCTAGGCAATAGGTCGACACGGGGCTGCTCAGGAAGCGGATGGTGTCGTAGAGGGCCAGCGTGTCGTCGACCGCGCCGCCCGGCGAGTTGATGTAGAAATTGATGTCGTGACCCCGCTTGAGGTTCTCGAGGTAGAGCATCTGCATCATCACCCGGGCCGCCGAGGACTGGTTGATCTCCCCGATGAGGAAGACCACCCGGTTCTCGAGCAGGAGCTCGTCGATGGTCATCTCTCTCGTGCGCTGATACGTGACGCCGGCTGCTGGCATGGATGAGTTCCTCTGGGTGAAACGACCGCCCGTTTATCGGCAGACGACCCGCTGCGATCGTAGTGCCAACCCCTCGGCACGCCCCGGTTTCGTGCCTGCATGGGGTTGCGCCTCGGACCCTTGTTCGACAATTCCCGGTGCCGACCGCACGAAGGGGGGATCCCTGCCGATTTGGCACGCGACGAGGGCGGTTCGCCGGCGACCCGCTTCCGCCTCCAATGGGCGCTCGGGCGGTTGCTTTGGGGGTGGCCGCGTCACTAGACTTGTCCCCTAGGCAGTTTCCCCGCGAGGATCACCTTCGTGCCCACCGCCGTCATCAGCGACATCCACGCCAACGCCGCCGCGCTGCGAACCGTGCTGGCGGACATCGAGTCGCGCGGCATCACCCGAATCGTCTGCCTGGGCGACATGGTCGGCTACGGGCCCGACCCCCTCGAGTGCGTCGATCTGGTCATGCAGAAGGCCGCGTGGTCCCTCATGGGCAACCACGACTACGGCGTGCTCTACGAGCCGACCAACTTCAACCCCAGCGCGGAATCCGCCGCCTTCTGGACCCGTCATCAGTTCGACACCGAACCCGACGAGGCCAAGCGTGCCGCCCGCTACCGCTTCCTCAATCGCCTTCGCGTGCGAGTGCAGGAGCGGATCGGCCCCGACGGCCCCGAGAGCCTGACGGCGCCCGATGGTTCGCCCTCGCCCGACCGGCCCGGCTCCATGCCGCTGCTGGCCGTGCACGGATCGCCGCGCAAGCCGATCAACGAATACATCTTCCCCGACGACGTGGCCAACGCCACCGACAAGCTCGAGAGCATCTTCGAGAAGGTCGGGCAGGTGTGCATCGTCGGCCACACGCACTTCCCCGGCGTCTTCACCAACGAGCCCGACTTCTACCCGCCCAGCGAACTGACCGACGGTCGCTTCGTCTTCCAGCCCGGCGAAAAGGTGGTGATCAACGTCGGGAGCGTGGGCCAGCCTCGCGACCGCGACAATCGCGCCAGCTACGCGATCCTGCACGGGTCCTTCGTCGAGTTCGTCCGCCTGCCCTACGACATCGATGAGACGGCCAGGAAGATCAAGGCCATTCCCCAGCTCGACGACTGGCTGGGCGCTCGGCTCTACACCGGTCAGTGATCGTGAATCGTGCCGCGTGCCGCCGGCGCGACCCCGGGGAGGAATAATCCCCGCGTGCACGAGATCGACTCCACCTTCTGGTCCTCCCAACGCGTCGTCCTGACCGGTCACACCGGCTTCAAGGGCGCGTGGCTCACGTTGTGGCTCCGCCGACTGGGCGCCGCCGTCCGCGGCATCTCGCTCCGCGAGGCGCCCAGCAACCCGCACATGTTCGGCCTGCTCGGGCTCTCGAGCCAGTGCGACCATCACGCCTGCGACGTCCGCGACGCCGCCGCCCTCGCGCCCCTCGTTCGCGACTTCTCGCCGACGATCGTGTTCCACATGGCGGCCCAGGCGCTGGTTCGTCGCAGCTACCGCGAACCGGTCGCCACCTTCGCGACCAACGCGATGGGCACGGCGCATGTGCTCGAGGCCTGTCGCGACCTGTCCGGCCTGCGGGCCGTCGTGGTCGTCACCACCGACAAGTGCTACGAGAACCGCGAGTGGGTGCACCCCTACCGCGAGAGCGACCCCCTCGGCGGGCACGACCCCTACAGCGCGAGCAAGGCCGCGGCCGAGATCGTCGCCGCGTCCTATCGCCGCAGCTTCTTCCACGAAGGGGCCGCCGCGGTCGCCACCGCCCGCGCCGGCAACGTCGTCGGCGGCGGCGACTGGAGCGAGGATCGACTCATCGTCGATCTCGTCAGGGCCATCGGGGCGGGGCGTCCCGCCGTGGTGCGCAACATCAACGCCGTTCGCCCGTGGCAGCACGTCCTCGAGCCTCTCTCGGGGTACCTGATGCTCGCCAGAGCCCTCTGCGAACAAGGGAAAGCCGTCAGCCCCGCCTTCAACTTCGGCCCGCCCGCCGAGCAGGCCAGAACCGTCGGCGAGGTGGTCAAGGCCTTCGTCGAGCAGTGGGGACCCGAGGCCTCCTGGCGTCACGATCCCCCTCCCAACGCGCCGCACGAAGCCGGACTGCTGATGCTCGATCCCTCCAAGGCCATCCGCGAGTTGGGCTGGCGTCCGCGCCTCGACCTGGCGACCACGCTCCGCTTCACCGCCGAGTGGTACCGCCGGTTCCACCAAGGGGCGGGCACTCGCGATCTGGTCGCCCTGTGCCATGCCCAGATCGACGCGTACATGGGCGACCATTCACGGAGGTGATGCATGCGGGTGCTGGTCACCGGCGCGTCCGGGTACATCGGGCATCACGTCTGTCTTGACGCCATCGGTCGAGGGTGGGAGGTGCACGCCCTCACGCGGCCAGGGTCCGACCTTCGAGGGCTCGCCGTGCGCCGGCACGATGTCGATGCTCCGACTGGTGCGAGTGGTGCGGCTGGTGCGGCTGGTGCGACTGGCGAGACCGCCTCGCTCGATGCCGCCATGGCCGCCGCCCGCCCCGACGTCGTGATGCACCTGGCCTCGATGGTCAAGGCGAAGCCCTCGCCAGGCGAGATCGGCCCCATGGTCGACGCCAATGTCGGATTCGGCGCGAGGTTGCTCGACGCCATGACGCGGCACGGCTGTCGTCGCTTGGTCAACGCGTCGACCTACTGGATCCACGATGCCGCCGGCGGCCATGATCCCAACACGCTCTATGCCGCCACCAAGCTCGCCTTCGAGCAACTGATCGACTTCCACGCGCGTCGCGGCGGCCTGTCGGCCATCTCCCTCGTCCTCTTCGACGTCTACGGCCCCGCCGATTGGCGAGGCAAGCTGCTGGGCGTGCTCGCGTCGGCCATGCGCGAGGGCCGCACGCTCGACCTGAGCCCCGCCGAGCAGACGCTCGACATGGTGCATGTTCGCGACGTCGCCGCGGGGTTCGCGGCGGCCGCCACGCGGCTCGCGACGGCCGCGCCGGGCCATGAGCGATGCTCGCTCGGCGGCGGCGA
>JBAXFU010000121.1:0-8027 GCA_037139735.1 Phycisphaerae bacterium
AAGGATCGGTAGGCACGCGATCAAATCGGAAGGAGTGTGAGATATCCGAGTAGCATTTTCCAAGAACTCATCGAATTTGTTCAAGCAGGAAATCCACTGTGATAGTTCGGTTCCCTGAAATTTGCGAATGAGCTGAATGTGGGGTGCGGATAGGCTCGCAAAAGTGACAGAAAACAGGTCTCACTCGATCGCATGGCCAGTCTACGAACCCACCAACGACGGACGGGAGATCTTGAAGCCGGGCGCTCAAAATAGCCCCTTTCCAAGGCTGGAGAGCTTCGTCCTGTATAATGTTTTATGGAAAGTCGAAAAGGGAGGGGAAATTAGCGTGAATTTTACCAGCACGCAAGTGTTGCCCCCCGATTCAGACGGGTCCTTGATTCTCATCGACAGCAAGTATTAATGCAAGCGAATGCTGTATTTATGGTGCAGAATGGGTGCTTCCGATGGGTTTGAATTGGGGCGGGTGGAGTTGCGCATCGAAGATAAACACAGGATATCAGCCACAGCAGCAGCGCAGAATGGTTCAGACTCCATCGCCACAAGGGCGCGCGCGCGCTGCGTGCGCGGTCATTTTACCAAGCAAAAAATTTGTTCATCGCACACGACGAGGAAGAAATCAAAAGCTCAACCAAAAACCGGTTTGGAACCAACACCGAACGATCGCGAGAGTCACACAGACGACAGCTGCATGCTGCATGCTCGAATCTGCGATGATGACATGTGACCATCAAATTGACATGTGACCAAACAGATGGGCGGTTGAAACACAAACTTGAAACTGCCGACAAGGCCCATCACCGCCTGTACTTTTGGTTCCAACGAACCGACCAATTTCTTGAAGGTTTTTAGGGCCACACGCACACTTCGATGTGTCGCTGCTTGGGGGGCGTAAACCTGCTGCTGCCACCCAGAGCAGCTGCGGAACCGCATGGCAGGCGTCGGGGGATGGCCTTGGCCGAGAGATCGAATCAATGCTGGTCTACAACACTCGCTTTCAGGCGGCTTCGCCTCGCCCGTCAGATTTAGCAGCGCACGCACCGCGCCATCAGCCTCTCGAGCGCGTCGACCGACAGCCGGGTCGCGGCGACGGCATCGCTCGCGCCCGCCTCCAGGCACGCGCGTGCCGCACGTGGATCGAGCAGGCCCGACACCACCGCGATCCAGGCATCGGGCAGCGCGTCGCGCATCGCCCGAACGCCGTGCATGCCGACGGCGTCGGGCAGCCCGGGGTCGAGCAGCACGAGATCGAAGCGGGTGCAGCGGGCCGCGTCGACGGCCTCGGCGATCGATCGGCAATCGAAGTGCGGCGCCGCGGGTCGACGTCGGTCGACCGACTCGAGCGGGACGCGCTCCAGCCCCGGCAGGGCGTCGTGGACGATCAGGATGCTCGGCGGGCGGCCGACGGCCCGTCGCGGGTCGAGAGCGCCCGTCTCGATGTCGGGTGCGCCGCAGATCGACATGGGCCCCTCCGCACGTGGCTCGCCCCGCGACGGGCTCGCCGCGCGGTCGGTGTGCACGGAGTGTTTCCGCAACGGGCGACGCCGCGCCACTGTGGGAATCCGCTGGGCCCCGGAGGCAAGGGCCTGCCGCGCACTGGCGGGCCCCCGAACCGAGCCATCTACCGGGAATCTTCGGTCCGGAACTCCCAGGGCACGTCACGGATGCGCGCTGCGCCGACGTGGCGCCTCAGCTCTGCTCCAGGCTCGACACCGCGTTGGTCAGCGTGGTCCGCCGCATGTCGCGCACCTCCGTCGAGCGGAACGGCCGGGCGCGATGCATGGTCACGCGGTTGTCCCACATCACGAGGTCCCAGGGCCGCCAGACGTGCTCGTAGACGAACCGGCGCTGCGTGGCGTGCTCGTTCAGGTCGCGCAGGAACGCGCGCGCCTCGGGCGTCGGCCAGCCCTCGATGGAGCCGGCATGGCTGGACAGGTAGAGCGAGTACCGGCCGGTGTTCGGATGCCGGCGCACGAGTCGCTGGCGCACCGGCGCCCACTTGAGGCGCTCGGCTTCCGTGAAGTCGTCGAAGCCGAGGACGCCGCGCGAATAGAGCTGGCTGTGCAGGCAGACGAGATCATGGATCTCGCGACGCGTCTCCTCGTCGAGCGCGTCGTAGGCGGCGCGCATGTCGGCGAACTCGGTGTTGCCGCCGGCCGACGGGATCCGCCGGGCCGACAGCAGCGAGTACTTCGCCGGTACGGCCTTGAACGAGCTGTCCGAATGCCACAGGCGATTGCCCAGGCCGAACAGGCGCGCCCGGTCGTCCCGCGGCAGGACCTCGCCGTGCTTGTCCAGGTTCGAGATGTCGTTCAGCTCCATCGGCAACCGGCGGTCCTTCACCTCGCCGATGTCGCCGGTCGCGAGCTCGAGCGGCCCGAGCTGTCGACTGAACGCCACCTGCTGCGCGTCGTCCAGGTGCTGGTCGCGAAAGACCAGCACGGCGTAGCGATCGATCGCGGCGTGGATCGCGTCGACCTCGTCCGCGCGGAGCGGCCGCGTCAGGTCGATGCCGTGGACGATGGCCGCGAAGTCCGGCCGACCCGACGGGTCGATGGGTTCGAAGCGCGGTTGCGGTTGCGATTGCGGCTCGGCGGGCGTCGGCGACGCCCCCGGCCCGGTGCCTCGATGGTTGGTCATGTCTCCGATCTCCTCGCCGGGCCCTGGCGCGCGCCCCGCCAGCATCCGCGGGGAATGCTACCGGAGCGACGGCGCGACCGAGGTGCTCGGTCGTTCCGCTCCGAGTCCTCGACGCGGGATGCCGTTCGGCAAGTCCGCGGCCCGCGGCATCTCCGGCGCCCTTCGCGGGCACTTCTCTCGGGGACGGTGCTGGTGGGCCCCCCGGGGGTCGAACCCGGCACCAACGGATTATGAGTCCGCATTCCCTTGGTTCAGGGACGTCCCGATTCGTCCCGACCGTCGCCAACCCGACTCCATTTGTCATTACGGATCAGTCACTTGACGTAGTCCGCTTCTCCGTATGGTTCAATGACGTCCGGCGAGAGCCAGCCCGATTTCGGGCACCAAGTGGGCACCGGAAAGATTGGAGCGTGTCGGATGAGAGCAACGAATCGGGTCACCGCCCTGACCGCAAGGACGATTGAAGGGCTGATCGCCCAAGCCCGGACGACGGGCGAGGAGTGGGCGAATGACGCATCCCAACGAGGCGTCCCGAAGCTTCAAGTGAGGGCCAAGGCGGACGAACGTGGCGACGTCTCGGTCAACTTCTATCTCCGGTATGTCCTGTCCGACGGCAATCGGGATCGGCTGCCCTTGGGGCCGTATGACGGGGCGGGCAAGGCCGGTCTCACGCTCGCGCAGGCTCGGACCAAGGCGGACGACCTCCGCCGCATCTACCGCGATGTCAGCAAGGACCTGCGGGACCACTTGGAGGCCCAACAGAAGGCCGCAGAGGCCCGAGCCGAATCGGCGGCGAGGCAAGCCCGGGACTTCAACCTCGGGGAGCTTCTGAGGGCCTACGTGCGGTACCTCGGCGTCCCGGAGTACCTGATCGAGCGGATCGACGTCCCGGTGAAGAGGGGTGAGCGGACGCCGGCCCCTGAGGGGGCCTCCGCCGCAGGGATGCGTCAGTCCGGCCGCGATGTCCTCAACAACTTCCGGCGCTACGTGTTCCTGCCGTACCCCGAACTCGTGAAGCGTCCGGCCGCCAGCATCACGACCGCCGATCTCCACGCGGTCGTCGCGGCGGTGGTCAAGGCAACGGAAGGTCGGGCAGCCGTGAAGCTGCGTTCGTACCTGCGAGCGGCCTTCCAATCGGCTCTGAATGCGGAGTTCGATCCGAGCGCACCGACGGCACTGATGGGCTTCGGGCTGACCGGCAATCCAGCAGCGGGGCTGGCCGCAATGTCCCAGTTCAATCGGGCACTGGACCGGACTCTGAAAGAGCCGGAGCTACGCGCCTACATGGCCCGGATCGCCAAGGTCACCTCCCCGATTGCCCGGGCTGCGCTGGAACTGTCCTTGTTCCTGGGCGGTCAGCGGCCAGCCCAACTGCTGCGGGTGACCGGGAAGGATGTCGACCTCGATGCGATGACGGTGCGGCTGGAAGACCCGAAGGGAAGACGTCGTGGCACTCCCCGCCAGCATGTTCTGCCGCTGACGGAGAGGACGGCACCGCTGCTGTCGAAGCTGATCGGCCTGAACGGCGACGGGTTCGTCTTCTCCTCGGACGGGGGCAAGACGGCCATGCGCCCCGAGACGCTGTCGGTCTATGTGTCGGAGATCGCATCCGAGATGATCAAGGCGAAAGAGGCGGCCGAGGACTTCGACCTCCGGGACATCCGGCGCACGGCGGAGACGATGCTCGCCCGAATCGGCGTCAGCAAGGACGACCGCGCCCAACTGCTGTCGCACGGCCTCGGTGGCGTTCAGGACCGGCACTACGACAAGCACGACTACGACCAACAGAAGCGGGCGGCGCTGACCCGGTGGGAGGCGCACCTCGACCGAATCCGGGACGGGCGACAGGACGAGAAGGTCGTCCCGATGAGGCGCAGGAAGGGGTGACGGGAGTGTTGTCCTAGGTCGACCGACGGGTCACGGAGCTATTCCAGGCCGTTCGTCGGTCTTGACTTGCGTTCCGTCGAAACCCGGCTTTCGCGAGGACTGGACATCCGAACAGTATGGGTCACCGGCTCACTTCGAGCCTTCGGAGACCCTGATGAACGACAAGAAATCCCTCCTCTCCTTCCGCGAAGTCGCCGCCCTGACGGGGCGTTCCCGGACCTCGATCTACGCGGACATCAAGGCCGGCCGCTTCCCTCGACCGATCAAGACGGGACTGCGTTCCTCGCGCTGGTTGGCCGAGGAAGTCGAGGACTGGATTGACCAACGCAAAGCCGAGCGTGACTCGCAGGGGGGCAACTGATGGAGGCCCGGCCCGCTCCCCGCAACCCGGATGGCCCGGTGGGGCGCATCTCGCGAAACACGCATGAGGGTCGGCTGCTGCTGGCCTTCATTGAGGGCCGCCGATTCACCAGGAAGTCGGCCGACGACGAACTCGGGAATACGGCCGTCAACTCGACGGTCTCGTTCCTTCAGAGCAAGCACGGCGTCAGGATCGACCGGGAGTGGATCGAAGTCCCGACCCGGTACGGGGAGACGACGCGGGTCAAGCAGTACTGGCTGGCCGAATCGTCCGTCGACCGGGCGATGGCCGCGCTCGGGATGGGAGGCGACGATGCTCTGTGATCGGGACGGCACCCGGCACCCTCCGTGGTTCAAGTTCTTCCACGGGGACATCCTGGGACTGAGAGAAGGACGCCGACTGTCCAATGCCGAACTCGGGATGTTGACCCGCATCCGGTGCGAACTCGCCGCCTCGCTGGAAGAGGTGCCGTCGCTGCCCGCTGACCCGCAGGAGCTTGCCGAGGAACTCGGGCGCAACCCCGATGAGGTTCGCCAAGACCTGTCCGCTGCGGTCCTGCTCTTCTTCCGTGTTGAGGGAGGCCGAATCTTTGATGACCAGCTGATCCGCCAGCGGGCGGAGGCGAAGGCGAACCGCGAGGCCCGAGCAAAGGGAGCGGAGAGGACGAACGCCAAGAAGGCGGCGGCGAAGGCGACGCAGAGTCGGGGCGAGGAAACAGAGCGTGACGCTGAGCGTAGCGGTGACCGTGACGGTGACCGTGACGGTCACCGTGTCGATGAGCGCACGCTCCCTTCTATTACTTTCTCTTCTCTTCCTTCCTCTTCCCTTACGGCCAGCAAGGCGGCCGGAGAAGAGTCAGGAGTCGCGCCCCGGAAGGGCAATCCCGCTGAAGACCCGCCCCTCACCGATCAGCAACGGGAGTACGCCGAGCAGTGGGTCAGGGAGATGGGCGCCGTGCTACCGGATGACCCGGACTTCCGCGCGGATGTGGTGGCGTACCTCCAGAAGATCGGGTCGGCCGCTGCCGTAACACCGACCGCCCCCGTCGATTCGTTTGTGGCGGACCACGAACAAGAGGAAGCCCGCCGCTCCTCTCCGAGTCCGACCCGCCGGCCCGTCACCGCCAACGGGAACGACTACCTTCGGCAGAGCCGGGGCGTCTGACCCCTCATGGACAACCCTTTCCCGGCCGATCCGAGGAGGAGCGGTAGGCCGGCCTCTCCCGTTGCCTCTGAGAGCCTCTAGAAGGGCCGTAGAGGCCCCTCCAGCCCTTCCCCGCCCTTCCTGTCAGTCCTCCCCGCCGAGAGCCATCAGCGTGGCGTAGGTCAGGCTGACTGTCGCGGTGACCAGTGTCACCGGGACGTCCTCGCCGAACAGGAACCTGATCCTCTCCGGGATGGCCCTCAGCGACTCATCCAGGGGCACGCCGGCCCGGTAGGCCATGTCGGCATCCATGGCGGCCTGCGTCTTCGCCATCCAGAGCGGATGGTCCATCCCGACGTCGGTGTCGTCGGTGTACAGGGAGAGCGGCGAACGGGGTTCCATGGCGATCCTCGATCCCGCAGACAGTCGAGCGCCTGCTCGCGTGCGGGTGGATCGCGGCGGACGGTTTAGCGTGAACTTCTATCCCGCCCAGCAAGTGTCAGAAATCGGCGGGGCTGATCGCGAGACCAGCAGGAGCATTCTACCGGCCCGGGAATGCCTCTGGGAGGCCCGTACAGGCCCTACAGCGCGTCGGTGACGGTGGGCGAGTATCTGCGCCTCCCGGGGCTTGCGGGCCGTCTACTCGCCTCGACCCTCGACCGGCTGATCGGCCGGCTGATCCGCCAGCTTCGTCCCGATCCCGAGGTTGAAGATCACCGGGGGCTGCTGCTCGACCGGGTCGACCTCCAGCGCCTTCCGATTCGGCTAGAGGTACTGAGCCAGTTCCGACAGCATCCGGCCACGCAGTTCCGGCGGGTTGCTGGTGTCCATCGCCAGTCGGGCCATCCCCTCGATGGGATCGCAGCCGAGCGCCTCAAGCTTCTCCATCACCTCGACGGTCCGCTTGTTGGGCGTGCCCTTCGTCCGGCCACCTGTCTTGAATCCGAGCGCCATTCCCGACTCCGTGTCTGTTGACGGGTCGGAGTCTGTCTGTCGAGGAGGGGGCGCGACAGCCCCGTGCTTCCCGGCGGCGATCACCGAGGAACCGGACGGCGCGCGTGAGGGTGGGTATCCGATGGAACCAAACGCCCCGGGGCGAGACCCCTGTGGTCCCTGCCGCCGGGGCCGGGGTGGGGGTCAGGACGCCCGGGACGCCTGATGAAGGGCCGCCAACTGGGACAGCAATTCGGGCGTCAGTTCGACCTCGACGGAGTCAGCAGGGGCATCGGGGTCGCCCAGCAACTGGCAGACAACGACCCGCTGGCCGATGACCTTGAGGAAGGGGCTGGACTCGTTCATGGACGCTTCTCCTTGGGCTGGAAGCACCCTCGGGACGGGGTGCCGGCGACCAGCGTAGAGCAGCGCGGCGGAGGGGGGAATGGTGCGGTGAGCACCGGGCGAATCGGGCACCTACTGGGCACCTGACAGCCAATCCACCCGGTCATGTCAGTGAATACTCTCGACGAAACCCGCATCAATGCTGGTGGGCCTCCCGGGGGTCGAACCCGGCACCAACGGATTATGAGTCCGCTGCTCTGACCACCATGAGCTAGAGGCCCGCGCCCGCGATGATACGCGGCCGAGCGCGGCCGGCCGGCGCTCGGGCATGCTGCGGGCTGCCCCGACGGAGACCCCCTTGACCCGCTCCGATTCCCGAGACGGACACGACGCCGCGATCGAGGTCGACGGCACGACCGTCGTCATCGACGGCCCCGACGATCCGGCCGCACCCACGGTGCTGATGCTGCACGGCTGGCCCGACACGCTGCGCCTGTGGGACCGGCAGGTCGCCGCGCTGCGCGACCGGGTGCGCTGCGTGCGCTTCACGCTGCCGGGCTTCGACCCCGCGGGCCCGCGCGTCGCGCCCGGCTTCGACGCGCTCGCCGCCCTCGCCGGCCGGGTCGCCGACGCGGTCTCGCCGGAGCGGCCGGTGCGCCTGCTGGTCCACGACTGGGGCTGCGCGGTGGGCTATGCGTTCGCGTCGGCGCGACCCGGA
>JBAXFU010000122.1:0-7887 GCA_037139735.1 Phycisphaerae bacterium
TCGGGGTCTCCGGACAGATTCGTTCTGCAGGGTGTTCACGACACGAACAGGCGGGCCGCGGCGATCGCGAGACCGGCGCCCGCCGCGAGCATCACCAGACAACCCGAGGCACCAGAACCGGTCGACCGCCCGCCGCCCGTCTGGTAGCGGATGCCCGTGCCGGGGATGCTCAGGCTCGAGTAGCGACGGCCGCCGGCGCGAACCCCGGTCCGGAACCCGCGGCCGCCCACCGAGTACCCGACGCCGCTGCGGCTCAGGTTGATGCGCAGCGGCCCCACGTTCATCGATCGCCTGAATGACCATCCCATCGCGAGCCTCCTGATGACGCCAGCCTCACGCGCCGTCGCGGCCCGCGTGCGTCAGCCGCTGCGTGTCGGCGTCGATCGTACGCGCCGCCAGCAGCCACAGGACGCCGGAGATGATGATCGAGATCCCCACCAGCAGGAAGGCCTTGTTCATGTCGCCCGTGCGGTCGGCGACCAGCCCGATCAGCGGCGGCGAGATGGCGTCTCCCAGCGCGTGAATCACGAAGATGTTCGTCGCATAGGCGGTGGCGCGGACATTGGCCGGCGTGACGTTCGCCGTGATCGTGTTGGTGGGGCCGGTGTTGAGCATCAGCAGGAAGATGCTCAGGAACATGAAGACCCACGCCAGCGGGAAGGGAGCGTACAGCACCGCGAGAAAGCACGGAAACGCGGCGAGCATGCCAAGCCCTGAGAAGGCCGCGTACGCGCCTCGCATCCGCGTGCGGAGGCGGTCGCCGATCCATCCGCCCGCCAGCGTGCCCGCGAGCCCGGCCACCACCGTGATGGCCCCGAACGTGGTGGTCACCCTCGCGAGCTGGGCCGTGCCCGCCTCGTCCGTGCCGCCGTGCATCCGAAACTCGTGGATGTAGGTGGGCATCCAGAACGACATCCCGCCGACGGCGAACGTCATGGCCGTCATGCCCAGGGTGTTCATCACGAAGGAGCGATTGCGAGCGAGCGTTCGAAGCGCGGTGCCGAAGGGAAGCGGCTCGGCGTGGCGTGCGGTCCCCTCGGCCCCGCCCCGGGTCGGTTCGGGCCGGAACCAAGCCAACGCCGCGAGGACCAGGCCGGGAGGCGCCATCAGGAAGAACGACCAGTGCCACGACGACCGCGAGGCGATCAGTCCGCCCAGCACGACGCCCAGCGCCGCGCCGACGGGAATCGCGATGTAGAACCACGACATGACCCAGCCCCGCTTGGACGCCGGATACATGTCGGCGATGATGGTGGGGGCGATGGGGCCCCACGCCGCCTCGCCGATGCCCACCAGCACCCGCATCACGAACAGCGCGCCAAACGTCGTCGCCAGACCCGTGCCGCCGGTGGCCAGCGACCAGAGCAGGACGCCCGCGGCGACGATGAGCCAGCGGCGGTACCGGTCGCCCAGTCGCCCGAATAGCGGAGCCGCGACCATGTACGTCACGAGGAACGCCGGGGCGAGCAGCCCCATCAGGAACTTCGCGTCCGGGTGGTCCTTGCCGAAGAGTTCGTCCCGGACCAGCGGTTCGACCGCCGACAGGAGGTAGCGGTCGATGTAGTTGAACAGGTTGATCAGCAGCAGCAGCGCGAGCGAGCATCGCACGCTGAACAGGGACTGGGCCGCGGGCGGCGTGTGCTGCTGCGTCACGGCGAAGCGTACTCATCCCGCCGCGTCGAGATCGACCGGCCGCGCGCGAAGGTGCCTGGCCAAAAAAGCCGTCTGCAGGTTCTTGGCGTCGTTCGAGAAGCGGCCGAAGCCCGCGTGCTCCTGGGGCGATCCGGTCGCGTCCCACGTGGCGAGTTCGATCATCGACTCGCTGACGCCCTGCTCGCGATGACGCGCCCGCACCGCGTCGAGGAATCGCTCCATCGTCACGAACGGCACCACCTCGTCGGTCTTGATGTGCAGGGCCAGCAGGGGCATCGGACGCCACGATGCCAGATGGCGCATGGGGTCGAGCGGAGCAACCCTCGCCGGATCGTGCTCGAGGAATCGCCCCGTGCCGACCGGCAGGTCCCCGGTGGGGAAGTACAGACCCTCGAGCCAGCCCGTGGTGCATTCGACGGCCGCGCACGTGAAGGGATGCGGATCGCACAGCCGTCGCAGCGCGACCATGCCGCCCGCCGACATCCCGCCGATGGCCACGCGAGAGAGATCGAAGACGCCTTGATACTCGCTCGAGGCCAGCGCGGCCAGGACGCCGTCGATCTCGGCCCGCATCTGCGCAATGACGTCGAGCGTGCGGCGGGGGGTCTGCAGCACCGGATCAAGGCGCTCGCCGTGGCCCGGCAGGTCGACGGCGCATGCCGCGATGCCGGCCCTCAGCCAACGCAGGTATCGGCCCGGATCGAGTTCCTTGCTCACGGTGCGGCCGTGCATCCACAGGACGACCGGCGCGGGACGCTCCCAGTCCGGGTGCGTCAGGAGCGAAGGGACCCGCATCGGTCCGAGGCGCGCATGCTGGACGCGACTGGCGAGGGCGGCCGGGAACTGGGAAAACCGGGGGATCATGCGATCACGTCATTCGCCAAGGGCGTGCGCGAAGGCGGAACACGACGGTTCGATGACGCGGCGGCTTCAGATGCGGGCGAACGACCCCGCCGGCGAACGCTGGGCGAGCATCCACCGTTGCAGGTTCCGACCCGGGCACAGCGTGTCGCCGATCTCGCGGTGCGTGTACAGGCGACTCGCAGGCACCTGATACCGCTTCATCTGGTCGATGACGAACCGCTCGAGCGACGCGAGTTGCGCCTGCGTGGGCCGCTGCTGCTCGAAGTTGCCCATCACCATGATGCCCAGGTTGTGCTCGTTCTTTCGCTCGACGTGCGCGCCCTGGTAGCGCAGCGGGCGAGCCTCCCAGATGCGGCCCGCGGGATCGATGACGTAGTGGTAGCCGATGTCGCCGAAGGGCTCGGGGCGGCGATTGAGGTGGGCCGTGCGGATGTTCGTCAGCCGCCGCGCGATCGACGCCATGTCGGTCGATCCGTTGAAGATCATCCCCTCGTGGTGCACCGTGATCCGCGAGACGCCGTTCATCGTGCTCACGCGAGATTCGATGACGCCCGCCGACGTCCAGCGGCCCCGCGGGATCACGCCCGATGGCGGAACATCGGGCGTCGGGAAGACAACGTTGGGCTCGGGGGCCGGCCTGACGGTCGGCGGCAGCGGGGGATCCTCCGCCGCCTTCTCGAGGTCGGGCCACAGCGGACCCGGCACAGTCTGCGAGACGCGCGTGGGTTGTTGACAGCCGGCCAGGAAGGCCGCCGTGCCGGCGACCAGCCCGCCTCGCAAGAGTTGCCGTCGCGTCAGGGTGTCGATCAGACTCTCTTCGCCCATGGTTCCGTCCTGGAGCAGCGTGGAAGACTCGGTCCTGCCCGGCGTGCCGCCGGTCAATCGCCCCCGAGGCCCCATCCTATGGCCCCTGTGGCGGCCCATCGACCGCCACGGGCCCTCCGTCGACGTCCTTCAGGCAAATCCTCGTCCCATGCCGCGACACCAGATCGCCAGCGACAGGAGCGCGAACAGCCCTCGCGAATGGTCACGGACGAGCCCTCGGTGCTCGTCGACCATCGATCCCACAGATCGGCGATCCACCCGGAATCCCAACACATTCTCCGGGAACGGATCCGGGCCGGTCAGCATGTCGCCCAGCAGCGTGCCAAGGCCTCCGAAGTCCTCCCGGAACCATGGCCCCAGCGGAATCGCAAAGCCCTGCTTCGGGCGGTCCACCACGGCCGCCGGCAGACGCCGCCTCGCGATGGCTCGCAGCAGGCCCTTTCGCTCCCCGTCGGGAATCAGCGACGCCTCCGTGCTCCCAAGGCACGCCCGAACCAGCGCGCCATCCAGCATCGGACAACGCACCTCGAGGGCCGCCGCCATCGACGCTGTATCCACCTTCCGCAAGAGGTCGCCCGGCAGGTAGCAGGCAAAGTCCCACCACGGCGCATCCGCGACGCCCTGCCGCGTCCACGTCTCGGAGGCCTCCCGCCAGCAGGCGGCGGCAAGATCCGGCCCGATCAGGTCCGACAAGACCCCCGGACGAAACAGGGCGCTGATCTGCGGATACCCGATGCCCGCCGCCGCGGTCAGCAGCCGGCCCGCCTCGCCGAGCCCCCCGTGCATGAACCTCGTCGCCTTCCCCGCCAGTCCGAGGACGGGACCCAGGCGGCGAAGCAGCCTCGCCGCCTGATGGCGGCGGTAGCCCCGGAAGAGTTCGTCCCCGCCGTCGCCCGACAACGCCACCTTCACGTGCTGTCGGGCCGCGACGCTGACCCAGTGGGTCGGCAGGAGCGAACTGTCCCCGAAGGGAAGGCCGATCCCGCCGAGCAGGCGGCACAGGTCGGCCGCGGCATGGCCAGGACATTCGAGCGTCTGGTGTCGCGTGCCCAGGATCGACGCCACCCGCCTGGCATGGTCGGATTCGTCATGTGCCGCGTGCGGCATGGCGACGCAGAACGTGGCCAGATCCGGCCGGACCTCGCTCGCGAAGGCGGCCACCAGCGAGGAGTCGACCCCGCCCGAGAGGAAGCAGCCCAGCGGGACGTCGGCCTCGAGACGGGCATGGACGGCCGACCTCAGCAGCGATTCGGCCCTCGCGATCGTCAGCGGTTCGGCCGCGACGGGCATCGTGGCGGGACGATGTCCGAATGTCCCCCGCGAGGTCGAGCCGCTGGTGTTGAACGAGATCCATGATCCCGGCGCCAGTTCGTGCACGTTGCGGAGCGGTTCGTCGCAGAACCCCCACGCGAGCCATCGCACCAGGCACGCGACGTCGCGGTTCGACGGGGCCGGCCGGTGTTGGTGCGAGATCGCCAGCAGCGGTGCGGCGGAACTCGAGAAGACGACGCCCCCGCGGGTCGAAGGGAGGTTGAGCGGGAGGAAGTGGAGGGGTTTCTCCCCGCAGCGGTCTCGCGCGAGGAGGAGTTCCTCCTCGCCGCCGTCGAGCCTTCGCCACGCGGCCACGGCGAACATGCCCTCCAGTCGCGGCAGGGCGTCGGCGCCCCAGCGACGGATCGACCGAAGGACCACTTCGGTGTCGCTGTGGTCCGAGGAGAATCGCTCGCCGAGCGATTCGAGTTCGAGGCGAAGGGCGCGATGGTTGTAGATGCAGCCGTTGAAGGCCAACGCCAGCGAGGGCCGCGAGTCGGAGGTCGGTCGCCAGGGCTCGCCGGCGGCGTCGATCACCATCGGCTGGGCCCCGCCGCGGGGATCGATGATCGAGAGGCGACGGTGGACCAGGTGCGTCGCACCCAGGCTGCATCGCCCCTCGCCATCGGGTCCGCGGGGACGGATGGCGGCGTCGAGACGGTCGAGCAGGTCGTCGAGGGCGACGGCGGGTGCGCGGCCGTCGAGGGGGCGAGGGAGGAGGATGCCGCCGATGCCGCACATGGTGATCGTGCGAGTCTAGGTGCGTCGGGGCGATCGTCTCAGGCGCCGGGCGGCTGCGAGGCGCCGAAGGCGCCGCGGACCTCGATCATGAGCCGCTGGAGCTGGAACGGCTTGAAGAGGACGCCGTGGAGTCCCTCGGTGTGGGCGCGGACGATGGAGTGGGACGGGTCGTAGCCGAACCCGGTCATGAGGATGACGGGGACGCCGGTGCAGTAGGTGCGGGCCGCGCTGAAGACGTCGTACCCGTTGGCGTCGGGCATGCGGATGTCGCTGATGACGAGATCGAACGCGCCGGGATCGGCCTTGATGGCGTTGATGGCCTCGAGGCCGCTCGAACAGACCTTGAGGCGACAGCCCTTGAGCGACAGGTAGTCGCCGATGATGCGTCGGATGTTGGGCTCGTCGTCGGCCACGAGGACGTACTTGCCGTCCAGGACCGGATCGAGCGATCGATCGGCCATGGCTCGTTCGACGTCGAGCAGCGACTGCGGACCGATCGCGCATTCCTTCATGCGGGAACGGATCGAGACCAGGTCGTCGTTGATCTTGCGGAGATGGTCGCGAACGGGGCCGTCGGCGGTTTCGCGGTGGAGCAGCAGTTCCACCTGATGGGCGATGTCCTGGAGCGGCTCGTCGAGCTCGTGGGTCACGCGGCCGGTGACGGTCTGGTTCGTCGTGATCCGCTCCACGACCAGCAGGTCGAGCATGTTGAGGGCCATCGCCACGTAGCGGGCGAAGATCTCGCCGAGCTGCCGGTCCTCCTCGGTGAAGGCGTCGAGTTCGAGACTCTCGACGTTGAACACGCCGATCACCTTGTCGTTCACCCGGAGCGGGATCGTCAGTGAGCTCTTCGCCCCTTCGACGCCCGGAAGGTAGAGCGGATCGTTGCGGATGTCGTTGCAGATGTACGAGCGGCCGCTCGCGGCGACGTGCCCGGTGATGCCGTGACCCTCGAGGCGGGCGCGGATGATGAACGCGTCGTACTCGGGGGGAAGGTTGTGCCCGATCACCAGCAGCAGCCGGTCCTCTCGCTCGTCGACCAGCCGGATGGCGAAGTGGTCGAAGTGCAGCAGGCTCGCGGCGATCTTGACGATGCGTTCCTCGAGCAGCTGCAGCCGCTCCATCGCGTTGTACTTGCGGACCACGTCGGCGTCGAGCCGCATCAGGTCGGCGCCAGCCTGGTCGATGGCGGCGATCTTGAACTGCAGTCGCCGCGTCGCCGAGACGTCCGTGATCACCACGATCAGCCCGTGGCACGGAAGGCCCAGCGTCGGCGTCGAAGCCGGAAGCGGCGAAATGCTCACCGACAGGTGCCGATCTTCCTCGACCATCACCGACGTGATTCGCGCGGGCTCGCTCCCGGCGACGACCTGAACGCCCGGCGGCGGCGCGGGGTGCTCGCGATCGAACTGGCGGCACGCCACCTTGACCCGCTCCCGCATCGCCCCGGTCAGGGTGCCGACGTAGTCGTTGCACCAGAGCAAGTCGCCCACCCGCGTCGCGATGCAGACGCCCTCGCCGATGGCGTTGAGCAGGAGGTGACCCACGCCCTTGAGCGATTCGCCGATCGGATCGGGCTGGGGCGCCGTGTCGCCGCTTGGGTGCAAGGAAAAACCCCCGGAAGGAGCGAGAACGCCGTCCGACGCGGCCGAAAGCCCCTGAACCCGCAGCCTGCCCGTGTCGCCCGTGCCCGCGACGCGGTCCCCCGCGGAGACCTCCATCGGGCGTGAAGTGGCGTGATCGGCACTGACGGTCATGGCGGTGCTGGAGGCTCGGCTGGCCTTTCGGTCGGCGGAGTGTATGGGGAGTTCGTCCATACAGGTCCGCGGCTGCAGTCGGCCTTGCTCGATGGTCGATTCGCTCCCCGAGGCAGGTTGGACGCGGCCACGCCCGGGAATCCATCGGGAGGCCTTGGCGGGCTCCTAGGGCTGACCGGCCGATAACCCCATACCCAGCATGGAGCTCGCTTCCCCGATCCCCTCATGATCCTGCTCGACGACGTTCATAAAAGGTTCGGATCGGTGCACGCCGTTCGAGGCGTGGCCTTCGAGGTGCCGCCCGGTCAGATCGTCGGGTTGCTCGGTCCCAACGGCGCCGGCAAGACCACCACCATCCGCATGGCGGTGGGGTACTTCATGCCCGACCGCGGTCGCGTCGTGATCGACGGCCACGACACGCGGGAATCTCCGGAGGCCGCTCGTTCCCGCATCGGGTACATGCCCGAGGCGACGCCCCTGTACCACGAGATGCGAGTGAGCGACTACCTCGACTTCCGCGGCCGGCTCTACGCCATGCGTCGCGCCGAGCGTCGCGAAGCCTCCGCCAGGGTGATGGACCGCTGCGACCTTCTCGCGGTCGCCCACCGAAGGATCGGCGTGCTCAGCAAGGGATTCCGGCAACGCGTGGGTCTGGCCGCCGCCCTGCTCCACGACCCGCCGGTGCTCGTGCTCGATGAACCCACCAACGGCCTCGATCCCGCGCAGATCCGCGAAG
>JBAXFU010000123.1:0-7803 GCA_037139735.1 Phycisphaerae bacterium
CGCCTGGGGCGTCATGCGGATGCCATCGACGCGGCATGTGGATGGCGTTGGGCGTCACCGCTGCTCAGCCGCCCTTGAGGCCGATGTCGGAGCGGAACTGCTTGCCCGCGAAGACGATCGTGTCGCACGCGGCGTACGCGCGTCGGCGGGCCTCTTCCATCGTGTCGCCCAGCGCGGTGACGCTCAGGACGCGGCCGCCCGCGGTGACGATCTGGCCGTTGGGGGCGCGGCGGGTGCCGGCGTGGAGCACCTGCACGTCGGGCATGGCGGCGGCTTCCTCGAGGCCCATGATGGGCACGCCGGTCTTGGGCTTGTCGGGATAGCCCTCGCTGGCGAGCACGACGCAACAGGCGGGCCGCTTGTCCCACGCCACGTCGAGCTGATCGAGCGTGCCGTTGCACGTGGCCACGAGCAGGTCGATGAGGTCGGAGCGGAGGCGGGCCATCAGCGGCTGGCACTCGGGGTCGCCAAAGCGGGTGTTGAACTCGAGCACCTTGGGGCCGCCGTGCGTGAGCATGAGGCCGGCGTAGAGCACGCCGCGGTATTCGATGCCCTCGCGTCGGAGCGCGTCGATGATCGGCACCAGGACCTGACTTTCGATCTGGGCCATGGTGGCGTCGGAGAGGGTGGTCGTGGGGCAGAACGCGCCCATGCCGCCGGTGTTGGGCCCTTGGTCGCCGTCGCGCAGGCGCTTGTGGTCCTGGCACGGAGGCAGGACGAGCAGGCTCTTGCCGTCGACGATGGCGAGGACGGAGACTTCGGGGCCGGCGAGTTTCTCCTCGACCACGACCTTCAGGCCCGCGTCGCCGAACTCCCGCTTGAGCATCATGCGGCCGAGGGCGTCGACGGCCTCTTCGATGGTGGCGGGGACGATGACGCCCTTGCCCTTGGCGAGCCCGGCGGCCTTGATGACGGGGGGCTGCTGACGGGAGCGGACGTACTCGACGGCCTGGGCGTGATCGGTGAAGACGCGGGCCTCGGCGGTGGGGATGCTCGCGGCCTTCATCATGTGCTTGGCCCACGCCTTGTCCCCCTCGAGCTGGGCGGCCTGGCGGACGGGACCGAAGACCATCGTGTGCTCGTCGGCGAGCTTGTCGGCGTAGCCCTCGTTGAGCGGGTCTTCGGGGCCGATGACGACCAGCGAGATGTCCTTCTTGGCGATGAACTGCTGAAGGCGGTAGATCTCGCGGATGCTGACGGGGACGTCGACGGGCGTGCCCAAGGCGGCGAGGCCGGGGTTCTCGGGGTGCGTGACGTAGAGGGTGCCAAGGCGCGGCGACTGGGAGAGCTTGAGGGCCAGAGCGTGCTCGCGGCCCCCGCCGCCGATGAGCAGGACGTTGATCTTGCCGGAACGTGCGCGGCCTGGGGTGGGCGTCATGGAGGCCGATGGTACGGGCCGGGGCGGGGGCGGGCATGGCCGTACGCTCCGGGCGTGACGGCCCTTGCAGCCACGCTCCGGGTGATGCTCTTCACCGACACGCTCGCCGACGTGAACGGCGTGGCGAGGTTCGTGCGCAACGTGGCGACGGAGGCGGCCGCGCGGGACCTGCCCTTCCTGGCCGTGACGAGCACGCCCTTCGAGGTGCCGCCGCTTTCGACGGTGCGGAACCTCGCGCCGGTGGCGTCGATGCCGATGCCGGCGTACTCGCATCTGCGGCTGGCCTTGCCGCCGGTGGGTGCGTTGCTGAAGGCGGCCCGCGAGTTCGCGCCCGACGTGGTGCACGTGTCGACGCCGGGGCCTGTGGGGTTGACCGGCGTGCTGGCGTCGCGACTGTTGCGGGTGCCGCTGGTGGGCGTGTATCACACGGACTTCCCGGCGTATGTCGAGCGGCTGCTGCGCGATGAGCACCTGGGCGAACTCACCGGCGTGGTCATGGGGCTGGTGTACCGGCGGTTTTCGCGGGTGCTGTCGCGAAGCGACGAGTATCGGCGGCGGCTGCTGGCGTTGGGCCTGCCCCCCCACCGCCTCGGCACGCTCGCCGCGGGCATCCGCCCGCAGGACTTCGGGCCGCGGTTCGCCGATCGCGAGCGGATGGCGCGGCTCTGCGGCGGCACGGCCTCGACCGTGCGGATCGTCTATGTCGGTCGCGTGAGCGTCGAGAAGAACCTCGCGATGCTCGCTCGCGTGTGGCGACGGGCGGAGGCGCGGCTCGCGTTGCGCGGCGTCGATGCGCAGCTCGTCATCGTGGGCGACGGGCCCTTCCTGCCGGGGCTGAAGCGTTTGCTCGAGGGCACGCGTGCGGCGTGCCTGGGCTTCCGGCATGGCGAGGAGCTCTCGATGTGCCACGCGAGCGGGGATCTGTTCGCCTTCCCGTCGACGACCGACACGCTGGGCCAGGCCGTCATGGAATCGCAAGCGAGCGGGTTGCCCGCGGTGGTGACCGACGAGGGAGGCCCATGCCGCGTGGTGCGGCACGGCGAGACGGGGTGGGTGCTGCCCGCCACGGACGAAGCGGCGTGGGCGGAGCGGCTGGCGGCCTTGGCGTGCGACGAGGCGGGGCGGCGGCGGATGGGATCCGCCGCGGCGGCCGGGATGGCCGGCTGCTCGATGGAGGCGAGTTTCGAGCACTTTTGGAGCGTGCACGCCATGGCGGCGAGGGAAAGGCCATGACACCCGAACGGACCCCTTCGGGACCGGGGAGAAGCACGATCTTGGGGGAGGATGTTGCCGAGGGGAGGGGTGAACCCTAAACTCCCGCCCTGCCAATGCCCGAAAGAGCTTTGACAGGTTGCCAAGTGGAATGGGGGCGTAGCTCAGTTTTGGTAGAGCGCATCCATGGCATGGATGAGGTCGAGAGTTCGAGTCTCTTCGCCTCCACTTGAATGACGACGCCGCGGGCTTCAAGGCCGGCGGCGTTGTTGTTTTTGGGGTGGCGGGCGGCGCCCGGCGCGAGCAACGCCTCAACGAGCCGGGAGGGATCACGATACCGAAGGTCGAGCGGCGGCGGCGAACCCCGCGTGGTGAACAGTCCCTATCGCGGGACGCCGGACCGAAGGAGAGCACTTTTTGGCGCGGCTTTGACGACGCAGCGGCGGCGAGACGGACCTGAGCGTGTAGAGTGCAACGGATGTGGCGGACACCAGCGGGAGACAGTTTGCACATGACGCAGCATTGGTTTCGGACGTGGCTGGGATGGATCGGAGCGGCGGCGGTGGCGTTCATGGCAGTCGCGGCACCTGGTCAGACCTGCCCGGACGGAGCGTTTCGGACGCAGGGCCTGCCGCAGGGATTGAACGGCGCGATCTCGGCGTTCGCGACGATGCCCAACGGCGACCTGGTGGCGGGCGGCCAGTTCACCACGGCGGGGGGCGTGCCTTGCAACTACATCGCGCGCTGGAACGGCACGGCATGGTCGCCCTTGGGTTCGGGCATGAACAACGGCGTCCGTGGGTTGGCGGTGAGGCCCAACGGCGACCTGATCGCCGGCGGCTTCTTCACGACGGCGGGCGGGGTCGCGTGCTCGTACATCGCGCGGTGGGACGGTTCGGCGTGGTCGCCGCTGGGCACGGGCGTGAACAACGCCGTGTGGTCGCTCGCGTCGATGCCCAACGGCGACGTGGTGGCGGGCGGCGACTTCCTCCTCGCGGGGGGCGTGCCATGCGCCTCGATCGCTCGCTGGAACGGCGCGGCATGGTCGCCGCTGGGCTCGGGGGTGAACGCCCGCGTGCTGGCGTTGACGGTGCTCACCGGGGGCGACCTGGTGGCGGGGGGAGCCTTCACGACGGCGGGCGACGCGACGTGCAACTACGTCGCGAAGTGGAACGGCGCGGCATGGTCTTCGCTGGGAACGGGCGTGGATCTTCCCGTGACGTCGCTGACGCCGCTGCCGGGCAACGGCCTGGTGGCGGGCGGCACCTTTCAGACGGCCGGCGGCATCGCGGCGGCCCGCATCGCGACATGGAATGGCGCGACCTGGGCGCCGATGGGTCCGGGCTTGTCCGACACGGTGGAGGCGTTGGCGGTATTGCCCAATGGCCACGTGATCGCGGGCGGGCGATTCACCAACGCGGGCACCCTTTCGGTCTTTCGCATCGCGCGGTGGAACGGGTCGGCGTGGTCGCGCATCAACAGAACGAGCACCAGCTACGGCCTCAACGGCACGGTCGGCGCCCTGCACCTGCGGCCCGACGGCGGGCTGATGGTCGGGGGCGCCTTCACCTTCTCCTCCGGCAGCGTGTCGACTCAGTCGATCGCCCTGTACTCCCAGCCGCTGCCACCGTACTTCATCCAGCAGCCCGCGAGCCGCACGGTGGTGGGCGGCGAGCTGGCGGCCTTCAGCGTGAACGCGTCGGTCGACACCACGGCGTTCCGGTGGCATCGCGACGGCACCGCGCTGGTCGATGACGGACGAATCACCGGCGCGACCGGCAGCCTGCTGATGATCGCCGACACGACGACGCTCGACGCGGGCGAGTACACGTGCGTGATCTCCAACCCCTGCGGCTCGGCGACCTCCGCGGCCGCGACGCTCGAGGTGGTCTGCCCCGCCGACTTCAACGTCGACGGGGGCATCGACGGCTCGGACATCGAGGCCTTCTTCGCGGCGTGGGAGGCGGGCGACATGTCGGCCGACATCAACCGCGACGGCGGGATCGACGGGGGCGACGTGTCGTACTTCTTCGAGCGGTGGGAAGGCGGGTGCTGAGGCGGGAACGGCGGCGCGGGCGGCCCGAACCTGACGAGGTCCGAACCGGCTCGGGCGGACGGGGCGGTTTGCGTTGAATATCGTGGGCGTCGCGAATCGCGTCCGCCCCCGCTCCGTCTTGGCCCACTCGCTCCCTCCATCCTCCGACCCTTTCTGGCACTTTGCCCGCGGGCTCTTCCGGTATCGCCTGCTGACGCTGGCGGCGTTGGCGTTCGTGATCCTGTCGGGGGCCAGCCTGTCGGTGGGGTTGGTGGGCGCCGCGCCGGTGATGAACGCGATTCTGGGGCAGGCGCAGAACCTCCAGACGCTGGCGGGCGACGTGAACGCGCGGCTCGCGGGGGTGCCGGCGTGGCTGGGGTCGCCCCGGATTCCCGACGCGTGGATCACCTCGCTGCCGACCGATCCGTTCGCGTCGCTGGCGTGGATCATGGGCGGGCTGTGCGTGGTGACGATCGTGGGGAGCGCCTGCTCCTTCATGCACGCCTACCTGTCGCTGACGGTGGTGAACGCGTCGACGACGGCGGTGCGGCGACAGGCCTTCCACGCGGTGCTGAGGGCGCCGCTGTGGTCGGTGATGCTCAAGGGGCCCAGCGACCCGATCAGCCGCATCGTGAACGACAGCGCGATGCTGGCGAACGGCCTGAACGTGCTGATGAGCAAGGCGGTGCTGCAGGTCTTCAAGGGGGCGGCCGCGCTGACGGTGGCGCTGGCGACGGAATGGCGCGTGACGACGGCCGCGTTGGCGACCGCGCCGCTGATGTACACGATCATCCGCAAGCTGGGCAAGCGGATTCGCAAGGCGGCCAACGCCGCGCTGCAGAGCCAGGCGGGGCTGTACGCGGCGGCGGCGGAATCGCTGGGCGGGCTTCGGGTGGTGAAGGTGCACACGACCGAGCGGCTGGAGGCGGGGCGCTTCCACCGCATGAACAAGCAGATGCTGCGCGAACTCAACCGCGTGCGGACGGCCCGCGCGCTGGCGAGCCCCTTGACGGAGATGCTGAGCATCTTCCTGCTGTGCGGGCTGGTGCTGGTGGCGGGGCACGCGATTCTCTTCTCCGGGGTCGAGGGGGAGCGGTTCATCCTCGCATTGGGGTTCCTGGGCGTGGCGGGGGCGTCGCTCAAGCCGCTCACGGGCATCGTGAACGACATCCAGGCGACGCAGCCCGCGGCGACGCGGCTCAAGGAACTGCTCGACGCGCCGAGCGAACCCGGACGCGGCCCGACGCTCCCGCGACTGGCTCGCCACCACGCCCACGTCCGCTTCGAGGGCGTGAGCGTGGGCTATCCCGGGGCGAGCGAGGATGCGCTCAAGGACGTGTCGCTGACCATCTCGCACGGCACGCGGACGGCGTTCGTCGGGCCCAACGGCAGCGGCAAGACGACGCTGCTGGGGCTCGTGCCTCGCCTGTACGACCCGTCGAAGGGTCGCGTGCTCGTCGACGGCACCGACATCGCCACCATCGGCGTTCGCTCGCTGCGCGAGCAGATCGGCGTGGTGACGCAGGAGACCGTGCTCTTCCGCGGGACGATCCTGCACAACATCGCCTACGGGACCGGGGCGAGCGAGGAGCGGGTTCGGGAGGCGGCTCGGCTGGCGAGGGCGCACGAGTTCATCGAGCGCCTGCCCCTGGGGTATCAGACCCAGCTCGGCGAAGGCGGCGCGGGGCTCTCGGGCGGGCAGCGGCAGCGGCTGTCGATCGCCCGCGCCATTCTCCGCGATCCGGCGATCCTGATCCTCGACGAGGCGACGAGCATGATCGACCCCGAGAGCGAGGCGGGCATCGGCGAGGCGCTCGGCGAGTTCAGCAAGGGACGCACGACGCTGATCGTGGCGCACCGGCTCTCGACGGTGATGGATTGCGACTCGATCGTGGTGCTCGACGGCGGACGCGTGGCGGATCGCGGCACGCACGCCGAGTTGATGGGCCGGTGCGAACTCTACCAGCGGCTGGTGCGTTCGCAGTTCGGGGCGTAGGGAGCAACCGCCGTGCACGACACCGACAAGGATGGCAACGAGTTCTTCAAGTGCGACTTCTGCCGCCAGGCGTGGGCGGAGGAACGCCCCATGGTCGAAGGGCACCAGGGGTCGCTCATCTGCGGGCCGTGCCTGACGATCGCGTATCGGCTCGTGCACCTGCAGGAGTCGGGCGTCCGCACCCAGCCCGAGCAGATCTGCACCCTCTGCCGGCAGCACCACGAATCGCTGCACTGGCAGAGCCCCGCCTTCGACGAGGCCCTCGCGTGCGCCCGCTGCATCAAGCAGTCGTCGCGCGTGCTCCAGAAGGATGTCGAGTCGGGCTGGAAGATCCCGACGGAGTGACGACGCGAACTGAGCGACGCGGCGTCAGCCCCGAGCCCGCGTCTGGTCGAGGAAGTCCACCGCGCGGCGAAGGTGCGGGATCACGATCGATCCCCCCACGATCAACGCCACGTCGAAGCTCTCCCACAACTCCTCGTCGCTGGCCCCCGCCTTGACGCACTGGTCGACGTGGTACGCGATGCAGTCGTCGCACCGCAGCACCATGCTCGCCACCAGCCCGAGCAGTTCCTTCGTCTTGCTCGGCAAGGCTCCGTCCTCGTACGTCCGCCCGTCGAGGCTGAAGAACCGCTTGGTCACCAGTGTGGCGCCGCTGCGAACCGATCCGTCCGGATTCGTGCCTCGCTCGGCGTCGTCGCCGAGGATGCGCGCGTTCATTCGGGTGCGATAGGCCTGGAATTCCTCGTAACGTCCCATGGTCAAGCGTAGTGGCGAGGCCGCCCGGGGTTCCTGGAAGGCTGCCGCGGCAACGGGCCCGCTCGACCATGCCCCCGGGCCTTTCCCCGGCATGGGCCCCTCGACGCCGGCGTGAGGGTCGGGCGTGGTGGCCGGGCCCCCTTGGCTGAACGCCGCACGAGCCTGGGCTCGGCCGGCCACTCCCCTTGCCGGGCGTCGGATGCGTGGCGAATCCGCTCCATCGAGCGCGATTGCGAGATTTTGGCGACGCATCCCGCGGCCGGATCTCGCTTGTTGGGATGAGGCCGCGAGCGGCAATCGACGCGTGGACACGCGGGGCGCGAGGGGGCGCCCCGCGTCGGGACGGCGACCGGGCCGCGACCCGGATCACCCGGATCACCCGGATCACCCGGATCACCCGGATCACCCGGATCACCCGGATCA
>JBAXFU010000124.1:0-7794 GCA_037139735.1 Phycisphaerae bacterium
GGCCGTGTTCAGCGGCCGTGTTCAGCGGCCGTGTTCAGCGGGTGGCGACGTGCGAGTCGTGGCGGCACGTTGCGCACCAGACGGAGGCCGGGGGCAGCCCGGTCAAGGCCTCGCCCTGATCGGTCAGCGGAGCGGGGCGGCCGAGCGCGAGGCGGCCGCGACAGCGGCGGGTGAACTCCTCGGCCTTGAGCTGGAAGGCCGGGTCCCTGACCATGCCGGCGTACTCGGTGGCCAGCAGACGATCGATCTGCTCGATGCGGGTCTTGGGGTAGGGGTGGGTCGAGAACCACTCGGAGCCGGCCTCGGTGCCCATCGATTGCTCGAGGATCTCCATGACCTGTCGTTGCGCCATCGGGTTGTAGTTGGCGCGGGTCATGTACCGCATGCCGAGCGCATCGGCCTCGAGCTCCTGGCGGCGGCCGTAGCGGAGCACGATCGTCTGGCCGCCGAGTTCGAGGGCCTTGGGCGCGATGTCGCCCACGGGCCCTCCGACGCCCTCGGTGAGGATCGAGCCGGCGACCGAGACGCCGATGCCGGCGATGGCGGTGTTGACCATGCGGTCGTTGATGTGGCGAGCCGTCACGTGCCCGACCTCATGTCCGAGCACGCCCGCGAGTTGCGCCTCGTTGGTCATGCGGCGGAGCAGGCCGCGGCTGATGAAGACGCGGCCGCCGGGGAGCGCGAAGGCGTTGATGATGTCCGAGTCGACCACCGTGAAGGACCAGGGGAGCGTCGGGTTGTCCGCCTCGGTGGTCGCGGCCAGCTTGCGGCCCACCTCGACCACATAGGCCCGAACCTGCGGGTCGTTGAGCTCGCCGCCCATCTCGTTGATGAGTTGGGGCGACGCCTGGTCGCCCATGGCGATCTCCTGGTCGCGGTTCGTGATCAGGAACTGCGACTTGCCGGTGGCGGGGTTGGTCTCGCACCCGCCGAGGGTCGCCATGGCGGCGGCCGCGGCGACGAGGATGGCGGCGGGACGGAATCGCTGGGCGGGCGTGGTCATTTCAGTGGGCTCCGACGTCGGGCGGCATCGCATGATAGGGACATCCGTGCGGGGTTCGGCGGCGAACGTACGATCAACCATGCATCAGACGCCGCCCGTTCCGACCGGTTCCTCCGCCCCCGCGTGGGTCGACGCCGAACTGGCCGACCCGCACGGATCGGCGCAGAAGGCGGTGAAGGTCCGCAGCATGTTCAGCGCCATCGCGGGCAGTTACGACCTCAATAATCGGGTGCACTCGCTCTGGCTCGATCAGGCGTGGCGACGCCGCGCGGTGAAGACCGCGGCGGTCCGGCCGGGCGACGCGGTGCTGGACGTGGCGTGCGGCACCGGCGATCTCTCGCAGGCCTTCGCGGCGACGGCGGCCTCCTCGGTGATCGGGCTCGACTTCACGCCCGCGATGCTCGACCACGCCCGTCGCAAGCAGCGGGACCTGGCCCGTGCGGAGGCGGAGAAGCTGACGTACGTCGACGGCGACGCGCAGTCGCTCCCCTTCGCCGACGCCTCGTTCGACGTGGTGTCGATCGCCTTCGGCATCCGCAACGTGCAGTCGCCCGCGAAGGCGTTGGCGGAGTTCCATCGCGTGCTGCGGCCGGGAGGTCGCCTCGTGGTGCTCGAGTTCGACCGGCCCTCGTTCGCGCCGGTGCGGTGGCTCAACGATCTCTACTGCGGCTGGGTGATGCCCCGCACGGCGACGCTCATCAGCGGCGATCGCTCGGGCGCGTACCGCTACCTGCCCGCCTCGGTGGGCACGTTCATGACGCGGGCCGCGATGCGGGCCTCCATCGAGCGAGCCGGCTTCTCGCGGGTGCTGGACGCGGGGCTCACGCTGGGCATCTGCGTCTGCTACTCGGGCGTCAAGGCCTGAGCCGCTCGGTCCGCGACGATGATCTCCGCGCTCGCGCCGCGCTCTCGCCGCGTGAACGACCCCGCGACGGGTGGACCCGCGGAGTTATCGGGTGGACGCCTTCTCGGGCGTGGCCTTTGCGCGTCGTGCGCACAAATGTGGCGCAACGGGCGACGCGACTCCGATGAACGGCACACGCCCCGCGGGGCCCGAAGATCGGGCGCGGCGGGGCGGATGCAGCGGCTCCGGGAGCGGAGCCGACTCACAACCCAAGCGTGTGGGCATGGTGGAACCGTGACCCGATACCGGAACGGATTCTGGAGCCACCTCACACATGTCCCATGCAGACATCATCGAGCGTTTTTTCGAAGTCCTCGTGAACGGCGATCGCCAGGCGGCCCGAGCCCTGGTCGAGGGATCGCTTCGCGACGGCGCCGCGCCCGGCGCCGTGCTCAACGACCTGTGCTTCCCGGTCTACGAGAAGATCGAGTTGCTCTACCGCGCCGATCAGCTCACCACCGTGGGCTATCACCTCTCCACGCGGCTACTCCGCACGCTGGTCGACCAGGTGGGGGCCAAGCTGCCGGCCAACGCCTCCAACGGCAAGCGGGTCTTCGCCTTCTGCGGCCCGAGCCAGAGCGAGGAACTCGCGGCGCAGATGGCCGTCGACCTGATCGAGGCCGCCGGCTGCCACGTCACCTTCTGCGGCGGCGGCGTGCCCGGCGACGAGGTGCTCTCGCAGGTGCACGCCCGCAGGCCCGACTTCCTGGTCATCTTCGCCGCGGCGGCGAGCGACCTGCCCGCCGTCCGCGAGATCATCGACCAGATCCGCGAGATCGGCGCGGCGGACCGCACCCGGATCGTGGTGGCGGCCGGCGTCTTCAACCGCGCCGAGGGGCTCGCGGAGGAGATCCACTGCGACCTGTGGGCCTCGACCCCGCTCGAGACCGTGAAGGTGGTGCTCACCGGCCGGTTGGCCAACGAGTCGGCGAGCGAGGCGGTCACCGCCAGGCGGATCGGACCCAAGGCCAAGGTCGTCCGTCGCGCGGCGGCCTGAGCGGCCGGATCGGCGTCGCCCTCGGCGAGCGGCCCGCGGCCCGACGCGCGGGTCGCCCGCCCAGGGGGGTGGGGGCGACCAGTTCACCAGACCGGGCCGGGGTGAAGTGGGAGCCCATTCGGGCCGATGCTTGAGACGCAAAGGCCCCTTCCCGGGGATGCAAAGGAGCGACATGGCCACCCAGAACTTCGACTTGACCCTCAGGCGGCACGACCGCTATGTGGCCGAGCATCCGGCCGAGGTGCGGGTTGGCGCCTCGTGCGCGAACCTCGTGCGGATCACGCGCTCCATGCTGAGCAACGCCAACTGCCTCGACGTGCGCGCCATCGACTTCAGCGTGGGCGGCGTGGGGCTTCGGACGTCGGTCTTCCTGCCACGCGGGTGCGCGGTGACCGTCAAGCTGCTCTTCGCCGGGCCCACGCCCTTCGAGTTCGAGATGCCCGCCACGGTGCAGCGGGTCGGCATGCTCGACTGCAAGCCCACGTACTACGTCGGATGTTCCTTCGACACGACGGATCCCGCCGGTCGTGAACGCGTTCGGGCGATGGTTGAACACGTGAAGGCGTCGGGCGGCGTGCTCGACACGGAGGTGCGTCGTGCGTCCTGAACGAGACTTCGTCATCGCCCAACTCGTCGAGGACGGTTCGCTCTCCGCCGACAACGCCGAGAAGGCGGTCAGGCAGGGCGCCGAGCAGCGGATTCCGGCCGCCCAGGCGGCCGTCGACATGGGGCTGGTCACGCCCGAGCAGGCGGCCATCGCCCGCGCGGCCGTGAGCGAGTGCACCTTCGTCGACCTGCGTCACTTCGACATCGACTTCCGAAACTCGCAGTTGCTGAACAAGTCGGCCGCCGAGAAGCGGCTGGCATTCCCCTTGTTCAACTTCGGCCGCAGCGTCGTGGTGGGCATGGCCGATCCGACCGACCTGGCCGCCGTGGACCGGCTGCGGACCCTCCTGCGCACCGAGATCGAGCCGGTGCTCTGCGAGACCACCGCCCTGCGGAACCTGATCGAGCGGGCGTATTCGATGGGCGGGGGCGCGTCCTCGCAGGCCGATTCCGCCGCGGCGGGCGGGCAGGGCAACTCGACCGACGACGAGCCGATCGTCGTCGCGGTCAACCAGATCCTCGCGCACGCCATCGAGCGCAACGCCTCGGACGTGCACCTGGGGCCCGACGAGAAGGACCTGCACCTTCGCTACCGCATCGACGGCGTGCTGCACCAGGTGCAGGGACCGCCGCTGTCGGCCCACGCCGCGCTGGTGCAGCGACTCAAGGTCATGTCGAACCTCGACCTGACGCAGACGCGTCGGCCGCAGGACGGCAAGTTCCGCTATCCGTACGCGGGTCGCATGGTGGACATGCGCGTCTCGATCATCCCGACGGTCGCGGGCGAGAACGTGGTCATCCGCGTCCTGTCCGGTCACGCGGCGATCGGCAACTTCAAGGAACTGGGCTTCAACGCGGCGATGTCGACCGCGGCGGAGACGATGCTCGCGCACCCGCACGGCATGATCCTGGTCACGGGCCCGACCGGCTCGGGCAAGACCACGACGCTCTACAGCTTCCTGTCGAAGCTCAACAGCCCGGATCGCAACGTCATCACGATCGAGGATCCCGTCGAGATCCGCATGCCGCTGGTGCGGCAGGTGCAGGTCAACGCCGAGATCGGCATGACCTTCGCCGGTGCGCTGCGGTCGATCCTGCGCCAGGACCCCGACATCGTCCTGCTGGGCGAGATCCGCGACGAGGAGTCGGCCCGCATCGCCATCCAGGCGTCGCTGACCGGCCACCTCGTGCTCTCGACGCTCCACACCAACGACGCGGCGGGCGCCGTGGCGCGTCTCCGCGACTTCGGGTGCCCCTCCTTCGCGATCGCGGGCGCGGTGCTGGGCGTCATCGCCCAGCGGCTGGTGCGACGCGTCTGCTCGTCGTGCGCCGCGCCCTATTCGCCCGACAACGTGCTGCTGCACCGCTTCGGCGCCGACGGCGGCGGTCAGTTCCGCAAGGGCGCGGGGTGCCCCGCGTGTCTCAGCAGCGGGTACCGGGGACGGCTGGGCGTCTACGAGATCTTCCCCATGTCGCCGCAGATGCAGCTCGCGGTCGAGCGGGCGGCCTCCACGCCGGCCCTCCGCCGGGCGGCCCGCGACGTGGGCATGCGGCCGATGTGGGAGGACGGCCTCGAGAAGGCGAGGCTGGGCGTCACCACCCTCGAGGAGGTGATCGCCGTCGCCGCGGGCACGCTCGAGGCCGACACGACCGAGGGGCTCGAGCTCCACCAGGGCGACGGCGACTCGATGAGGCTGACCGCATGATCGTCAGCACCGCCTACGAATACGTGGCGATGGACAAGGCGGGCCGGCGCCAACGCGGCGTCGCACGCGCGTCCAACGAGGTCGATGCCTATCGACAGATCACGGCTTCGGGGCTGACGCCCATCAAGGTCGTCGCGGTGCGGGAGAAGGGGGGCGGCTCCCGGCGAGTCCGCCAGAAGGACATCGCCAACTTCACGTACCAGCTCGGCGTCATGATCGGCGCGAGGGTGCCGGTGGCGCAGGGCATCCGCAACATCGCCGAGCAGGAGCCGCCCGGGCAGCTCCGCGACGCGCTCTTCCTGGTCACCGCCCGCATCGAGGCGGGCGGCCGCATCGCCGACGCGCTCCAGGAGCACCCGGCGGTCTTCTCGACGCTCTACGTCGAGACGATCCGGGCCGCGGAGCAGAGCGGCAGCCTGGTGAAGGTGCTCGACTACCTCAGCGAGATGCTCGAGCGCGACGTCGAGCTGCGTTCGACCGTCCGTTCCGCCCTCATGTACCCGATCTGCACCATCTGCGTGCTGGTGGTCGCGGTCTTCTTCCTCGTCGGCTTCGTGGTGCCGCGGTTCACCCGCATGTACGCCTCGAAGAAGATGTCCCTGCCGTACGTCACGCAGGTGCTCATCTGGCTCGGCAACTCGGCGCAGAACTATTGGTACATGTGGGTCGCCGGCGCCGTCGGCGCGTTCTTCCTCGTGCGAGCCCTCTGGCGGTCGCGATCCGGCCGCGAGCGGCTCGAACGCCTGCTGCACAAGGTGCCGGGGCTCAGCTCCCTGCTCGTGGGGGTGGCGGTGGCGAGGTTCGCGCGGGTCTTTGGCCTGTGCCTGAGCTCGGGCCTGAGCCTCATCGATTCGCTCACGATGGCGGGCGCGGCCTCGGGTCGCACCGCCCTGCAGAAGGACGTCACGATGATCGTCGACCAGGTCCGCAACGGCGGCCGCCTCGCCACGATCCTGCCCAGCTGCGCCTACCTCCCGGGCTTCGCCCGCCGCATGCTCACCTCGGGCGAGGAGACCGCCGAACTCTCCCGCATGTGCGGGGTGGTCGCCAAGCACTACGAGCGCGACACGTCGATCATCTCGAAGAACATGGCCACCCTCATCGAGCCCCTCCTGATCGTGGTGATCGCCGGGGTCGTGCTGACGGTCGCCATGGGCATTTTCCTTCCGATGTGGGACATGCTCAAGCTGATGGGCTGAACGGACGAAGGGTACACCAGCGCGGGCCCGCGGCCGCCATCCGGGATCGTCCCGGACATTCACAGAGGAGTCAGTACATGAACGCTTCGATGCCAGCTCTCCGTCGTCATGGTCGCTCCGCCAGCGCCTTCACCCTGATCGAGCTCGTGGCCGTGATCGTCGTGCTCGCCATCCTGGCGGGCGTGGCCATCCCCAAGTACATCGATTACGCCGCGAACGCCAAGTCCTCGGCCTGCAAGGGCATCCTGGGCGGCGTCCGCTCGGCCATCGCCAACTTCTACTCGAACTCGGCCATCAGCGGCACGGTCGCCTACCCCACGCTCGTGCAGCTGCAGACCGTGGGCACGGTCGTGACCGAGGCGGTGCCTGCCAACCCCTACAACAACCTCGCCACCATCACCGCCGTGAGCTGGACGACGCTCCAGCCCGTCTCCGGCTCCTTCGGCTGGAACTACGACGCCACCACCGGCCGCTTCTGGGCCAACTCGAACACCGTGGGCGAAAACCTCTATTGATCGTCGCCGCGAAGCGAGCGATCGTCGTCGCGGCCGTCTCCGCCGGCCGGTTCCCCCAGGGAGGTGGAACATGATGCAGACCTTTCGGCATGAAGGGGTGTCGCTCGCCCGCCGGTCGCGGCACGCCTTCACGCTCATCGAGCTTGTCGCCGTGATCGTCGTGCTCGCCATCCTGGCGGGCGTGGCGATCCCGAGGTATCTCGATTACTCCACCAACGCCAAGAGCTCCGCCACCAAGGGCGTGCTCGCCAACGTGCGGTCCTCCATCCGCCACTACTACTCGCAGCAGGCGATGCTCGGAACCGCGACCTACCCCACCCTGGTGCAGCTCACCACCACCGGCACGGTCGTCCTCTACGAGATCCCCGTCAATCCCTACAACGGACTCGCCACGGTCGCCGGCGTCAGCTGGACGGCGCTGGGCCCCACGTCCGGCTCCTTCGGCTGGAACTACGACGCCACCAACGGCCGATTCTGGGCCAACACGAGCGTCGCCGGCGAGAACCTGTTCTGAAGCCCGCGACTCCTTCGCCCCGCGAGCGAGCGCCCCGGTCAAGGCACGGTCCTTCGGACATGCCTCGCCCCCGCCCGTGGATGGACCGCCCCGTCACGCGGCATCCGGCCAAATCACCCGAAAATTCGTCGGTGCGGCTCAAGGAGCCTCTCGCGCCGTTCGATGCACGAGACGGACACTCTCGGCGCGGCCAAGTTCGCGGCGAGCCCACTGAACGGACTCAGTCGGAACACCAGAGGAGTTACACATGCGGATCGCAAGCAATCGTCACCTGCGGCGTCGTTCGACCTCGCGAGCCTTCACCCTGATCGAGCTCGTGGCCGTGATCGTCGTGCTCGCCATCCTGGCGG
>JBAXFU010000125.1:0-7553 GCA_037139735.1 Phycisphaerae bacterium
CATCACGGCCTCGAGCGGCCCGATCGCCGCGGCGGTGCGATCGACGCGATCGATGCCGCTCATCGCCGCCACCCGCATGAAGTCCCCCTCGACCATGCCCACGCTCACCCGCGTGCAGCCGAAGCGACGCTTGAGTTCCTGCGCGATGATCGCGCCCATCGCCGAGGCGTCGTGGCCCTGCTGGGCGGCGTCGAGCAGTTCCACCGCTTCGCGAAGCATCAGCTTCTGCTGGGTCTGCGCGAGGCACTGCTCTCGCCACAGGTACGTCTCGAAGGCCCCCGCGGCGGCGGCCAACGCGGCCAGCGTGGCCTCGTCGCCCGCCGGACCTCGATCCTTCGCGAGCAGGACGCACGCGCCCTCCGCTCGACCGTCGGCGACGAGCACGGTCGCGAACGCGCGAAGACGCAACTCGTCGCCGTACATCGCCCGCGATCGTTGAAGCGAGAGGGAATCGGCCAGTCCGGCCGATCGGGTCGAACCGAAGGCGGCGCATGCCCCGGCTGCGAGCCGCTCGAGTCGCTCGAGCAGCGGTGGCGTCAGCAAGGGGCCGCCATCGACCAGCGATTCCGAACCGGGCACGACGTGCTGGGCCAGAAGGCCCGAGGGCCGACTGCCCCCGAGAAAGGCCGCCGCGGCCACGCCCGAGCCGATGCTGCACTGCATCGCCAGCACGCCCTGAAGGCACTGCTGAAGCCTGGCGAGTTGCTCAGGATCGGGCCCCGCCCCGGCAGGAGCGGGGGGCCTGACGGCCATGACGCCACCCTCGGCGGGTTGGTCGGAAGCGGCGGGAGACGACGTGGTGGCGGTGCCCATGCGGGGAATCGATCAACGGCGACCGCCGATTGTACGGGGCGGGCGGCTGTTCGGATCGCGATCGGGACGATTCGCCCCCGCCGAACTCGAATCGATTAGCCGGCCCGGGGGCGATCGGCCTTCGACGCATCGGGGATCGCCCGTTCGATCGGGCGGGGGCCGGACCGTTCGCGAATGACCGCCTTGGGCGAGATGGCCGTGGCGTTGTCCGGCACATCGGTCACGACGATGGCTCTCGCGCCGATGCGGGCGTGGTTCCCGACCCGTATGCCGCCGATCAGCACCGCGCCGACGCCGATGAAGACGCCGTCGCCGATGGATGGTGCGCTCAGTTCGCCGCTGGCCGCGTAGTCGGATCCGACCGTCACGTGATGCAGCATCGTCACGTCGTCGCCGATGGAGGCCCGCACCGACAGGAAGACGCCGTGAAACCCGTGCACCAGTCGAAAGCGGCGTCCGATCGTCGCGGTGTAGGGAACCTCGCATCCCACCAGCAGCGAGAGCAACTGGTGCAGTCGATGGCCGGGTTCGAGGGCCAGACGCCACGCCCAGCGGCCGAGTCGCGACCGCGAGGCGGCTCGGCGCCTCGTGATGTACCGGCCGAGCCGATACGTGGTCATCAACACGCGCGTGGTGAACGCGTCGTGGTTGGTCCGGCGATCCTCGGCCGCCAATCGCAGCGTTTCGCGCAGGCCGTCGGCTGGCATCGGAGTGGTTCCCCGGGCCACGAGGGGGTTACATCAAGCCGCCCTTGAAGTTCATCTGGCGAGACTTCTCGCGGAGGCGACGCAGCGCGGGGGTCTCCTTGCGGATCTCCTCCTCGCTGCGGCCGACGATCTTCTCGCCCTTCTTGCCGCGACCGCCGGCCGGGGCCTCGGGCGCGGGCTTGAGGGCCTTGATCGAGAGGGAGATGCGGCGGTTCTGGGGGTCGATCTTGAGGACCTTCACCCGCACGACCTCGTCGACCTTCACCACGTCGTCGACCTTGGCGACGCGGCGGTAGTCGAGTTCGGAGATGTGCACGAGGCCCTCGACGCCCGAGCCCAGGTCGACGAACGCGCCGAACTCGGCGATCTTCGTGACCTTGCCCGTGACTTCCGCGCTCTCCTGGATCTTCTCGGTGGCGGTGGCGAAGGGGTCGCCCTGCACCTGCTTCATGCCCAGGGAGATGCGGTCGTTGTCGATGTCGAGCTTGAGGATGCGGACCTGGACGCGCTGGCCTTCCTTGACGTACTTCTCGACGGCCTTCTCGCCGAAGCCGACGCGGTCGTAGGTGAGGTCGGTCAGGTGCACCAGGCCGTCGATGCCGCCGATGTCGACGAACGCGCCGAAGGGCATGATCTTGCGGACGGTGCCCTCGATGGTCTGGCCCTCGGCCAGCGTGCTGCGGAGCTTGGCGGCGTTGGCCTTGCGTTCCTCGTCGAGGATGTCGCGACGCGAGAGCACGATGTTGCCGCGGCCGACGCGCTCGACGCGGACGACCTTGCACTTGAGCTTCTCGCCCACGAAGACCGAGAGATCGGGCACGCGGTCGATCGAGACCTGGCTGGCGGGCATGAAGGCCGAGTGGTCCGCGAGTTCGCACTCGAGGCCGCCCTTGCTGACGCCGGTGACGCGGGCCTCGACGACCTGGCCGGGCTCGAGCGATTCCCACGCGGCCTTGCGGACCGCGCCGGGGAGCGAGCAGATGAACAGGCCTTCGCTCGACTCGAACTTGTCGATCACCACCTCGATGGCGTCGCCCACCTTGGGCAGCGTCGCCTCGTCGGGGTACTGCACGCGGGAGATGACGCCCAGCTCCTTGGGACCAAACTCGAGGAAGATGTCGGAGGGGCCCACCGAGACGACGGTGCCCGTGCGGTGCTCGCGGCCAGCCGTCACGACACGCGGACCGCGGGTGCCCGCGGGGCGGACGTTCGCCGGCGGGGCCGGACGAGCCGCCTGAGCGGCGGACGCCTGAGCGTCCATGCTCTTCATGGCGGCATCGATCTCCGCCGCCAGTTCGGGGCTGATCTTGGCGGGGTCGGAGTCGGCGGACACGCTATCGGGGGTGGGGTTCATGTGGGTACCAAAGGATGCCGAGGTCGGCCAAAGGGTCGGTCGTTCCGGCGGGCCTGCACCTCACTTCGCGCCGGGTCTGGAGTGTAGTTCGGTCGGCGGGTGGCCGCGTCCGGTTGAGTCATCATCCCCGCATGGGCCGCCATGGGGACGCAAAGGCGGCCCGGCCCGTCTTCCCGACCGGGGCCCGGGCCGGTAACGTCAGCCGCCTCGGAACCTCGGGGTCACACCGACTGCTTGATGGCGTCGACGATCCGCTGGGCCGTCCGCACGTTGGCGAAGCCCGCTTCCGCGTCGATGGGGGGGCGGTCGCCCGTCCGCACCGCCTGCAGGAAGGCCTCGATCTCCGCGACGATCGGCTCGGCGTCGTCGACCTCGAGGTCCTCGATGTTCACCAGTTCGCCCCACTTGAGATTCGTCAGGTCCGTGCCCAGTCGGATCTGCTCGCGGACCTCCCGCATCTGGATCTCGTTGGCGGTGCGGCGGATGACCTGGCCCTTCTTCGCCGCGTAGTCGATCTTGATGTACGCGTTCTCGCCGGTGATCCGCGTCACCCGCTCGGTCTTGAGCGCCAGGCGGCTGGACGTGATGTCCGCCACGCACCGGCCCGCCGGCGTGTTGAACTCGAGCCACGCGTTGCACAGGTCCTCGTGCTCGGTGACGACCGCCACGCCCGCGGCACGGATGGAATCGGGCTCCTTGCCTCCCATGAGCATCAGCACGACATCGATGTCGTGGATCATCATGTCCATCACCACGCCCACGTCGACGCTGCGGAAGGTCATGGGGCTCACGCGAACGACCTGCATGAAGCGGGGAATGATCGCCTGGCCCGTGGCGTTGGCCTTCTGCATCGCCCGCATCACCGGGTTGAAGCGCTCGATGTGCCCGACCATCAGGATCGTGCCCGTCCGCTCCGCGAGTTCCTTGATGCTCCGAGCCGTCTCGACGTCGCCCGCTAGCGGCTTCTCGATCAGGCACGCCACGCCCGCCTCCAGCAGCGGCGCGGCGGCGGCCTTGTGGTACGTCGTCGGCACGGCGACGCTCACCGCATCCACCCCGGCCGCCAGCAGGTCCTGCACCGTGGCGAACCCCTTGGTGTCGAACTTGTCGGCCATCTCCTCGCGGCGGGCCTTGTCGGCGTCCACCACGCCCACCAGTTCACAGCCAGGGAGGTTCGCGTAGACCCGGGCGTGATGGCGACCCATCCGACCGACGCCCACCACGCCGCAGCGGACGCGACGGCCCGCGAAACGATCGCTTGATGATGTCATCGTGCTCATTCTAGCGGCAGAACCATGCCCGTCGCGCCCGGGGCACGCGAGAGGCGAAATGAGGCATGTCCGGGACCATCCGATGCCCGAAGTGCCCGATCGGGCTGCTCGGGCTGCTCGGGCTGCTCGGGCCGATCAGGCCGATCGGGCCGATCAGGCCGATCAGGCCGCGCCGGCCTCGGCCAGGGCCGCGGCGAGCTCTTCCTTCTTCTTCATGCCCACCAAGGTCTTCACCTTGTGGCCGCCCTTGAAGATGATGATCGTCGGGATCGCCGTGATGCTGTACTTCATCGCCACGCTGCGGTTGGCGTCGATGTCGACCTTGCCGACCTTCGCCTTGCCCGCCATCGCCTCCGCCACCGCGTCGATCGCCGGGCTCATCATGCGGCACGGCCCGCACCACTCGGCCCAGAAGTCGACCAGCACGGGCGTGGCCGAGGCGAGCACCTCGTGATCGAAGTTGGCGTCGGTGAAGGTGTGGACGTTCGCGCTGGCCATGGAGAGAGATCCTTTCGTGCTTGCCGCGGCGTTCGAGCCGTCGGGTTGGCGTGGTCGTGTCGGCAGGTGCTTCGCATCCCCGCTCGCGAGGGTTCAATCCTATCCGCGCCGGGTCGCGCCGGGCACGTCGGCCGTCGCCTGCATCGCGGCCCACGCGGCATGGATCGCCCGCGCGTGCGGCTCCACGTCGTGCACCCGGAAGATCCTGGCGCCCCGAAGCAGGTGAAGCACGCTCAGCGCCAAGGTGCCCTCCAGACGCTCGGAGGGCGTCGAGTCGCGACCCAGCGACACGCGACCCACGAAACTCTTGCGGGACAACCCGCTCATCACCGGTCTGCCCAGCGTCGCCGCCATCCGCCCCGCGGCATCGATGAGCCGAAGGTTGTCCTCCACCGACTTGCCGAACCCCAGCCCCGGGTCGACGACGACCTGTTCAACGCCGACGCCCGCCCGGGCGAGCGACGGAAGCAGATTCATCGCAAACGCGTTCGTGACGTGCGATTCGACATCGCCGTACTCGGGCGGTCGGTCGTAGCAGTCGGAATACGAGTCCCTCTCCGGCGTCGTCAGCCGGTGCATGACGATCATGCCCGCGCCGGTGGCGGCCACCAGCGACGCCATCGCCGGATCCTCGAGTCCTCCGGAGACGTCGTTGACCGCGCCGACACCCTCGTCGAGGGCGATGCGGGCCACGCTCGCCAGCGTCGTGTCGACGCACAGCGGCACGCCCGGCGCGGCGGCGCGAATGGCACGGATGACCGGAAGCAAACGCGCGACCTGGGTCGCCCCGTCGACGCGTGTGGCGCCCGGACGCGTCGATTCCGCGCCAAGGTCGAGCAGGGTTGCGCCTGCCTCGATCATGCGCAAGGCCGCGTCGCGGGCAGCGGAGGCGTCAAGATGCCGCCCGCCGTCGGCGAAACTGTCGGGCGTCACGTTGATGATGCCCGCCAGCAGGGGCCTGGAGCAGTCGAGCAGCGTGCCGTGGGCGAGTCGCCAGGGGAGCATCGGAAAGACAACCGCCGCAGGGTGCCGCGGCGGTTGCGAAAGGCAAAGGGTTTGCTGCGACGGCTCTCAGAAGCGGGGGGGCTTGTTGCCGCCGCCGTTCTTCTCGTCCATGTCGTCATTCATGTCGCCGGCCTTGAACTGATTGGCGACGTCGGCGATGCCCTTGATGACGTCGGAGGGGACGAAGATGCGAAGGTCGACGCCGCCGTGATCGGTGCTGGCGCCCAACGCCACGGGAGACATCTGCGCCGGCATCTTGATCTCGGGGGCGCCGCCGAACATGGCCGCGGCGCCGACGATGGCGTCCATCAGGGGCTTGACGCCGATGTAGCCCTCGAAGGTGCGGCCCTTGGGGAGGGTGCCCGCGACGTCCTTGAGGATCGCATCGGCGCCCAGGCTGTTCTTGCCGGCCTTGGCGGCGTCAAGGGCGTTGGTCATGAGCGGCGTGTTCTGGCTCATGATGCCCACGATGCCGCCGTCGACGGCGGCGGTCATTCCCGACAGGCCGCCTTGACCGAAGATCATGCCCTGCATCATCTGGGCCTGCGCGGCCATGGGGTCGTTGGGGTCGAACTCCATCGAGCTCGTCCACGTGTCGACCTTGACGCCGTTGATCTCCGACGCGTCGGCCTTGTACGTGTTGGTCGTGGTGACGGGGCCCATCTTCACGCCGCTGGTCTTCTGCATCGTCTCGGCCATCGTCGACACGACGCCCTTGGCGTCGGAAGTGGCCGTGTAGGTGACGGTGTTGACGAAGAGGCCGCCGCCCATGACCGCTGCGGGGCTGGCGCCCATCACGAGGGCATAGCCGTCGATCTTGTCGGCGTTGGCCATCAGCTGGCTCATGCCGGCCTGCATCGCGGCCTGCTGATCGGGCTTGGCGTCGGCCATCTGCATCTTGGCCATGTTCTTGAGAATCGTCCTGACGCCCGGCACCGAGGTGTCGAGGGCGCCGGCGAAGTAGAAGGGAATGTTGGGAACCTTGCCCAGCAGGCCCGAGGCGTTGCCCGAGCCGGTGAAGACGCCGGCGAGTTCCGAACCCTCCTTGAACTGCGCGCCGATGTCGATCGACACGCCCTTCTCGCCGAAGCCCACGCCGATCACGCCCACGCTGGCGTCGCGGGCGAAGGTGTCGAAGACGGTGCTGGCGAACCGAACGCCCGTCTTCATCTGGTCGCCCTGCTCGCCCGCCATCGCGGCCATCTGCTCGGCCTGCGCCTTCATTCCGCTGGACATCGTCTTGAGCTGCTCCTGAAGCAGCGGGACGTTGGCGATGAAGACCATGTCGCTGGCCTCGCCCACGGCCGCCCCGTTCTTGCCCATCGCCTTCGCGTGGGCCGCGGCGTTGCCGGGCTTGCCGTCGAAGGCGTTCAGCAGGCCGTCGACCGTCGTCAGGGCCGCGTACCCGCCGCCAAGGTCCTTGGCGTAGGCGGACATCTGGTCGAGCTTGATCGCCGCGACGCCGTCGGTCTTGCTGCCGCCCATGGCCTTGACGAACGCGGCGTAATCGGAGACGGGCAGGAGGATCACGGCCGTCGGCTCGGTGTCCGCTCCCGCGTCGTAGACCACCTTGCCGTCAGCCCCAGGGATGATGGCGACCGCGATGCTCCCCTTGGCGTCGAGGCCCGCCTTGCCCAGAAGTGCCTTGACCTGACCGACCGGGCCCTGCTCGGCCGCGAGCATCGGCACGCCCATCGATTCGATGAACTTCGAGAACCGCGCGGTGACCTGCTCGGGGTCGCGGAGCGTCATCACCAGCGGCGCGTTCGCCGGCACGCGGTCCAGCACGCCCGGCAGGTCGGCCAGCGCGACGGGGCTCAGGCCCGCGATCAACGCGAGGAGGGCGGCGGGACGGAACAAAGAGCGGCCGGTCGGGATTCGGTTCATGACTGAGGGGTGTCCTTT
>JBAXFU010000126.1:0-7472 GCA_037139735.1 Phycisphaerae bacterium
CAGCGGACCCGCCGGCGGCGGCTCCGACGACGAGCAGCAGAACTGGGCCCTGCGGCCGCAGGAAATCTCGCAGTACGTCGGCCAGCACGAGCTGATCGAGCGGCTTCGCATCGCCATCGCCGCCGCGAGGTCTCGCCGCGAACCCTTGGAACACGTGCTCCTCCACGGTCCGCCGGGCCTGGGCAAGACGACCCTCGCCTCGGTGCTCGCGCAGGAGATGGGCACCAAGCTCATCACCACCTCGGGCCCCGCCCTGGCCCGCGGCACCGACCTGGTCTCCGCCCTCACCCGCCTGCAGCACGGCGACGTCCTCTTCATCGACGAGATCCACCGCCTCCCCATCGCCGTCGAGGAGTTCGTCTACCCCGCGATGGAGGACTTCCGCATCGACGTCACGCTCGACAGCGGCATGTCCGCCCGGACCGTGCAGGTCAGGTGCAAGCCCTTCACGATGATCGGCGCCACCACGCGTGCGGGCCTGCTTTCCTCGCCCCTGCGGTCGCGGTTCGGCATCGTCCACCACCTCCGCTACTACACCCGCGAGGAACTGCTGACCATCCTCGAACGCAGCGCACGCTTGCTTGGCGTTCCGAGGGTCGAACCGGGCTCGCTGGACGTGCTCGCGGCATGCTCGCGAGGAACGCCCCGCATCGCCAACCGGCTCCTCCGCCGCGTCCGTGATTACGCGACCGTCAAGGGCGACGGCGCCGTGACCGGCGAGATGGTCGGCCGGGCCTTGGCCTTGGAGGGCGTCGATGCCTTGGGGCTCGACGATCTTGACCGGGCCTATCTCAAGACCATCGGCACGACCTACCGCTGCGGGCCGGTGGGGCTGGAAGCCATTGCCGCCACCATGAACGAAGATCCGGGCACCCTGGAGGACGTGGTGGAGCCCTTTTTGCTCCAGATGGGCTTCCTGGCCCGCACACGGCGGGGCCGAGCCCTGACGCCCCAAGGGGCAGCTCACATGAAACTCGCCTACGTCGCCTCGGACCAGCCCGAGTCGGGCCTCTTTGAGCCCGGCTGAGCCTCCCACCGCGGCACCGACTCGGCGTTGAGGCGGCTGAGGAGCCCGGGATCTGGCCACCGGGGCCGTTTGGACTCTGAAAGGCATGCCGCAGGCTCGCTGGCATCTGGCAATCCGCGGCATCGGCCCCTACGCTTGCCTCCCTTCACGCCCGATCCCCGGGCGAGGGGCCCATGACGCAGGACCAAGACCAATCCGATCGCTTCTCTCCCGTCCCGATGGTGGCGGCCATGCTGGCCGCGCCGGCGGCGGCCGCGGGGGTCGCCTTGGGTGTGGCGGGCCTGCTCGACTGGACGACCGGCGAGCACTCGTGGTCGGCGTTCCAGACGGCGGCCGCCGCGGCGGCGTGCTGGATGGTGGGCGGACTGTTGGGCGTGGTCGTGATGGCCGCGGCGACGAGCCTGCGGTCCAAGCGACTGGCGGCGGGGATGATCGCCTCGTCGCTGACGCGGGCGGGCATCGCCCTCGTCGACGCCTTGGCGGTGACGCTCTTGGTGCGTCCCGAGATGAAGATCTTCTGGTCGGCCTTCCTCGCGGCCGGCTTGTTGTGCCTCGTGATCGAAACCTTGTGGTCGATGTCGGTGCTCAAGCGAGCGCAGGGGCCGTTGGCGGCTCCGGCTGCCGCGACGTGACCCGCTTCGACCTTGCTGAGTTCCTGTCGGTCCTTCCGTACGTCGGAGACGCATTCGAATGACGACCAACCTGCATGCATCGCTGCTGACGCTCGGCGCCGAAGGCGGCCCGAACCCCGTGCAGCACGTGGTGAACCACTACTTCTGGGGCCAGGAGATCAACGGCCAGCACGTGTGGCTGTGGTCGGCGCACACGGGCACGCTGCTGGTGGCGGGCCTGCTGACGGTGGCGACGCTCAAGTGGGCCTCCTCGCACATCGCGACCGGTCCCGAGTCGCAGGGTGCCCGCCGCTACGTGACCAGCAACCCGCTGGCGCACATGATCGAGGTGATCTGCTCGTACCTGCGGGACAACACGGTCAAGCCGCTGCTGCACGGTCGCACGGACGGGTTCATGCCCTTCCTGTGGACGATCTTCTTCTTCATCCTCTTCAACAACCTGCTGGGTCTGGTCCCGCTGATCGACCTCATCGCCTTGGTGGGCCCGCAGGAATGGCACGAGGCCCACAAGGCCCCCATCGGCGGCACGGCGACGCAGAACATCTGGGTGACAGGCGCGTTGGCGCTGATCTCGGCGCTGGTGGTGAATCTGGCCGGCGTCCGCGAACTGGGCATCGGGGGCTACGTGCACCACCTGACGGCGGGCACGCCCTGGTACCTCTGGCCGCTGATGATCCCCATCGAGATCATGGGCACGGTGATCAAGCCGGTGGCCTTGGCGATTCGTCTCTTCGCGAACATGAGCGCCGGCCACATCCTAATGGCGGTGCTCTTCACGTTCGCGGGGGCGGGCCTGACGACCATCCAGAACTCGCTGCTGGGGTACGGGGTCACGGCCGTCTCGGCGATCGCGACCTTCGCGATCTACTTCCTCGAACTCTTCGTCGCGTTCCTCCAGGCCTTCGTCTTCATGTTCCTGACGACGGTCTTCATCAGTCAACTCAGCCATCACCATGATGAACACGAGCATGGTGATGCTCACGGTCACGAGCACGCCCACGCGTGAATGACGGACCCGGCTCTCGCCTTCGGGCTTGAACCACTTGCAGCGACTCGTGTGAACTCCAATGTCGGCCGCCGGGCGAGTCCCGGGGCCAAGAAAGGGATGGAAGTCAGATGAAGAACATGATCCGCAACGTCCTCACCTCCACCGCCCTCCTCGCCGCGTGCGCGCAGTTCGCCTCGGCCGCCGAGGGTGGCGACATGACCGGCAAGGGTCTGGCCGCCATCGGCGCGGGCCTCGCCGTCATCGGCGGCGCGCTGGGCATCGGCATGATCGGCAAGGGCGCGCTCGAGAGCATCGCCCGTCAGCCCGAGGCCGCCGGCCCGATCGGCACCAACATGATCCTGACGGCCGCGCTGGTCGAAGGCGCGACGCTCTTCGCCGTCGTCGTCGGCCTGCTGGTCGCCATCGCCAAGTGAATGTCGGGCGGAGCTTCCGCCCGTGCATGAACCACCGTCCGGCCCGGGAGACCAGGCCGGACGATTTCCCCGGGGCGACCGACGCCCCCGCCTCGCTTCAACGTCCGTCACGCATTCCAGAGAAAGGGACGACGCAAGTGTCCACGCTCACGATCAAGTCCACCATCGCCGCCCTCTGCCTTGGCTTGGCCCTCTTCGCCTCCCCGGCGCGGGCCCAGGACGCCGCCAAGATCGACGCCGCCAAGACCGCCCAAGAGGCGGCCGCGCACGCCGAACACGGCCACGAGACGCAGGAGCTGATCGCTCAGCCCAACCAGGGTGCGGCTTCGGCCGTGACGACGCTGGTGGTCTTCGGTCTGGTCTTCGCCGTGCTGGCGACGGCCGTGTGGCCCAAGATCTTGAAGGGCCTCAAGGACCGCGAGCACAAGATCCGCGAGGAGATCGAGTCGGCGGAGATGGCCCGTCAGCAGGCCAAGGACGCCCTCGAGCAATACCAGCAGAGCCTGGCCCAGGCCCGCGCCGAAGCCGCGAAGATGCTCGAGACCACCCGCGCGCAGCAGGCCCAGCTCGCCGCCGAGCTCAAGGCCAAGGCCGACACCGAGCTGGCCCAGCTCCGCGAGCGGGCGATGAAGGACATCGACGCCGCCAAGCGTGCGGCCGTCTCCGAGATCTACAACGAGTCGGGCCGTCTGGCCGCGACGATGGCGGCCAAGATCCTCCGCCGCGCCGTGAACGCCGACGACACGCAGAAGCTCATCGACGAGTCGATCCGCGAGCTGCAGGCCTCGCGCAACTGAGCCCCTTCCTCCCGAGACAGACGCCGCCCACGGAGCGCAGCCACATGCCCCTGATCGACACCGCACCCGACGCCGTCGCCCGCATCTACGCCCACAGCCTGCTGGAGATGGTCAAGCCCTCCGGCCGCGAGGCCGTCGAATCGACCCTCGCCGAGCTCGAGGACATCCTCGAGTTCGCCCGCTCCAACGCCCGCTTCGCCGAGTTCCTCTCGTCGCGGATCGTGCCCGCGGGTCCGCGTGGCGAGGCCCTGGAGCGGATCTTCAAGGGCCGTGCGAGCGACAACGTTCGCAAGTTCCTCCTGGTCCTCAACATGAAGGACCGGCTGGCCCACCTCCCCGCCGTCATCGCGGCGTACGAGTCGCTGGTGCAGGAGTCCTTCGGCCGCATCGAGGTCGATGTCTACACCGCCCACGCGCTCGGCCAGGAGTCCGTCCAGTCGCTCCGCGGCCGCCTCGCCGACGCCCTCAAGCGAGACGTCATCGTCTACCCCTACGTCGACGAACGCATGATCGGCGGCGTGAAGTTCCGCATCGGCGACCAGTTCATCGACGCCTCCGTCGCCACGCGTCTCCGCGACATGCAGGACCGGATCCAACGCGACGGCGCCTCCCGCATTCGCGCCTCGCTCGACCGCATCGTCGACGGACAGTGAACTCCCGGGGGAATCCCCCCATCACCGCACATTGCATCAAAGCCGCGGCCCATGCCGCGGCTTTTTCCTTGCCCATGCTGCCTGACGAGCCCTCCTCTTCTTCCGTACACTGGGACCCCGCGAGTGGCTGACTCGCCACAGGAAGGAATGCCCCATGGCCAAGAAGACCATCGCCCAGATCGACGTTTCCGGCAAGCGAGTGCTCATCCGCGTCGACTTCAACGTCCCCATCGACAACGGCGCCATCACCGATGATCGCCGCATCGCCTCGGCGTTGCCGACGATCAAGAGCGTCATCAGCCGCGGCGGCAAGGCGATCCTGATCTCGCACATGGGCCGTCCCGAGGGCACCGGCTACGTCGCCGAGGATTCGCTCAAGGTGTGTGCCGAGCGACTGGCCTCGCTGCTCGGCGTGCCGGTGGGTTTCCCCAGCCAGGACTGCACCGACGCCGCGGCTGCCTCGGCCGTCAACGCCCTGAAGAACGGCGAGGTGGTGCTGCTCGAGAACCTCCGCTTCCACAAGGCCGAGAAGAAGGGCGACGCCACCTTTGCCGCCAAGCTCGCGGCGTACGGCGACATCTACGTCAATGACGCCTTCGGCACCAGCCACCGCCCCGACGCCTCGATGGTCGCCGTGCCCAAGGCGATGGCGGGCAAGCCCCGCGTGAGCGGGCTCTTGGTCGAGAAGGAGATCAAGTTCCTCTCCGAGGCCCTCGCCAAGCCGGCCAAGCCCTTCGTCGTGGTGCTCGGCGGCGCGAAGGTGAGCGACAAGATGGCGTGCATCGAGAACCTGCTGCCCAAGGCCGATGCGGTGCTCGTGGGCGGCGCGATGGCCTACACGTTCCTCAAGGCCCAGGGGCATGGCGTTGGCACCAGCCGCGTCGAGGAGGATCGCCTCAAGGACGCCAAGCGGATGCTGGACCTTGCCGCCAAGCTCAAGTGCGACCTGCACCTGCCGACCGATCACGTCTGCGGCAACTCGTTCAGCGAGGCCCCCTCCGACATCGAGGTCTTCGACGGCGCGATCAAGGACGGCTTCATGGGCCTGGACATCGGCCCCAAGACGCAGACCCGGTACGCGATGACGCTCCGCAAGGCCAAGACGATCGTCTGGAACGGGCCGATGGGCGTCTTCGAGTGGAAGGCCTTCGCCACCGGCACGCAGCAGGTGGCCAAGGCCATCGCGCACGCCACCAAGGAGGGCGCGGTGAGCATCGTCGGCGGCGGCGACTCCGCGGCGGCGGTCGAGCAGTTCGGCTTGGCCGACCAGATGACGCACGTCTCGACCGGCGGCGGCGCGAGTCTCGAGATGCTCGAGGGCAAGCGGTTCGAGAGCGTTGATCTGCTTGATGAGGCGTGAGCGCCGGCGAGGAGCAGATAAGGGAAGTGGAGGCGGGTTCGCGGTTGGTCAGCCCGCTTCGGGTGGCCCTTGGTGTAGCCGCGTTCACCGATCCGGCTTTGCGGGTCAAACCCACTGCGACGACGGAAGCGACGTGATGCGCGAATCGATGTGGCGCGCCGCGCCTGACGCCGGGGGCTTGGCCCGCAGAGCCGGGCCGCGCCTCCGGCTAGGCATGGAGGGACGCCCTCCGGGCTGGCGAAGAGCGTGCGAACGAAGTGCAGGCTTTTTCGCGAATCGATGCGGCGCGTTCCGTCTGACGCCGGGCCGTCTCGTCAGAGTTGCGACAGGAAGCGAAGGTCGTTCTCGAAAAGCAACCGGATGTCCGGGATGCCGTACTTGCCCATGGCGAGGCGTTCGATGCCGAAGCCGAAGGCGAATCCGGTCCATTCCTCGGGTTCGACGCCGCACGCCTCGAAAACGGCGGGATCGACCATGCCGCAGCCGCCGAGTTCCATCCAGCGGACGGGCTGATCGGGGCGGAGGCGGATGCGCATGTCGAACTCCGCGCTGGGCTCGGTGAAGGGGAAGAAGCTCGGCCGCAGGCGCACCTGCGCGTCGGGGCCGAAGTAGGCGCGGGCGAAGTTCAGCAGCGTCGACTTGAGGTCGACCATCGAGACGTTTCGATCGACGCACAGCCCCTCGATCTGATGGAACATGAACGAGTGGGTCGCGTCGACCGTGTCGGGCCGGTAGACGCGGCCGGGCGCGACGACCTTGATGGGCGTCTGCAGACGCCCGCCGCCCGCCGCCACCGCCTGCTCGAGCATGCGGATCTGCACCGTGCTCGTCTGCGAGCGCATCATGCGAGGCACGCGCGTGGTCGCGGGGTCGTCGACGTAGAAGTTGTCGATCGGGTCTCGCGCCGGATGCTCCGCCGGGATGTTCAACTTGACGAAGTTGTGCGAGTCGTCCTCGAGTTCGGGCCCCTCGGCCACCTCGAAGCCCATGCGGGCGAAGACCTCCACCAACTCGTCCCGAACCCGCGAGATCACGTGACGGCGGCCCACGCTCTGCGAGTGGACGAGCCCCGGCTCGGTCACGTCGATCCGCTCGGGAGACACCGCCACCGTGCCGACCTGCTCCTTCTTCGCGGCATACGCCGCCTCGACGGCCCCGCGAACGGCGTTGAGCTTCGCGCCAACCGCGGGCTTGAGCTCCTTGGGGACGTCCTTGAAGCCGGCGAGCATGGCCTTGAGCTTGCCGCTGTTGCCCAGGTAGGCCAATCGCCATGCCTCGAGGGCCTCGGCGTCGTTGGCGGCGGCGAGCCCGGCAAGGGCTTCGGTTTCGAGGGTGGCGAGCGCGTCGAGCATGCGGGCAGAGCGTAGGAAGCACGATGCGGGGTCGGTCCCGCCGGGGCGTCGAGGGCGTCGGTTCCTATGCTGTGGCCCGTCGATTCCGACCCCCGCATGCGCCACGAACCCATTGACTCCAAAACTGGCATCAAAACCGAGATCGGAGCGTTGGCGCGAGGATTGCAGGGCGACGTTGATCGGGGCGGTTTCGGCGAACTTGATGTAGTTCAGATTTGCGAAAGCTTTG
>JBAXFU010000127.1:0-7361 GCA_037139735.1 Phycisphaerae bacterium
GCTGACAGGGCTTGCTGACAGGGCTTGCTGACAGGGCTTGCTGACAGGGCTTGCTGACAGGGATGGCTGGTGGAGGTGGTGAGCGGAGGTGGTGGGGACGACGGGGCGAATGCCGCGGCGTTCAGTTCATTCGAGGGCACGGAATCGCTCCCGTTCAGGACGGGCACTCACCGTTGCATCGCGGTGAAGGTGATCGACCCGCGAGGGTGCGAGGCGAGGAGGGTGCCGGAGCAGGGGTGATGCGTCGGTTTTCAGGGGGCATGTGACATGAGGCAGGGCGAAAGTCAGGGCGAAAGTCAGGGCATTGCGATCGACTTCAATGGCGGCCGTCCGTTGTTCGAGGCGTTGCGGTCGCGGGCGACGGAGGAGATGTTCGTCTCCTGGCGGAAGCTGAGGAGCGCCCGCGCCCTGTTCGAGGAGCAGCGGACAAGTCTTGACGAAGAGAAGGCGCGACAGATCTCCGCGCGGATGGTGACGGAAGGTCGCGACATCAAGGCCCGGATGTTCGCTCACCTGATGAGCGTGAACGATCCGCCGTACGTGTGGTCGCCGGACGAACTCGCCGAGCGCATCGCCGAAGCGACGGAACACCCGTTCCTCGACGACTCGAAGCGTCACGACTTTCTCGTGGCGAGCATCGGCGGCGACATGAACGGCGAGTGCGAGCATCCGATCGGGGAGCGTCGCTCCGCGGAGCCGTCGTGGCCGTCCCAGACGAGGACGATCATGACCTTCACGGCGGCCAACGACCAACTCGTGAGCCTGACCGCCGCGTATCCGCGAAGCGACGTCATGGGCGAACTCGACCCCGCTCGGCGGCATCCGATCTTCACCTGCCAGACCGCGATGTTCAGCAACCGCCAGGCCAGGGCGGTGGCCGAGGAGGTCGCGAGGTTCGTCGCCGCGATGTGGCGGGTGCTCGACGGATCGTGCCTGGTCGATCGATGCGCGGCGATGCCGGCCGACGACCGGTCCGCGTCGCTCGCGCTCGTCGCGTCGCTCGAGCACGACCTCGATGCGCTCGCGCAGTGCACGAGGCTCTGGTTGACGACCGATGCTCGCGGCGACGGCGTGACGCGTCGCCTTCGCAACGCGTTGTGCCTGATGCAGGAGGTTCATCACTCCCGCCATGCCGCCAACAGGCTCGCGCTGGCGTGGGCCGCGATCGAGGCCCTGGTCGGTCGCGAGGGCGATGGCGAGCGATGGTCGGAGTCGGTCGCCTCGCGGCTTGCCGCCCTGCTCGAGCCCGACGCCAACAGGCGAGGCGACTCGCATCGCGCCTTCCTGCGGCTGAACGGCAAGCGAAACCACGTCATTCACGGCTCCACGGTCGAACCCTCCGAGGAGATCGCCAAGGTCCTCTCGGCGCTCTGCGGCGTCGCGATTCGCGCCGTGATGCAGTGCACGATCGCCCGCGAACGCGACGGCCAGCGCCGAGACGAACGGATGTTCTTCGAGCAGCTCGATCAGTGCGCCAAGACGGGATGCGCGATGGAAGACGTCGACGGCCGCGTCGCGAGGCACATCCCGTACCACCTGGTCGACGGAGTCGAACGCCGCTGAACGGCGGGCGTCCGTCCGTCGGGCGCCCGGCGCGATCGACACGGAGGTGCACGCTCGGGTCGATGCGACTCGTGAACGTGCGATGGCCGGTCGATTCCGGGGCGACGCGATCGGACCTCGGCGGGCCGGTCAGCGCAGTCCGTATTCCTTGAGCTTGCGGTAGAGCGTGCGCTCGCCGATGCCCAGGAGCGTGGCGGCGTGCTCGCGGTTGCCGTTGGTGAGCCGCAGGGTCTCGCGGATGGCCCGCTTCTCGATCTGCTCGAGGGGCGTGCCGGCGAGACTGGCGGCGGAAGCGTGGGTGTCGTCGTCGTCGCCCGCGCGGTCGCTCCGCACGTCGTCGGGGATGTGGCGAAGGTCGACCACGGGCGCCTGGCCCGCGGGGCGGTCCTCGCCCAGGCACATGACCACCATGTTCTGCACGACGTTCATCAGTTGGCGGATGTTGCCGGGCCAGCCGAAGCTCGTGAGGCGCATCATCGCGGCGTCGGAGACGGAGGGAACCACCGCCTCGCCCGGCTTGAGGGCCAGCGACTGCGCGAAGCGGTCGACGGCGAAGAGGACGAGGGCGGGGATGTCCTCGCGGCGTTCGCGGAGCGCGGGCAGGTGCACGTGCGAGCCCTTGATGCGGAAGTAGAGGTCCTCGCGGAAGGTCCCCTGCGAGATCATCGCCTTGAGGTCGCGGTTGGTCGCGCTCACGAAGCGCACGTCGGCGTGGCGCTTCTCGTTGCTGCCCAGGCGGATCACCTCGCCGCTCTCGAGGACGCGGAGCAGCTTGGCCTGCATCGTCAACGGCATGTCGCCGATCTCGTCGAGAAAGAGCGTGCCGCCGTCGGCGTACTCGAAGACGCCCGCGCGATCCTTGTCCGCCCCGGTGAACGCGCCGCGGACGTGGCCGAAGAGCTGGTCCTCGAGGAGCGACTCGCCCTGGCCGGCGCAGTTGAAGGTGACGTAACGCTGCTGGCCGCGCCGAGAGGTGCGGTGCACGGCCTGCGCGATGAGCTCCTTGCCCGTGCCGCTCTCGCCGGTGACCAGCACCGGAATGTTCGACGGGGCGATCGTGCGGACGGTGCGGAGCACCTTGCGCATCGGCTCGGACTGGGCCACGATCCCCTCGAACCCCGCCTGCTCGAGCTCGGCCTTGAGCCGGTCGTTCTGGTGGCGGAGCAGCACCGTCTCGGCCGCGCGGTTCACCAGGTTGCGGAAGACCTCGAGATCGAGGGGCTTTTGGATGAAGTCGTACGCGCCGAGCTTGAAGGCCGCCCTCGCGGTGGGCACGTCGCCGTGCGCGGTGACGAGCAGCACCTCGGCCTGCGGCTGCAGGTTGCGGGCCGCCTCGAGCACCCTGAGCCCCGCGTCGCCCCCGTCGGTCGCGACGCCGTGGCGGCCCGCGCTGGCAGGCATGCGGAGGTCGGTGATGATCACGTCGAAGGTGCCAAGCCGCAGCTCCTCCATCGCCGCGTCGACGGATCCGACGACCGTGCAGACGTGGCTGAACTTGCGGAGCGACTCGGCCATGACGTCGGCGTGGTCGGGCTCGTCCTCGACGATGAGGATCTGGGCGGCCAGGGCGTTGGGCGTGAGCTTGTCGGCCATGCGGAGGATGCTCCCCGGGTCGTGCGGGTCACTGGCCCTGGGCCAGCGAATAGCCGCGGACGCCGTCGAAGGAACGCAGGAGCTCGTAGCTGCAGACGACGAACTTCTCGGCGACCTTGTCGAGCAGCGCGACCGCGCGGCTCTGGCCGATGGCGCCGGGGGCGACGCCGTCGCGGAGCTCGAAGCGGACGCGGTAGTAGTCGACGCACTCGGTGTAGACGCTACCGGTGGGCCACACCTGGGTGCCGCGATTGGAGATGAGCGTCAGCTTGAAGGGCGTGTCCTGCGCGACCCGCTGCATCTCCTCGGCGACCGCGGGCGGCGAGAGGGGCGTGTCGAGGTAGATGTCGCATCCCACCACGGTCGTGACGACGTTGACGAAGGTGCGGATGACCTTCTGGCCGCTCGGTCGCGGCGGGTGGGCGAAGGTGGGGGAGGCCTGCTCGGGCACGGCGACGGCGGGCACGGTCTTGGGCTTGTCGCCGAGCTTCTCCATGATTCCCTCGACGAACTGGGCCGTGGTGGCGGGCTCCTTGCGGTATCCGGGCAGCGAGGGGTCGCCGAAGTCGCCGGTGCGGAGCCCCGTCTCGAGGGCCGCCAGCAGCGCGTTCTCGAGGTGCGCGGCCTGCTGGAGCAGGCCCACGTGACGCAGCATCATGAGCCCCGACAGGATGAGGCTCGTCGGATTGGCGATGCCCTTGCCCGCGATGTCGGGGGCGGTGCCGTGCACGGCCTCGAAGATCGCGATGTTGGTGCCGATGTTGGCGCTGGGGGCGAAGCCCAGGCCGCCCACCAGGCCCGCCGCCAGATCGCTCACGATGTCGCCCTGCAGGTTCGGGAGCACCAGCATCTGGTACTGCTGGGGCTTGATCGCCAGGTTCATGCACAACGCGTCGACGATCACGTCGGCCGTCTCGATCTCGGGGAAGTCCTTGCCCGCCGCGCGGAACCGCTCCAGGAAGAGCCCGTCGGTCATCTTCATGATGTTGGCCTTGTGGCCGCAGTGGACCTTCGTCACGCCCAGTCGCTTGGCCGTCTGGAAGGTGAAGCGGTGCACCTGGTCGCAGCCCGGGGCCGAGATCAGGCGCTTGCACTGGATCATGTCGTTCGACAGTCGGTGCTCGACCCCGCCGTAGGTGTCCTCGATGTTCTCGCGGACGATCGAGAAGTCCAGGCGGATCCCCGCCTTCGAGAAGACGGTCTGCACGCCCGGCAGCGTCTTGAAGACGCGGAAGTTCGCGTAGGTCGAGAAGAGCTTGCGGAGCGTGACGTTGATCGACTTGCCGCCGCCGCCCTTGGGGGTCTCCATCGGGCCCTTGAAGACCACGCCGCAGTCCTCGACCGTCCGCACCGCCTCGTCGGTGATCCCCTTGGAGTTGCCCTGGTCGAAGACGCACTTGCCCATCTCCGCCATGCGAAAGTCGAGATGATCATGGACCTTGGCCTCCTTGAAGAGGCGAAGCGTGGCATCCATGATCTCGGGGCCGATGCCGTCTCCGGGGGCCAGGGCGATGGTCAGACGGGAAGTCATGTGCAAGGGTCTCGTCAGGGTGCGTGTGGTGAGAGGGTCCCAAGGGTAGCAGGAGGCGGCGGCGGCTGGAGTTGGCCGCCATGTCCCGACCCCCCGCCGACGCCCGGGAAGATGCCGCCACGCCCGATAATGGCACCCATGGCTCGTTTGTCGCGCCACGTGACGCGGCATCGCCACGCGAGACCGGAAATCATCACGTTTCCGCGAAGCCAAGCCCTTTTCGGTTGATAAATCCCCTTGCAATCCAGCGGCGAATCGGATACAACCGGTGCGACTTCCCTCCACGACGCGGGAAGTCGTCGTGATGCTGACGACCGATTGCGGCCAACTGCGGCCGCCTCGTGCCGCCAACATTCGACCGCCGCACCGCCGAATCGTGCCAGCAGGCATGCGCGGGCGACGAGGGGCATCGATCCGATCGGCGTGTTCGTGGTGAGGTGTTCGAAGTGATCGGTCTGGAGCACAGGGGTGTGCGACGTGTCGCCGCAGCATCATGCCGCCAGGTCGCGGCGATGCGGATCGCGATGCAGCCGCCCAGCCGCCCAGTCTGACGATTGAACGCAAGATTGACGCGGCACCAAGCGCGATGGTGAGCGCGCGACGGGAAAATCACGACGGGAGAATAGTGAGGGAGAGAGAATATTGAGGCGGACGCGAGGTTTGCGGGGTCTCTGCTGAACAACGGAATGCTGAACAACAGAAGATCGACGCGTCACGACGCGACGCCAAGTGGGCGTCATCCGCAGGTCGCCGGTGGTTGAAGCTGATGCTCGAAGCTGATGTCGAGAGCCGGCGGGCAGGAGTGAGGTTTGGCGGAGCGACCGGAACGAACCCGCTCGAACGGCTTGTCGGGCGACTGCGGCGGCGAGGGTGAGAGCGAGGGGAGCGAGGGGACTGAACAGTCGGGGGTATGCGGCAAGTTGACTTCGAGGAGTGGATGCCAGGTGGAAGGACGCTCGAGGGATGAAGCGATGATGACTGGTGAGTGCGGCGAGTGATTGACAGGGGTGTGGTCGCTTCGAGTGCCCTTGGTCGTCCGGTTTGAGTGTCGTGTCGAGTGGTTCGGGACATCAGAAAGCGAGCGTGTGCCAGGCATGAAGCAGTTCCTTCGTACCGGTAATGTCGTCAACGCATCCGCACTCCTTGCGATGGTCGGGTTGGCCGCGGCCATGGGGCTGTCGACCGCCGTCCACGCTCAGGACGTCTTCCCCCTCACCGATGGCGGCGATGGCGAAGGTCCCGGCACCGACGGTTGGGAAGACCTGGCCGTGCTCTCGCCTCTCTACCAACTGCAGGAGATCCCCACGCTCGGTGGCAACGAGAGCTACGCCACGGCCATCAGCGACAACGGCTGGGTCGTCGGCGGCGCGAAGATCGCCAGCGGCGAGACGCGAGCCATCCGCATGCTCTTGGGCGGCACGATGCAGGCCATTGGCACCCTTCCGGGCCTGGCCTTCAGCGGCGCTCTCGCGGTCAGCACCAACGGCGATGTCGCTGGCGTGGCCTCCGCTTCCGCGTCCCTGTATGGTTCGACGTCCCAGCCCTGGGTGTACCGAAACGGTCAAATGATCGACCTCGACCCCTTCGATCGCGGCGTCTATGCCACCGCCTCCGCGATCAACAACGCGGGCATCGTCGCCGGCACCACCAGCTTCGTGGGCTCCGGCAGCGTCGAGGGCTTCAAGAGCGTCGGCGGCGCCATCGTCAATCTCCCCGGCCTCGTCGGCGATCGTTGCCGCATCTCGTACGGCATGGGCATCAACCAAGTCGGCACCATCGTGGGATACGCGGCCTCCCCCGCCTCCTGCGGCGACAACCGCGCCGTCCTCTTCCGCTCCACCGGCGGCACCGCCATCGACCTTGGCACCTTGGGCGGCGTCAACGGTGAGGCCCGGGCCATCAACAACTTCGGTGACATCGTCGGCTACTCCGAACTCTCCACCGGCCAGAATCGCGCCACGCTCTGGACCGCCAGCGGCCCTCAGAACCTCGGCACGCTCGCCGGCGCCAGCTTCGCCCTCGGCATCAACGACGAGGGCACCATCGTCGGCTACTACATCGACCGCAACAACCAGCAACGCGCCTGCGTCTGGAAGGGCGGCGCCCTGTACGACCTCAACACCCTCATGGGGTCCGGCGGCACCGGCTGGCGGCTTCTGATCGCCACCGGCGTCAATGCCCAAGGCCAGATCGTCGGCCAGGGACGCAATGCCGCCGGTCGCCTCCGCGGCTTCATCCTCACCCCGCCGTGCCGCTCCGATTACAACCAGGACGGCGGCATCGACGGCAGCGACGTGGGCTCCTTCCTCGACTCGTGGTCCGCCGGCATGTCCGACACCGACCTCAACCTCGACGGCGGCGTCGATGGCTCGGACGTCGTCTTCTTCATGGACCTCTGGTCGCAGGGCAACTGCTGAGCTGGCCTTGCCACGGATCTGGTCTTGCCACGGATCTGGCCTTGCCACGGATCTGGCCTTTTCACGGCGTGAATCCCTCAACCCCGCAGTCATGCGGGGTTTTTCATGCGCGGGGGGGGGGGGGGGGCCGCAACACCCGCGCCCCGTGCGCGGGCCTGGCGGCCGGGCTGGCACCCCCCGGCGCCTTCGGTCGGCCCGCCACACCCAGCGGTCCGGAGAGGGGCGGGGGGGGGAGGGATGGCAGAGAGCAGACTAAG
>JBAXFU010000128.1:0-7347 GCA_037139735.1 Phycisphaerae bacterium
TCCAGGACACATCCCTTTCACGGATGCGACATGGGTTCGAATCCCATCGGGGTCACTTGAATGTCTTGCCGCCGCGTTGCGCATGGTCGCATCGGCTCGTGCAACCCCTGAAATGCAAGGCTCTTCCGTCGCCGCAGGCCACGTTTCGCGAACGCCTGCGGGCGGGTGCTGCGCCGCGATCTGCGCTGCCTGTTGCACCGGAAGTGCGCCGCTTTTTGCGCCGCCCTCTGCCGCGGCGGGGTCGAGCCCGGCCGCCATGTCGAAGTGGGTGTCGCGGACCTGCAGGTAGTGCTGCGCGGCGATGAGCGGCGAGTGCCCCAGCCACTTCGCGACGGCGTGGGCGGGGAACTTCTCGACCCAGTCGGTCGAGCACGACGAGCGGAGGTTCTGGAACAGCCTGGGCCAGGGCTCCACGCCCGCCTTGACGATGATCCGCTCAAACTGGGTTCGGAGGTTGAGCCTCGGGTCGCGGAGCCGTGGCACCACCGCCTCGACACCCTCGTCGGCGGCATCGAAGAGCCGCTGGAGCACCTCGCGGAGCCGAAGGTCGATGGGCACCATGCGGACGGCGTGCCCCTCGTAGCCCGATGTCTTGGGGCTCCTGACCGTGAGGCGCGACCGCTGCCAGTTCACGTCGGCCCGGCGGAGGTTGATGATCTCGGAGGGGCACCGCAGCCCGGCGAAGCGGCAGAGGCAGACGATCGCTCGCCACTGATCGTCGGGGCAGGCTTCGAGAACGGCCCCGATGACGTCGGCCGCGACGTAGAAGGAGCGGTCGGGGTTGGCCTGCGACCCCGCCCGAAGGTCCCGGAACGGACTTGAGGCGATCATGCCCCATCGCACCGCCTTGCCGAAGATGCCCTTGGCGACGCGGACCCGCTTGGCGACAGTGGCGGGAGCGAGGCGCTTGGTGGAACGCTCCCCGTCGGCGTTGGTCACCGTCAGGGGCTCGGCGATCGCCTTTCGCCAGTTGTCGGCATCGGCCACGGTGATCGAACGCAGCGGCATCGTGTCGCTGAAGTGATCTCGCAGCATGCCGTAGGTCTGCCTGTACGTGACGCGGGTTCCCGGCTTCACCAGCGTCGTGGAGTCGAACCGCTCGAGCAGTTCGCCCAGCGTCACTTCCGCCGCCTTGGTACGAGGACGGGCCAGGCCTGCCCTCACCAGGCGTTCGTGAATGAGGTCGGGCAGGCTCGCCAGCCATGCGGCCGTGTCCGTGTCGGGGGCCAAGGACAGGCCCTTGGCCACGATCAGTTCCTGCACCCGCAACCGAAATGACTCCGCCGCCTTCGTGCTCACCTTGCCGAGTCGGATCGTCTTCCGCTCGCCGCTTCCGTCCGTGAACAGGATCCGCTTCGTCCCGTTCGGATCTCGTGAAATGCTCGCCATCGTGTTCCTCGCTTTCAGCCCTTGATGTGTGGTTCGCCCCGCTTCGTCGTTTGGCAACTTTCGATCATCGACGACGAGGGGGGATCGATTCCGTGACAATCGGCATCACTCGATCTTGCCGTCGTGATAGCACTCAATCGCCCCGAGCGCGAACTGTTCGTGTCGCCGGCTCGGCACCAGAGCCATGACGTTGGGCAGATGCTCGCGGAACCACGCCACGACGAGCGTCGGATCCTGACGCTGCTCGGCGTCACTCAGCAAGTTGTCGCAGAACTCGTCGACCATCTCGCTCCACTTTTCGGGATCTTCAACGCTCGAGGGTTGCAGCGATTCCACGTGTCGCGCTGCTTCGTAGCCGACCGCCCAGTAGCCTCGCGGCCCGCCGTTGCGAGCCGTGTGGCAGGCGTGGTGCAGGTAGGCCGGGGCGCCGTCGCGGTGACGACGCTTGGTCGACCGAGGCTTGGCCCGCGCCGCGCGGGCGGTCGCGGCCGCGATCATGAACGACGAAATGCTCAGGCCTTCCTGAACGGCGGCTTGCTCGATCAAGTCCTTGATCTCTGGTTCGATTCGGATTGTGATCATGCCAGTCTTGCCTTTCATCCGGGGACTTTACGCGGTCCGCTTCGGCGGAACGCGATGCGGGAGCGGCAGTGTATACACACCAGACATCTGGTGTCTATACACCAGACTGGATCGGGTTCCGATTTTCGCGACGCACGCACGAATCGGTGCGGGGCGACGGTGTTGAGCGGAGGGTGCTCGCGGCCGCGCCGCCGTCGGTGGCCACGAGGCGTCATCGCGGCCCGCGTGCGAGCGGCACGGAGGTGTCGGGTTCATTCCGTGCCGCTCGCATGCCAGGCTTGCCCCTGACCTCGGTGCGGGGGCGTCTGGTGGCAGGCTTACGCCCGTCGTTCCTGACTCCCCGCCGGCAAACGACTTTCACCGGCCGCGGGCTCATGCGGGGTTTCTGTTCTTGTACCAGCGGCGAACAGTTGGAAGCGGTTGGTGGGCCGACCGCCATCAGGTCCGCCATTGGACGGGTGCCAATCTCCATAGCCGCCCGCCTTCAGACGGTCCAGGTCCTTGGTGGCATCGTCGACCGCGGAGGGCGACTTTCGGTATCGCTGGAGTCCTCGGCTGACCTCGCTCGGAGTCACCGAACCACCCTTGGACGTGATCCAGTTGACGAGCGTGCGGAGTCGCGCGTGGACCTCGGTCTCGCCAAGGCGTGCACGTGCGTGCTTCTCGGCGCTGGCGAGGAAGTTCGCCCATGCGATCGCGGCCCTCATGGTCTCGATGCCGATCCGTGGGAAGTCCGCGGGCTTGCCCGACTGGCCCCACGTTCCAAGGGCGTGGAGCGTCAGCGCGATCCGCAAAGCGAGGCCGCAGAGTTTGCCTCCCCACGCCTTCCGATCCTCCAGATCGCCATCCCCCAAGGCCTTCTCGGTCGCCACCTGGAACTCCCGGTACAAGTCGTCGGCCTCGGCGCTGAGCCTGATGTACACCGCGGCATCGCCGGGTTCGTGAGCGAGGAGACGGCCGAGGGTCGCAGCCCAACCTTCCCGATGCTGCTTCGGCACCGGTGCGGGTCGAGTCTCCCTGAATCCGATGCGGTCGGGCGGAGCGATGACGGCGAACCTCGCCAGCAACCCTCGGCCCTTGGCCTGTGCATCGGACCACAAGTCCTTGACGGCCTCCGGCTGGACGCACATCGCCATCGCGATCGTCGGACGATCCATGAAGTCTCCCGTCCGCGTCACTCGCGGAGATCGAAAGGGGTCGCCCGCATGGCCCTTCAGGAGCAAACCAAGGTTCTGCACGCCCGAGTAGCGACCCTGCGCAATGTCGAAGATGTCGGCCTCTGCCGACGCAATCAGTGCACGCTCATGGTTCGCCATCATCTGTTGAGCAAGGGCCTCCAAGGTCGGTTCGCTCGTCAGCAAGACCGGGACGGACGGAACGCGTTCCTCCGCGATGCTGCGAGCCAGTAGGAGGGCCTCCTCGCGACTGGACGGATCGTTCTTGATGCTAACGCTCTTGCGAAGCGACTCGAGACGAAGTTCGTCCAACCCTCGGCGTTCCGTGGCCTCGGCGATGGTCGATCGAAGTTCCTCGGCACGACGCCGCTCCCATGCCACGATCGGATCACACAGGTCCTTCAGCACGGCGGACTTGCGAGCGGCCGAATCGCAGAGCACCAGCCCCCAGATCGGCGCTGGCTCGACGTGATCGCCGTACCCGCGCACCTCGGCGATCTGGCAGATGCAACCCGACGCCACCGCCAGGCCCAGCACCGCGGACATCTCGAACGGCGTTTGCGTCGAATGGGCCAACGCGTTCCAGTAGTGGCCCACGTGTTGAACGCTCGGCGGGATCAACGCCGTGACGTCGAATGCCGGGGCTGGTGCAGGAACAGAAACCTCGCTGTTGGTGGCGTCCGCGAGGGTTTGTGTACGAACGGATCCTTGCGAGGAGCGGTCGCGAGGCGACTTAAGGCCCGCCTCGATGCCGGACCGAACGGTGCTCCTCGCCTCGGATTCCGGGAGGCCGCACGTGCGTGCGGCATCATGCAGCGATTGCTCGGCGAGGCCTCGATCGAGTTCGCCACATCCGATGAGCGTGCCCACGCTGAAAGCCGCGCGGTTCAACGTGTCATTGCGAGTGCCCTCGGGTGCTGCCGCAACCTTCAGCGACTCTCGGTGCAGGGCCTCGCGGGCGTACGCCGTGTTGGTCGCTCCGAGCGGGGCTGGCCCGGGCGGCGCGGCCGTGGAAGTTGGTGGGGCAGAGGTGCCCGCCCGGATGGTCAGGGCCGCCTTGTAGAGCCCTTCAATGCCCTCGATGAGGTCCGCGGGATCGACGGTCGCCGGGTCTCCATCCGCGTCCCACTCGACGCGTTCGCCGCTGGGGTGCGTCGACCCCGGCGCGACGGATTGACAGCCAGTTGATCGCAGTTCAACGATCATGCCTTCCGTCGGGTCCTTCCACATGCGAGTTTGCGCGGGACCCGTGAGCCGGTAGAGCCGGTGCGAGCGTCGCTTGGACGCCCGCCCCCACATCATGCTCGTCGCCGGCAAGTAACGGTCGGCGAGTTCAATGGCCAGGGGGTGGTCAAGATCGACGTCGACGATCCATCCGGCGGGTTCGCCGAGCAAACCGCCGATGTTGAGAGGCGACCTGTCGAAGTACTTCGGCAACTCCTCAGACTTCAGACGTAAACGCGACCATTGCCTGACCAGGCACTTCTTCGACTTGTGGGGAATCGGAAGCGGGGGGATGCCACGGGCGAAGAGCCCGCGGGCGTGGTCGAGCGGCTTGAGGTCGCGGGTCTTGTCGTCGGTCCACGATGCCCTAGAATACTTCGAAGAGTTTGTTTCGTTGACGACAGCCCCGCCTGCCAGCGGGGCTGCGTCGTTGAGGGAGGGTTCCTTCATTACTTGCGTTCCTTGAGGATGAGATCTGCTGCGCCTGCGGTGGTTGGACATCCTGATCGAATCCAGGCGCGGAGTTGATCTGGGCAATAACGACGCGATCGTCCGATCTTGATCGAGGGAATCGCGCGGCGGTTGGAGAGCACCCACAACTGACGCGCGCCGATGTTCAACAGTTGACTTGCCGTCTTGGCATTGACAAGCAGCGGCAGAGGGGCGGATCCGGGGATGCTGGGTAGTTCAGCCACGTGACGCCTCCCGCGGCGGAGCCGCAAACAGCCGGGAACGGAACAAACGAAGGTCGATCATCAGGCAGTCTCCTTGGCCGTGTTGGCGGCCAACCAGGTGCGAAGACCGTCGACGGGAATCAGCACGCAGGTCCCGACGCGAACCGTCGGAATGGGCCCGCGAGGGGACAACAAGTCCCACAACTTGCGCTGCCCGATGCCGATGGCCTTGGCGGCCTCGACCGGGCGGAGGGCAAGCGGTGCCGTTGTCGGCGGTGACGAAACGTTCGATGCCATGAAAAGAGCCTCCTTGCTGTTGGGTGGACGAATGGACGAGGGTGGACGCCGCCGCGGACGGTCACGCGACGCGTGCCGCACCGCAGCAGGATGCATGATGAAGCCGTGGTCGGCGACCCCGTCGCCGGCGTGAATGTCGGTATGTGATGCGATCACGCCCGGCCCGAAAGTGGGGGTGGTCTTTGGCGGACGCCAGCCTGTGGTCCGGGCCATGGATCGGCGCGAATCACCGAGGCGAGGATGCCCGCCACCAGCCCTCGAGTCGAACAAGCCCTGATCGGAGATCGCTGACTTCAGAGCGAGACGGCTCGGGGTTGACCCATGCGGCGACGCAGTGGGCGAGGGAAGGGCCGTACCGGAAATGTTGGTCGGTCCGATTCGCGGCCCCGGGCTGGGGTTGGCCGCCGCGGACGTTGGCTTCTCGGGGGTGGGCGAGCGATCTTCGAGAGTTGAGGCACTACCCATGGCAATCCGTTCCTCTGGGCCACAGCCTGTGGGTTTCGACGTATCGACTTGAAAGTGCGTGTCGCATGCACGCAGCCCCGGGCTTCCTGCCGCGTGGCCGTGCAGAACATAGCAAGCCTGTACGGAGGCTGTCCAGCACGTCATCGCAACTTAGGTGGCGGCCGTGGGTGACGTGTGGATAGTCGTAAGCACGATTCGCGAACGATTGCGTCAAAAACGTCATTTGACTGCATGTTGTGAGGCTTTCGACGATCTCTGTCCTCGGTCTATCGGGCTGTCGGTTGCGCTCGCATGCGGGCCAGGAGTCACAAATATGACGTCGCATGTACCTCTACAAATGCGTCAACGAATGTCGTCGAGATTCGATAATCACATCAGGCCGGCGGCAGGTTCTGTCGCAGGGGGCGGAGCCGTCGCGGCTTCCGCCGCGGATCCATCAGCCGCAGCCGAGATCCGTAGTCGCTGGTCTTCACGGTCGTGACGACGATGGCGTATCCGCAGGCGCGAGCCACCTTCTCGGCGAAGGCGAGGCTTCCGACCCGATCATCGCGCAGCCACGCGCTCACCGCTCGCCGGGACACTCCGGCTCGCTCCGCGACCCACGCGTGGCCCAACGCCGCCGCCACGTGCCGTAGGGCGTACTTGAGTTCGCTGAACGAATGGCTGTGAGTCAGCGGCACGCGTGATTGTTCGCGCCCGAACGGAAATCAGCCGTTTGGCGCGCTGCGCGCCCGCCCCATCCGATCGCAGAGCCGTGGAATCTCCGTCCCTGCTGCGCGCGGTTCACGGCGGATTCGAAACGCGGCGGAGTTCGACGTGATCGATCGTGGTGGTTGCCGGCGTCAGCAGCCGTTCTCCCACCGCTCGAAAAACGACTCGACGTCGCCGAAGTCCACGCCGCCATCGGCGTTGAAGTCGGCTGGACACGACACGCTGAAGTTGACCAGTTCGGTTACCGTGAAGGCCGTATGGCCGGATCGGCACACGCACCCCGCGCCGATGATGCAGCGATAGCCCGTCGCCAGTCCCGGTGTTGGGCGAGCGATCAACAACGCCGCAGAGCGCGTATGGAAGAAACCGCCGCCGTCCGTGAGATCGATCCAGGCGCCGGCGGCGGACGGATCCGCCACTATCGGGTTACGGCGCTGCCACTGATAGGTCAATGCTTCAGGCGATGCGCAATCGAGTCCCGGGGTCGCCTCGACGACAAAGGCGACGGGGGTGTCAACACCCACGAACTGGTCGATTGGCTGCTCCACGATTCGAGGCGAGACGCATCGATCCGCCAGTTCCCACGTTTCGGCTGGGGGACGCGAGAACCCCGTGTAGCCGCCATAGAGAACGATGGTTTGTCGGCCCGAGTCGTAGGCCATCGCATGGCTACTTCTGCGCGTTGGACCTCCGTAGGACGGACGAGTCCACGTTGTTCCGTCCCACTCCCAGGTTTCACTGCTGGAGTCGGACGTGTTGCCCCCGAACATGACCACCACCTGCCGGGTCGAATCGAAGACCATCGCCGCGGCGGTACGTGCCGAAGGCCC
>JBAXFU010000129.1:0-7313 GCA_037139735.1 Phycisphaerae bacterium
TGCCCAGACGCGCACGGCGGGACTGACGGGCATGGCGTTGACGCTCATGTCGTTCCTGATGGCGGTGGTGTCGATCTGGTGGGACCGGTTGCCGCTGGTGCAACCGTCGCTCTTCTGGATGGTGTGGGGCACCGCGATGGCGACGGCGGGCGCATCGATCGTGATCTACGCGTCGATGCTGCTTTGGTCGCTCAGCAGGCATCGCACGGCGGGGTGTGTGGCCGTGGCGTGTTGTCTGGTCGAGTGGGTGCTCGCGCTGCTCGTCATATGGGCCGATCAACTGCACCTCGATCGAGATCGATGGTTTGAGCTTGCGGGGTCCATGGCGTGGCCGATCGTCGTGATGGTCGCTTGCCTGGTGAATCTCGACGCGAGGGACGGCCGCCATTGGCGATGGATTGGCGTATTGATCGCGGCCATCGGCATGATCCTGGTGGTGTGGATGGGCGTGGACCCGTTGGACAACTGGTACGTGACGCTCGTGGTCGCCGGTGTGTTCTTCGCGTTCACGAACCTGCTGTTGCTGGTGCCGCTGAATCGTGGCGGCGAGTGGATTCGTCGGATCACGATCGGATCGGCCTTCGCGACCGCCTCGTTCATCATTCTCGCGACGTGGATCGGTTGGTCGTCAGGGAGCGTGATCGAGTTGGGTCGACTGGTGGGGGCGTCGAGCATCGTCACGGTCTGCGGCATGATCGCGGTGGCGGTGCTTCGGGGTCTTGAGGTTCGGGCGTCGGGCCTCGTCGACGTGCCCATCCGCGAGTTCGAGTTCGCATGCCCGAGGTGTTCGCACCAACAGCGTCTCAAGACGGGTGGCGACGATTGTGATCACTGCGGGCTGAGGATCCATGTGGTGCTCAAGGCCCGAGCGTGTCCGGGATGCGGCTACCCGCTCGATGGACTGAAGCATGCGGCATGCCCTGAGTGCGGCATGGCGTGGACCCCGACGGGCGAGTCGGCGACTTCTCGAGGCGCGTGAGGACGGCGGATTCAGCGACTGAGTCGCTTGACCTTGACGTCCATGTCCTGCGTGCTCGTGCCGGCGGTTCCCTTGTCGACGACGAGGCGTTGCTTGAGGGTCATCTCGTCGAGCATGTGGGCTTCGGTGTTCCACGCGGTGCGGCCGGCGTAGGCACTGTCGCGGATGACGGGGGCGGGGCTGGTCGCCGAGGCGGGGGTCAAGGCGAAGATGCCGCGGGTGTCGATGGTGGCGACATTGCCTCGATGCGATGAGAGCGTGTGCGTGGTGGAGAGTCGCATGCGACCCCACGCGGCGTCGATGGTGTCCTGAGTGGTCCAGGATTCGCCGACGGAGGCCTGACCGGGGCTCTTGGATGTGGTGGTGACGGGGCCGAGGAGGTTGCGCACGAGGTCGGCGGCGTTGATGGAGGGGCTGTTGCCACCACCGCCGCCGGCACCGAGCAGGGCGGCTGGGTCCATGGGCGTCCCGGCGTCCATGGAGGTGATGTTGCCGTCCTTGTCCATGTCGATGGCCACCTTCAGACCGGCGAGGGGCGCGAGCAGTCCGGCGAGGGGATCGTTCTTGTCCTTAGAGGCGGTGTCGAGGGTGACTTGCTCGCCGTCGGGGGTCTTCATCGAGAGCTTGAGCGATTCGTAGACGAGATCGAGTTTCGAGCCGGTCTGGGGATCGACCTCGCGTGCGACGATGGAGATGTCGATCTCCTGCGACATGGAGGTGTCGGTGGTCGTGGAGGGCGCGCCGGCGGCGGCGGGCGTGACGTCCTTGCCGCGGCTTGTGAGCGTGAGGTGAAAGCGTTGCGGCTTGCCGACCTGGAAACGTGGGCGAAGGTCGATTGATCCTGCGGCGTTGCCTTGGGTGCGGGTCGCGGGGGCGTGATCGCGTGGGGGCTGCGCAGGGGCAGGCGGAACGGCGATGACGGCGAGAAGGCCGACGGCCTGGAGGATCTTCATGATGGGATCATCGGCGCGGGGGCGTCGCGGGCATGACTGATGGGGTCAGTGCCAGTCGGCTTCCTTGCCGGCCATTCGAGCCAGTCGCGTGAGGGCTTCCCGCACGGGTGGGGAGGTTTGTCCGAACCTGATGCCCGCCTCGTGGGTGATCCAGCCGCACTTTCGGGTCCAGACCACGGTGCCGACGACCTCGAGCGGACCGTCGGGCGTGGAGATCATGGTGGTGACGGCGGCGCCGATGGCGGGAACTCTCGCGGCACAGCGGACCCGCATGCCGCTGACGGAGAGATCGAGCACGGTGCCGATGGTGGAGACGATTCCGTGCAGCCGCACGCGTCCGGAGCGGCGACCGTCGGCGTTGGCAGGGCCCGGTCCCGGTCGGCGGTCACCGAATGGAAACTCCACGGTCATCAGCAGCGTCATCGACACAAGTGAGAATGGTCTGGAATAGTCCCCAAAGTCGGGAGTGACAACGGACGCCCATGCGTCCTCCCAGACGGCAGGGTCAACGCCCGCATGGGGCGATAACCGGATGTTCACGAGCCTGATGCGTCGGGGGGAGCGTGACTGGGGGGGGATCACTTGGCTTGGCGGTAGCGTTCGCGGTACTTCTCGGCGAGCTTGGTCTGCTTGTTGGAGAGGTCGATTCGACGGCCGTCGATGAAGGCGGCATCGATCTTGGTGACGACTTCGAGCGGATCGCCGTTGGTGAGGATCAACGTGGCGGCCTTGCCGGGTTCGAGCGAACCGACTTCGTCGTCGACGCCGGCGATGGCGGCGGCATCGAGGGTGATGCTTCGCAGGGCGACTTCGCGGGAGAGTCCGAATGCCGCGGCCATGGCCGCCTGATAGGGGAGGTTGCGTTCGTGGGCGGTGTCGTCGTTGTGGCTGATGGCGAAGAGGATGCCGGCCTGATGGAGACGAAGGGGCAGCGTGAAGGGTTCGTCGAAGGCCTCATCGTCGCGGCGGGGCAGGTTGTGGGTGCCGAGCACGATGACGGGCATGCCGGCGTCCTTGACGATCGAGGCGCACAGGGGCGCCTCGCGACCGCCGATGAGCACGACGCGGAGCGAGTGTTTTTTCGCGAAGGCGGCGACGGCGATGATCTGGTCGACGGTGTTGGCGCGGATGAAGAGGCGGGCCTGTTCCTTGCCTTTCGCGAAGAGTGGCCGCATGGCTTCCCATCGAAGGTCGGTGGGCGCGGAGGGGTCGGCGGCCTTGGCGGCGGCGTAGGCCTTGGCGGTCTCGAAGATGCGGTCGATGGCGTCGGTCGATCGCTTGATGGTCTTGAGTTGATCGTCTTCGCTTTCGTTCATCCACCAGGCGGTGAAGGTGCGCATGTTGGGCCAGTTGAGCGACAGCCCGATGGTGCGGCGGATGGTCATGTCGGTGGTGGTCCAGCCGTCGAGGCGGATGACGCTGGCTTGGCCGCTGACCAGCCCGCCGACGGGGAAGACGGCGGCGGTGAGAATGCCGTTGGATCGGGTGACGGGGATGAGCGTGGAATCGGGATTGACGGCGGTGGCGGCGACGACCTCGGGCGCGATCTGGTCGGCCTCGGTGGTGTCGATGCTTTGCGGCACGGCCTGGATCTCGGTGAGGCCGAGTTGCGTGTACGGACTGACGAGACCGGGGTAGACGCGGCGTTGCCCCTTGGCGTCGATGACCTGCGTGCCTTGGGGCAGGGCCGGGGCATCACCTGCGCCCAGCGAGGTGATTCGACCGTGTTCGAAGAGGATCCAGCCGCGGTCGATGGGTTCGCGCGAGACGGGGTGGATGGCGGCGTTGACGATGGCGACGGGGGAGGACTGGGGCGGCGCCTTGACGGTGAGGTCCTGCGCCGGCGCGGTCAGCGTGGAGGCGAGCAGGGAGAGGGCGGCGAGGAGCGTGGTTCGCATGGGGGGTGACTCGGTGGCGGGAGGGGAGGGCCGTGCTCAACGCATGATGTCGCAGCCGCAGATGCCTTGCTGGTTGAAGTGGCGGAAGTTGTGGAGGTCGATGTAGTACCGCTTGATGGCCTCGGCCGCCTCGTCGGTCGCATCGTGCGAGGCGTCGCCCTCCTGGGGCGGCCTGCCGCGACGACGACGACCGCCTTCGGGACGGGGTTGATCGGAGGGGGATGCCTTGGCATCGTCGGCGGCGGGCGCGTCCTTCTTCTTGTTGCCGACGAGGAGTTTCTGGATCAATCGCATGCGTTCGGCCTTGACGTTGGCCCGCAAGGAGGCGTCCTGCTCGACGGAGAAGAGGCGGCGACCGTCGACCCACGTGGATTCGCAGCGGCTGAAGACGGAGAGCGGCGAGGCGGACCAGAGGGCGAGATCCGCGTCCTTGCCTTCCTCGATGGCGCCGACGCGTTGATCGATCTTGAGTTGGCGAGCGGGGTTGAGCGTGACGTACTTGAGGGCGTCCTCGTCGCTCACGCCGCTGTACTTGACGGCCTTGGCGGCTTCGAGGTTGAGGCGGCGGGCCATTTCATTGCTGTCGGAGTTGTAGCTGACGACGGCGCCCTGCTCGGCCATGATGGGGAAGGCCTCGGGAATGGCGTCCTGCACTTCGACCTTGTAGGCCCACCAGTCGGCGAATCCCGATGCGCCGCCGGAGTGGTCTCGCACGGCGTCGGCGACCTTGTAACCCTCGAGGGCGTGCTGGTAGGTGCCGATGCGGAACTTGAAATCGCGAGCGACGAGGGCGAGCATGAGCATCTCGTCCTGGCGATAGGAGTGGCAGTGGACGAGTCGCTTGCCCTCGAGGACCTGGGCGAGGGGTTCGAGTTCGAGATCGCGGCGGAAGTCGGGCCTTGATCGCGAGGCGATGTATTCGGCGGCGGCGGTGAAGCGATCGCGGATGAGCATCTCGACGCCCATGCGGGTGGCGGGGTAGCGGGAGTTGTCGCCGCCGCCGTTGGCGCGGCGCGGGTTTTCGCCCAGGGCGAACTTGATGCCGGGCATGGCGCCTTCGAAGTGCATGTCATCGGGGGCGGCGCAGCCCCAGCGGATCTTGTTGGTCTGGGACTGGCCGCCGATGGCGTTGGCGGAGCCGTGGAGGGAGTTGACGGCGGTGACGCCGCCGGCGAGTTGCTGGTACCAGTTGACGGCGTCGGGGTTGGTGACGTCGCCGATGCGACATTCGGCGGTGACGGCTTGGCCACCCTCGTTGACGCCGCCGCTGATGCCGGTGTGGGAGTGGCAGTCGATGATGCCGGGCGTGAGGTGGCGGCCTTCGGCGTTGATGAAGACGCTGCGTTCACCTTGGGGGACGGCGATGGAGGGATCACCTGCGCCGACCATGGCGATCTTGCCGGAGCGGACGTAGACGTAGCCCTTGGGAATGATGCCTGCAGCGTCGTTGGTCCAGATGGTGGCGTTGGAGATGATGAGGTGGGTCGGTTGTTCGGGTTGTTCGGTGAAGCCGTAGGGACCAAAGGGCGTTGGGAGTTGCTCGGGGATGTCGGCGATGGAGCGTTCGTCGTCGGACTTGGGGTCATCGGTGCGAACGGCTTCGTAGGCGTGGGTGCCGCCGGCGCTGAGGGCGCTGGTGCCGCGGATGATGTCCTTGTCGGGTTCGGGGTTGAAGTCGATGGAGACGGTGTCGGTGGAGGTGCCTTCGCCGCCGAGGGGGGCGAGATCGTGCGTGAACGTGAGGGAGAGGACGTGGGTCGACGGGGGCTTGGCGTCGGCGGGCGGGGCGTCGCCGGCGGCCGGGGCAGGCGCGGGCTTGGGGGCATCCGTCTTGGGCGTGGAGGTCGCCTCAAACTTGACGTCCTTGGCCTTGACGACGACGGGCGGCTTGCCCTTGGTGGTGCTGGTGATGGTGACGTTGTCGGCGGTGATGGCGAGCAGGAGGGTGCGCTGCGCTAGATCCTTGTCGCCGGCGACGGGCTTGCCGTCGTAGGAGGTGACGCGCCAGGTGCCCTTGAAGGGGTTGAGGTCGCGGCGAGCGGCGGTCCATGTTGAGTCGCCGGCCTTGACGGTGATTCGCGGCGTGGCGGGCGACGTCCAATCGATCGAGCCGGCGAGCGGGGTCTCTCCGAGCTTGAAGCTCACGGAGGAACCGTCATAGGCGAGGGCTTCGGGCGTGACGGGCGTGACGGTGGCGGAGGTGGCGCGTGCGACGGGTTCGTTCTGGTCGTTGAAGGCGATGAGGTGGGTGGCATCACCGACGGGGCGGACGGGGATGAAGGGCCAGAGGCCGGCGAGGGACTTGGGGCGGCGGGTGGCGGTCCACTCGTAGCGCTTGCCGGTGCCGCTGATGCCGATGCCGGTCATGATGGCGGGCGACGCGCCACCTTCGGCGGCGGCGACCAAGGCCATCATGGAGCAGGTGCCTTCTTCGCCATCGAGGGCGTCGTGATCGAAGACGAAGCTGAGGCGGCCGGTGGCGGCTTCGACCTTGGAGGCCTTCACCTGCTTGCCGTCACGATGGATGGTGATGCCGTTGTCGCGGTCGATCTCGAGGCGGCGGGTGATGGGCCTGGGGTCGGCGGGGATGGCGACATCCCAGGTGCCTTCGAAGGAGACGGGGATGGTGGCGACTTCATGCCACGCGCCGTCGATCCAGACGCCTCTGAGCTTGGAGTCCTTGTTGTCGGCGTTCTTGCCGAGGGCGGGGCCGTCGAAGACGGCGATGTTGGCGAGTTTGCCCTTCTCGAGCGTGCCCATGAGGTCGGAGGCGTTGAGGGCGGCGGCGGCGCGGGTGGTGAGCGCTTGGATCGCGACCTTCTCGTCGAGCCCGTGGCGGACGGCGAGGCGGAGGCTCGACCAGAAGTCGCCTCGGTTCTGGAGGCGGGCGGTGGTCAGGGCGAACTCGACACCCAAGGCGTTGAGGCGACGGGGGTTGGTGGGTGCTTGTTCCCAGGCCATCATGTCGCGGAGGTCGACGCTTTCCTGTTTGGCAAGCGAGCTCACATCGGGGGCTTTGGGGAAGTTGAGCGGGAGGAGGAGGGTGGAGCCGGCAGGGATGCCACCGGGGCGGCGGTATTCGGTGCCGCTGCCGAGGATGAGGAGGTGATTGAGGCGGAACTCGTCGGCGATGGCCTTGATGCGAAAGAGGTCGAGGTCGGAGTCGCTCTGGAAGAGCCAGGGGGACTTGAAGAGGGGGTCGAGGGCATTGGCGGGGCCGGCGAAGGCGCCGGATTGGCGGCGGGCGGCTTGCCACTGGGCATCGCCGAGGGTTTGGCGGATGACGGCGATGGCGCCCATCTGGGAGTCGGGGTAGCCGCCACCGGAGAAGTCCATGGCGACGGACTGGTAGATGGGGTCGCGGTAGGCGGCGGGCTTGGAGGCACTCGGTTCGTCGGTGGGCTTGGCGAGGGAGATGAGGGCGGATTGGCCTCGGAAGATGCCGCCTTTGGGGCTGATGGCGGCGGCGGTGAAGCCCAGGCG
>JBAXFU010000130.1:0-7245 GCA_037139735.1 Phycisphaerae bacterium
CCGCGGCCCCAGCCGGCTTACCCCGCGGCCCCAGCCGGCTTACCCCGCTTGTTCGGCGACACCCGACATCCGCAGCAGCGTCTTGAACGTGCTGGAGAAGACGAAGTTCTCCTTGGGGAACTCCGTGCCGGCCATGTTCTGGTCGATGTGGCTGAACATGAGGTCGACCGAGCCGATCCGCACGGGCGGGGTCTCGGGCGAGGCGGGATCGATGAGGTCCACGACGCCCGAGGTGCTCGCGCCGCTCGCGTCGAACTGGTTGATCGTCGCCGTGTAGCGGAGCGTGCAGCCGGGAACGGCTTCGGCCGCGAACTCCGCCTTGCTCACCTTCGCGAGGATGACCTTCTCGCGGAATCCGCCCGCGTGGCCGCCGAGGATCCCCGCGGTCTGTGCCATCCCCTCGATGATCAGCGAAGCCGGCATCAGCGGCATCGCGTCCCGTCCACCGGCGGCCGCGAAGTGGTCGTGCAGGTGCTCTTCCGCCATCGAGACGTTCTTCACCGCGACCATGCGGACGCGAGGAACCAGTTCGACGATGCGATCGATCCACATCCACCGCATGCGACGCGCCTCCTGAACTCGCGGCCCGCCAATCGCGGCCCGCCAATCGCGGTCACTGCTTGGCGAGCTTGCCTTCGATGAAGCGAACCAGCGTCTCGACCGTGAAGAGCGTGCCGATGTTCTTCAGCACGGGATTGGACTCAAAGCCGCCGAAGTCGACGTGCGGCATGCGGCTCTTGAGCAGCGCGAGTCCCTCGGGCGTGACCTTGCCGGCTTGCACGTACCGCTGATCCTGAGCGATGTTCTCGGGGAAGAGCTCGCCCTGAGGGATCTTGATCCCGAAGGCCTGCTCGAGCTTGAAGACGATGTCGAGGAAGTCGATCGACTCGGCGCCCAGGTCGGTGGTGAGCACCGACGTCATGGTCACCTCGTCGTCGTCCACCGCGAGGGCGTCGACGAGCACGGAACGGATCTTCGCGAAGATGTCATCACGGGTCATGGCGGTCGGGATCCACGGTCGGGGAATGGAAGGGTTCTCGGAGAGCCGCAACGATAGGCCGTCCGGCTTGCCCTTTCGCGTCACTTCAGCCGACGCACCTTGATGTTGCGGAAAGCCACGTCGTCGCCGTGATCCTGCAGGCAGATGTGCCCCGAGGCGGTGGTGCCGTAGGTGGGCATCGACGGCCACTTGCTCTTCTTCCACGCGTCCTTGTACTCGTCGCTCGCGGTGTCGATGTCGACCACCTTGATGCCGTTGAGGAAGTGCTGGAGCCGGGTGCCCTTCGCGACCACGCGGGCGTGGTTCCACTCGCCCGCGGGCCGTGCCACGTCCGCGGCGCACGGAATGATGTCGTAGAGCGTGCCCGCCCGGGTCTGGGGCTTCTTGCCGTCCGGATGGCCCGCGTCGTCGAGCACCTGCATCTCGGGACCCGTGAGCCACGGATAGTCGTGCTTCTCGTCGCAGCGGTACATGATGCCGCTGTTGGCCCCCGGCGCCGCCTTCCAGTCGCACGCGAACTCGAAGTCCGCGTACTCCTCGGCGGTCGCCAGGTCGCCGCCGCCCCCCTTGGACTGCACCCGGAGTTCGCCGTCGGCGATCGTCCAGCCCTTCCCGGGCATCGCCTGCTTGCGGAACCCTCGCAGGCCCGTCGCCGACGTCCCGTCGAACAGCAGCGTCCACCCGGCCGCCTGCTCCTGGGCGCTGAGCGTGTTGTGGCGGCGAACATCCTGCCAGGTCGGTCCGAGCGTCACCTCGCCGGTGGCGGCCCATTCCGCGCCCCGGGCGATGAACGTGCGGAACTGAGGGTCGCACACGGTGCCCTTGGTCTCGATGGCGTTCTCCCAGACGTGGCCCAGCGGCGTCGCGAAGACGCGTCCTTTGCCGTACGAGAGCGTGAAGCCCATCGGCTCGTCCTTGCCCGTGCCGCCCGTGGCCTTGTCCGAGAAGGCCTTGGCGAGCAGCGTGTACTCGGCGTGCTGGCTGTTGACCAGGTTGTGGTAGAGTTCGTCCTTGTGCCGCGTGATGGCGGGCATGCCCTTCGTGATCGGGTGACCTGGATCGGTCCAGGTCACGTCGAAGGCGTGATACTGGCCGTGACCGGTGCCGTCCCGCCACATCAGGCCCAGCATTCGCTCGTACTCCGCCCATCCCTTGAAGGCGTTGTTCGCCGAGTGGATCGCCACCACGCCAGTTCCGCCCTTCACCGCCGCCTCGAAGTTGCGGTCCGCCGATTCGCCCCAACGCTTCGACGCCTGCATGTCGTTGTAGTCGAGGACGAAGACCTGATACGCCGACACCGCCGCGGCGTCGGCCAGCGTGGCCGCGGGATCGTCGGTGATCGTCACCTCGAAGCGGCCCGTCGCCTCGAGCGTCTCCGCGTGCACGCGGCTCGTGTACTTCCAGTTGTGATTGTTGTGGCCGGTGATGAGGAGGGCCTTGATCGGCGAGGACGTGCCCGAAGAGGCGTTCTCCGCGCCCGCGGCAAGTCCCAGGGAGCAGGCGGCCGCCGCGGCGAGGAACGTCGAGACGATGGAGGTCATGCGGTGATTCCCTGAAGGTGTCGGACGAGGCGGGCGGCGCATGCCGCCGTTCGGTCGTGGGCATTATTGCGCGTCCGTCGGGCTCGCCGCGACGAAAGTGCGTCGAGGGTCGTCGCTACACTCGGCCATGATGATGCTGTCGCTCGCGGTGCTCCTCTCGCTGGGGTCGGTCGGCGTCGACGGCCCCGTTCCCGGCGTTCGGGCGTGGCTCGCCGAGGTGAGTGCGGATCGCCTGATCGGCGATGTCCGCGCCCTCGAGGGATTCGGCACCCGTCACCTGCTCTCGAGCGGCCAGACGCCCGGCCGAGGCATCGATGCCGCGGCCGACTGGATCAAGCGATCCCTCGACACGACGCCGCGGACCAGTCCGCCCCTGGAAACCCGCATCGAGTCGTTCGACGTGCCGCCGGGGGTGCGCGTGCCGGGCGGCGCGAGGGTTCGCAACGTGGTGGCGGTGATGCCGGGGACGATGAAGGAGGCCGCGAGCCGCGCGTACTACGTGGTGGGGCACTACGACAGCCGCAACGCCGACGTGATGGACGCGAGCGGTCCGGCGCCCGGCGCCAATGACGACGCCTCCGGCACCGTGCTGGTCATGGAGCTGGCCCGGATCGTCGCGCTGCGGCCGCTGGAGTCGACGGTGGTCTTCCTCTGCACCTCCGGCGAGGAGCAGGGGTTGCTCGGCGCCGCGGCGCACGCCCAGAACATCGCGTCGACCTCGCCGTATGTCGTCATGGGCGTCCTGAACAACGACATCGTGGGCGATCCGTCTCCCGCCGCTCGAGCGATCGACCCGAACTCGTGGCCGCAAGGCGCACCACCGTCCGACGACGCCGTGCGGGCGGCGCAGGGGCCCGACCCCCGTCGGGTGGTCCGAGTCTTTTCGGAAGGGCTTCCCCGACGGCCCGGCGCGGCGGATCTGGCGACCATCCGATCCCTCTCGGCCGAGAACGACTCGCCCAGCCGGCAGCTGGCGAGATTCATCGCCTTCGTCACCGCCCGCGAGGGACTGGCCGTGGAGCCCACGCTCGTCTTCCGGCAGGATCGATTCCTGCGAGGCGGCGACCACGCGGCCTTCAACGACGCCGGATTCCCGGCGGTGCGATTCACCACGCTTCACGAGGAGTATTCGCGTCAGCACGTGGGCGTGGAACGCCGCGAGGACGGCGAGCACGGGGACGTCTCGCGGTTCGTCGACGCCGGCTACCTGGCCGACGTCGCCAGGGTCAATCTCGCCGCGCTCGTGCACGCGGCCAACGCGCCCCGTCCGCCGCTCAACGCCCGCATCATCACCGCGTCGCTCGACTCGACGACGCAACTGGCGTGGACGGCCCCTCCCGAGCCCGACGTGGCCGGGTATGAAGTGGTCTGGCGAGCGACGACGGACTGGCAGTGGCGTCATTCCCTCGACGTCGGCGCCGCCACCTCGGTGCGTCTGCCCCTCAACAAGGACAACGTCTTCATCGGCGTGCGGGCGTACGACCGCGACGGCTATCGCAGTCCCGTGGCGTTCGCCGCGGCGGCGAAGGAATGAAAGGGCCGCCGGCGCGGGGGGCGACGCGGTGGCGAGCCCGGCGTCAGGCGGCGCGAAGGGTGGGCGTCGTCGTGTCGGGGTTCAGCGGCCGAGCACCACGGACTTGGCGGGCGTCGGCGCGGCCGCGTCGGGCGTGATCTCGATGACCTTGGGCTTGGGCGCGGGCTTGGCGAGCAGGTCGCGAGCGTCGATGTCGACCTTGGCGCGGTCCTCGTAACGGACCGCGTTCGAGGCCTGGCCGAGCAGTTCGAGCCTCGCCTCCTGCTTGGCGCGGATGTCGGCAAAGCGGCCCGCGAGCTGGTCGAGGCTTCCGGCCTCGTAGCGACTCTGCTCGTCGAGCGTCTGCTGACGCTTCTCCATGACCGCGATCAGGCGATCGTTGCGGGCGATGGAGTCGACCTGGCGGTCCATCTGCCACATCTGCGCCTGGAACTCCTGATGCTCGTTGCCCAGTTGCTCGGAGAGTTGGGCCAGCCGCGACTCCTGCTGGGCGAGGTACGCGAGATCTCGCTCGATCTCGCCGATGCGGCCGGAATACGCGGCACGAACCTGCTGGATCTGCGTCGAACGCGCGACGGCCTGCCGCAGATCCAGCGACTCGCCGTTGAAGACCACGCGGATGACGTGCGGCGAGGCGTCGCCGCCCTCGGAGGCGAGGGAGACCGAGGCCTGCGTCGCATGGGCCTTGGTCAGGAGGTCCTGCATCTGCGCGTGGTCGTCGATGGCCAGGCCCACCACTCGCTCGGACACGGCCTGCTCGCGCTTGAGTTGCGAGATCTGCTGACGCACTTCGGCCAGGTCGCCCCGGACCTCGGCGATCCGCGTGGGGTACTCCCCTTCGAGCTGCCGCATCTGCATGCGGAGGGCGACGGGATCCTCGATGGCCCCGTCGATCTTCGAGTTGATCATGCTGCGGAACTGGGTGAAGAGCGCGCCGAGCCGCTCGGGGCCGGCCACGAGCGCGGCGGTGCCGCCGACCAGGCCGGCGATGACGGCGTAACGGACGAGGTGCTTGCCGCACGACATGGGTGGATCTCCAGGACGCCGCCTTCCGCTTGTTCCCGGGCGTCGCGACACACGCGCGATCCGCCGCCGCGTCACGTCCGGAAGAGGCGTCGCGGGGTTCTTGGGGAAACCCGTCGATCGGTTTCACCAACCAGACGCCCGGGATCGACTCGCCCGTGACGTCCCGCGACGTCGGAGTGATCCTCCACGTCGGAATAAAGTAACGGCATGCTCACGCCCCTGACCACCGGCTTCGTCAAGCGCCTGCGATCCAACGATCAAGCGGCGTGGTTCGAGCTGTGGGAGGTCTTCGGCCCCGTCGTTCGGGCCCAACTCTCGAAGTGGGGCAAGGGACGCATCGGCGTCGAGACCGTCCGGGACCTGTCGCAGGAGACGCTCGCCGCCCTCTCGGAGTCGATCGATCGCTACGACCCCGCCCGCGGGGCCCGGTTTTCCACGTGGCTGCTCGCCATCGCCCGGCATGTGCTCAGCGACGAACTCGACCGGCGGGGGGCGAGCAAGCGGGGCGGTTCGCGCAAGGCGTCGTCCCTCGAGGAGGAGTGGATGGCCGCCGCCCCGGGCGTCGCCGTCGACGCCCAGTACGAACAGCAGGTCTTCGCGGCCAAGGTCGTCGCGGCCGTGGTCGCCGCCGGCAAGGAGGCCGACTTCACCGACTTTTCCATCTACACCATGCGCGTGCTCGAGGGAAAGCCCGGCAAGGATGTCGCGTCGGCCCTGGGCATCAGCGAGCCCACGGTGAGCCGTCGCGCCGCTCGCGTGCGGGAGATCCTCCGGGGCAAGCTCGCCGACGTCATTCGGACCTACTCGTTCACGCAGGAGGAACTCGACGAGGCCGCGCGAAACGGAATCGACCTGACTCCCAAACAGGATGCGGTCGCCGCCGACGATCAGCTCTTCGACGAGGCCGTGGCCGAGATCCATCACCGGCAGGCCGAGTTGCGAAGGGCCGACCAGTCCGCCCGGCTCGAGTGATGTCGCGGTGCCCCGCCCCGACGGAGTCCTGTTGCCATGAACACCCTCGGCATCTCCCTGCTCGGCCTGCTCGCGCTGATCGCCGCCCTCGTCGTGGCGGCCGTGGTGCTCGTGCCGCTCGTCGGGGGCGTCGTGTGGCTCCTGGCCCATGTCGGTCGCTTCATCGCCGGAGTCTTTGTCGACGTGTTGCGATTGATCGGATCGCTGCTGCTGTCGCTGCTGTACGTGCCGCTGATGCTCGGAGCCGTCGTGATCGGACGCTGGGAGGCGGCACGCCACTTCTGGCGAGCCTCCGGCGACGAGGTGTACCGCGCGATCGCGTGCCTCTACCGCGTGTGCATCGGACACCCCGCGAGGTTCCTCTTCCTTGGCGGACTCACCGAAGGCCTGGAGCGGCGATTCCCTGAAGTCGTCGCGGCGGCCCCGGGGCCGAACGTCCCCGGTCCGGTCCCGTCGTCGCGCAGGGCGAACTTCGACGGCTACGAGATCGTGGGCACGCTCACGCCCGGCGGCAGCGGCGCGCGGCTCTACATCGCCGAGCCCGACGCGAAGAAGGCCGAATCGCTCCGTCGCGACGGCTTCACGCCCGGCAAGGTCGTGATCAAGAGCTTCTCGCTCTCCGAGGGAAGCACGCTCCCGCAGATCGTCCGCGAAAGCCGCTCGCTCGACGCCGCGAGGCGACTGGGCCTGATCCTCGATCATGAACTCACGCAGGAACGCTTCTTCTACGTGATGCCCTACGTGCCCGGCGAGAGCCTGGCGCAGGTCACCAGGCGGCTTCACGCCTGCTGCCCCGCGGACGGTCTTGGGGCCGAGCAACTCGCCGCCGTGCTGGGATACGCCATCGACGTCGTGGAGGCGCTGGGCGCCTATCACCGAGGCGGGCTCTGGCACAAGGACGTCAAGCCCGACAATATCATCGTCGCCACGGGCGGCGACGGCCGCGCGCATCTGGTCGACTTCGGCCTGGTCTCGAGCCTTCGCAGCTCGATGACCCTCACCACGCACGGCACCGAGTACTTCCGCGATCCCGAACTCGTGCGGCGCGCGCTGCAGGGCGTCAAGGTCCACGAGGTCGACGGGTCGCGGTTCGACCTCTACGCCGCCGGCGCGGTCCTTTACTCGATGGTGGAGGGGTCGTTCCCGGCCCATGGCGGGCTCAGCCAGGTCAC
>JBAXFU010000131.1:0-7042 GCA_037139735.1 Phycisphaerae bacterium
GGGCCTTGAGGACGAGGTCCCGGGCCTTGAGGACGAGGTCCCGGGCATCGAGGAGGATGAGGGAGAGGAGCAACCCTGATCCCATGGCACGACGACGTCGACAACTTGCGCTCAGCAGCACCGAGCAGGGCGGAGAGGGCGTGATGCGTCCGCTCGGGAGCGTGCGTCAGGTGTGCGAGTCGCTGGCGGATTTCAACACCGCGCCCGATGGTGCGCCGGAGAAGTCGACGACCACCCGGCGGCTGTACGGACCGGGATTCGTGATCGAGTTGCCCACGAGCGTCGATCCGGTGACGCAGGGCATGGTGTCGGTCAACGACGAGGATGTCGCCCTGCCCGTGCTCTTTCGGATCTGCCGCGCCCTCAGGTGGCGGATGACCGATCTCGAGACGGGCATGTCGTTTGGATGAATCGGGCGGCTTGGCGGCGCTCAGGATGGCGTGGCGTCGGGCTTGGTGCAGCGGCGCCAGAGGTCGTACGCGGGCCACCCCAGCACGAGAATGCCGCCGAAGATGGCGAGCCTCGCCCAGGGCGGGAGTTCGCCCTGGGAGACCGGTGCGTGCAGGGTGTCGAGCACCTGCAGGATCGTCATGCCGGCGGCGGCCGCGATGAAGACGAGCGGGACGACGGGGTAGCCGACGCAGCGGTAGGGGCGTTCGAGCTCGGGCTGCGTGCGTCGAAGGCGGAGCATTGCGACGCCTCCGAGGCCGTAGAAGATCCACATCGTGAAGACGAAGCCGCCGGCGAGGTTCTCGAACTGTCGGAAGAAGATGGTGCACAGGCAACTGAGCGCCAGCTGGGTCCAGAGGGCCACGTGCGGCGTGTGCCGCGTGGGGTGGATGGCGCCAAGACCGCGGAAGAGCAGGCCGTCGCGGGCCTGGGCGAAGGTGACCCTGGCGCCGGTCATGATGGAGGCGTGGGTGGATCCCAGGGTCGAGAGGAGCACGAACAGGACGACGGCCGTGGCGCCCCACGGGCCGACGAGTCGCTTCATCGCGTCGCCCGCGACGGCTTCGGAGGATCGCATCTCCTCGAGACCCAGGGCGGAGAGATACGCGAGGTTGACGGCGAGATAGATCGCCATGAGGCCCAAGGTGCCCGCGATGTAGATGCGGGGAAGGGTTCGCTGGGGGTCTTTCACTTCGCCCGCGATCGAGCCCACGTCGGCCCAGCCGTCGTAGGTCCAGAGGACCGCGCTGAGGACCGGGGCGAGCGCCAGCAGGGTGGTGGGCGATGTCGCGGCGAGGGAGGGGGGCGTGATGTCGGGGGCACTGCCGAACAGGCCTGCGGCGGCGAGGGCGGCGCAGACGACGATTGAGAGCAGGCACAGGACCTTGATGATGGTGAGGGCGAGGTTGACGCCGCTGCCCAGACGCATGCCCAGCGAGTTGATGAAGGTGAGCAGCGAGAGGGTGAGGCAGACGAGTGCCACGTGATGCCAGGCGTCGCCGAGCAGTCCTTGGAGCATGGCGGCGCCCGGAACGTGGTCGTTCAGCCACCGGGGATACCCCGGACCGAGCAGGGCCGTGAGGTACTCGGCGAAGACGACCGCGATGCCCGCCGCCGCGAGCGGCTTGGTGATGAGCATGTAGGTCCAGCCGAAGATGAAGCTGATGCGGGGCCCGAGTCCCTGGTGGAGGAAGGCGTAGAGCCCGCCCGAACGGGGCATGGCGGCGGCGAGTTCCGCGTAGGTGAGGGCTCCGAAGAGGGAGAGGAGGCCGCCGACGACCCACGCGGCGACGACTTGCCATGGGTGGTCGACGTGACGGGCGATGTCGGAGGGCGTTCGGTAGATGCCGCTGCCGATGGTGACGCCGATCATCACGCCCGCGGCGGCGAGGAGGCCGACGGTGCGAGGCAGGGCGAGGGGTGTTGCCGGATTTGGCGTCTGGGGCATGTCCGATAGAATAGAGGGTCCGAGGGTGTCGATGCCGGTTGAAGCCATTGGCGACGTTGTGCCGATGCCTTCGCCGACGATCCTCGCCACCGTAAGATGTCGCGTGCCCGACGTCCGACGGGCGATTCCCGGCCATGGATCCACGCAGGAGTTCCTCATGAAGAGCCGCTCGCTTTCGCCGATCGAGTCCCTCGAATCCCGCCTTCAGCTGGCGGCCGACTTCAGCGCGGCGCTGATCGCGCCGGTGGCGGGGACGGTGATTCCGGTGGGGGTCGAGAACGTGGCGCTGGTGAGCGTGCTGAACTCGGGTTCCGAGTCGCCGCGAGACGTTCGCATCGGCCTGGCGCTCTACGCCAGCGCGGACGACACGCTGGATCCGGCGGGCGACCTGCTGCTTGGCACGCGAACGCTGTCGAGGATGTCGGCGGGCGAGTCGGAGGTCGAGGACATCGGGTTCGTGCTCCCCGCGGGCATCACGCCCGGCGCGACGTACAAGATGTACGCCAGGGTCGACCATGATGCTCGCATCGTCGAGAACGACGAGACCAACAACACCACCGCGCCGGTGAGCGTCGTCTTCGGCCAGGCTGGTGGTGGCGGTGGTGGCGGTGGTGGTGGTGGAAGCACGGGCAGCACCGCGGATCTCACGGTGTCGCTCGCGACGCCGGCCTTGGCGCTGGTGAAGGGTGGGGAAGGCAAGGTCTACGTCAGCGTGGCGAATGTCGGCACCGCGGCAAGTTCCGCGGCGGTGCAGGTGGAGGTCTTCGTGCGCTCCGGCGCCGAGCCCAATCCCGCCACCGACCTTCGCTTGGGCGTCCGCACCTTCGCGGCGATGGCGCCGGGCCAGACCGAGGTGGAGGACATCGAGTTCGTCGTGCCCGCGTCCGTCGCGACCGGGGCGGGCGTGATCTACGCCGTGATCGACCGGGCCAACGTGGTGGGCGAATCGGTCGAGACCAACAACGGTTCAGCGATGGTCAATGCCACGTTCGCGGCCGGCGGCGCGGGAGGTGGTGACGACAGCGGCGGCGACGACAACGGCGGCGGCGGAGGTGGCGGTGGAGGAGGTCGGCCCAACGGCATCGACCTGGGCACGTCCCTGGTCGCGCCCGCCACGCCTTTCGTGGTAGGAACCGAGATGAAGCTCTATGCCGCGATCTTCAACAACGGGCTTGCGTCATCGACGGTTCGCACGACCGTCGAGGTCTTCATGGTCACGGGCGAATCGCCCAATCTCGCGGTCGATCGTCTGGTGGGCACCCGCACGGTGACGACGGTCAGCGCGGGCGAGAACGAGTCCGAGGACATCAAGCTCGTCTTCCCGCCCAACACGCCCGTCGGCCAGTATCGCCTGTATGCGGTGATCGATCGCGCCAACCGCGTGATCGAGGCCGTCGAGACCAACAACGTCTCCGAGCCCGTCACGGTCACGCTCGGCCCGGGCGTCCGCGACATCAGCGGGCAGATCGGCCGCGCGACCGCGCCGGCGTCGGTCGTGCAGGGGACGCCTCTCCCCAAGTCGTCGGTCGCCTTCACCTACGCCAACAGCGGCACGGCCAACTTCGAGCGTTCGGCGGTCGCGACGGTTCGCGCGTACTTGCGTCCGGTCGGTGCGACCGACGGCTCGAACGACATTCCCGCCAGCGACGCCAGCCGCGAATCGCTCTCGAGTCTCACGCGAGGCAAGTCCAAGTCCAAGTCGCTGGCGCTCAAGCTCGCGCCCACCGCGCCCGCGGGCGAGTACGAGCTCATCGTGAAGCTCGACGATAACTCGACGGTCAACGAGGTGGACGAGTCGAACAACACGCTGCGGACCGGCCGTCGCATCCGCATCGACGCGCCGACGGTCGATCTCTCGCTGCTGACGCCCGTCTTCACCGCTTCGCCCCGCACGGGTCAGCCCGACCGGGCGACCGTGACCCTCACGAACCTGGGCAACAGTGCGTTCAAGGGCACGTCCACCCTTCAGTTCTTCTACGTCGACGCGCAGGGCGTCGAGACCGCTGCGTCGACCATCCTCTCGCGTCGCCTCGAACTCAAGCCCGGCAAGACCCAGAAGATCGAGCGGGTCGCCCTGCTGGCCAAGCCGACCGCCGCGGGCGAATGGACGCTCGTGGCCCGCGTCGGCGGCGCGGCTTCCGACACGAATGCCGGCAACAACACGCTGACGGTGCGGACGTTCACGGTGTGAGCCTTTGGGTGTCGGGGGCGGGTGTTGCCTGCAGCCCGTCAGGGCGACCCGGAATTTGCCGCGGTTGCGGTCGAGCCCACGGACGCGGGCGGGCGGCGCGGATCGAGGCCCTTCCACGGGTTTCCCTCACCCGCTGCGCGGGTTCGGTCACCCGTGGCAACCTTCGTCCGCCCTCCGGGCGGCGTGCGCTTTGGTGGGGTCGTGGGTTTGCTCGCGAAGGTGCGTGCGGGCTGATGTGTTGCCCGCTTTGGGGCGCACCAGATGGAGCCGTGGTGCGCTGCCCGGCTTTGCGGTCGAGCCCACGGACGCGGCGAGTGGCAACGGTCGTCCGCACCTTGGGCGGCGTGCGTGTGGGTGGGGTCGTGAGACGTTGCGCGTGCTGACGAGTGGTTCGTCGTTTCAGAAGGGACGCTTGGTCGGGTTGACGACCATGTTGTCGCGGCCGAGCACCAGCAGGTCGGCGATCTCGACTGCCTCCTGGAAGCTCTCGCCGGCCTGTTGCACGTCGACGGAGAAGGGCGGGGCCTTGCCTTGCTCGAGGAACTCCTGCGTCGGGATGGCGTCGCCGCAGATCAGCGTCGTGTGTCGAGGTTGGCTCACGAGGAGGCCGGTGAGGCCGGGCGTGACGCCCGGGAGGGGGAAGAGATCGACGTTGTCGGCCAGGTGATCGGGCGCGGGGCGGCATCGTTGCAGCATCGCGATGTCGCGGCGGAGCGTCTCGAGCAGGTCGCCCTGATCGCCCGTCTGCGCGAGGTGCTTGGCCTTCTGCGCGAGGTGCACGCCGGTGGTCTCTCGTTCCTGCTCGGCGATCAGCCATTGCGCGCCGTCGAAGGCCTCGATGGCGCGGCGACAGTCGGGGTGGAACTGCGTCAGGAAGACGTGCGTGATGTCGGCCAGGCGCATGTTCACCCGCTCGCCGAGGCGCGCGGCCAGCGCCTGCGCGGGCAGGCCGGGGTCGACGAGGATGCGGGCGTTGCCCGTGGTGATGAGCGTGGTGGTGGCGTGGCCCGTGCGGACGGGGGCTCGTTCGCCCCAGAGGGGGTTGGCCGCGAGTGCGCCGATGGAAATGATGCTGACCTGCATGGACCTCAAGGGTACGGGTCGGATGAGGTCAGCGGTGCAGTTCTCGCCACTTGGTCACGGCCTCGGGCTCGCGGGGATAGAAGGCCTCGAGTCGCGTGGGATCGACGGGTTCACGCGTGACCGCCACCCTCGCCACGTTCGCCGCGTCGAGCACGGGTTCGACCAGCGGGATGCCGAGGGTTGCCGCGGCCGCCTTGAAGGCGTCGGGAAGGAAGCGGTCGGCCACCAGCATGCCGATGTCGGCGTTCTTCAGCCACGAAGCGTCGCGAAGGTCGCCTTGCTCCGAGGGCGAGGTGGCGTGGTCGAATCGCGTCACGAAGGCCGTTTCGCGCTTGCTCGCCAGCGCGATGGCGAAGGGGCGGTCGGTGGTGACGGCCCGGGCTGCCGCGAGCGCCGTGGGCACGCCCACGCACGCCGCGCCGGTCGCTTCGGCGATGAACTTCGCCACGGTCACGGCCACCCGGACGGCGGTGTAGCCGCCCGGGCCGGTGGAGACCGCCACGAGCCCCAGGTCGCGAGGCGCGAGGCCCGCCTTGGCCACGGCGGAGGCGACCGCGGTCATGAGTTGATCCTCGTGGGCCGCTTGGGGGTCGATGTCTGCGCTCGCGAGCAGGGCCAGCCCGTGCGTGAGCACGGCCACGCCGGGCTTGACGGGCGATGCGGGCGTCCACGCCGAGGGGTTGCTCGTCTCGATGGCGAGGATGTGCTTGGCCATGCGGCGGCTGCTCGAACGTCAGCGGCCGCGGGTGGGCATCTTGCCGAAGAGCCGCCGGGGGGGGAGCTTGGTGGGAACGATGCCGCCGGGGAACTTGGAGGCGTCGAGCTTGGCGTCCGGGGGCGGCACCGAGAGGTTGGCCACGGCGGCGGCCCGCGTGACGGCGGGGGCCTTGGGGGCGGCATCGGGGGCCTCGGGCGCGTTGGCGAGGCGAAGGCCGCCGGCCTGACGCTCGTCGGGGTTGCGCCACCCGGGCGGCGGATCGGAGGACTGGAAATCCGGATACTCCATCTTCGGGATTTCCTTGTTGATGAGCAGTTCGATGCTCGTCAGCAGTTCGCCTTGATCCGGAGTGACCAGCGCCCAGGCAATGCCCTTGCGACCGGCGCGGGCGGTGCGTCCGATGCGGTGGACGTACACCTCGGGGTCTTCGGGGAGGTCGTAGTTGATGACGTGGGAGACGTCGTCGACGTCGATGCCGCGGGAGGCCAGATCGCTGGCGACGAGCACGGAGAGGTCTCCCGAGCGGAGGCGCTGCATGACCTGGTTGCGCTTGCCCTGGGGCATGTCGCCGTGGATGGCGTAGGCGTCGATGCCGTGCTTGTTGAGCAGGGTGGTGAGTTCGTCGACGACGCGCTTGAGGCGGCAGAAGATGACGGTGAGCGCGGGTTCCTCGTGCTTGAGGAGGTGGACGAGGAGGCGGCGCTTGTCCCACTGGTTGACGGTGAGGTAGTGCTGCTCGACGAGACTGACGGTGAGCGAGCCGCTGGCGACGACGACCTTCTCGGGGTCGCGCATGAACTTGCGGGCGAGGCGTTCGATGTCGGGGGAGATGGTGGCCGAGACGAAGACGGTCTGGTGGGCGTGCTTGATCCGCTCGAGGATCTTGCGGATGTCGTCGCGGAAGCCGATGTCGAGCATGCGATCCACCTCGTCGAGGATCGCGAAGCGGACGTTGTCGAAGTGGATGAGGCCGCGTTCGAGCATGTCCATCACGCGGCCGGGGGTGCCGACGACGATCTGGTTGCCGCCGCGTTGGAGCTTGGTGGCCTGCGTGCGGACGGCCTGGCCGCCGAAGAGGCAGACGGATTTGATGGGGGTGAAGCGGCCGAGGTCCTCGATTTCCGCGGTGATCTGGATGGCCAGTTCGCGGGTG
>JBAXFU010000132.1:0-6696 GCA_037139735.1 Phycisphaerae bacterium
GGCGTGGTTCGACCTCGCCGACGAGGGCACCTTCGCCAACACCGATCGTCCGACGATGGCCGTGGTGCGGCCGGGCCCCGCGCTGGCCACCGGCTACCGCTGCAAGATCGGCGGCGGATGCGGGTGCGAGCCCAACCCGGGCGGGTTCATCTACACCGACACCGTGAACTTCTCGATCGCGTGCCCGGCCGACTTCAACGCCGACGGCGGGATCGACTTCGGGGATGTCGAGGCGTTTTTCGAGCGGTGGGAGAATGGGTGCTGAGAATCGACCATCACAGGGAGGATCGAACGATGAACAGGTTCTTGACGACGGCGGCGACGGTCTTGACGACACTGGTTGCGACGGCGGCGGGGCAACTGTCGCCGCCTCCGGGACATGCGATGGAGTTCAACGGGACCAACGCGTTCGTCGCAGTGGCCGACGACCCATTGCTCGACTTCAACACGACCGCGACCATCGAAATGTGGGTTCGTCCGACTTCACGGAACCGGGGCCGATTCTTGTATAAAGGCGATGGTGTGCACGGCGGTTCCGACCAGGGCTTTGGCTTTCAGGTGAACGACCTCGGGCAATATGGATGCGGCTTCTTCATGGCTAATGGCACCTACTCATACGCCATTTCGCCCTCGCCCGTGGAACCCAACTGGCATCATGTAGCCGCCTCTGTCAATACCGCTACAGGCACGACACTTTTCGTCGATGGCGTGCAGGTAGCATTTCAAGCAACGACTAATCTTGGCCTTGTGTTGCGAAACAGCAGTCGTCGTATCACCATCGGCGGGGATCCCAACCATGGGGGCTGGATGTTCAGCGGTGCCATTGACGAACTTCGCATTTGGAACGTGGCTCGAACGCAATCGCAGATTGCTGCCAACATGACGACCACGATTGCTGCTGATTCTGCCGGCCTCGTCGCCTACTACACCTTCGACGAGGGCGACGGCACCACGGTCCAAGATCGTACCGGCAACGGGCTCAACGGGACGGTCAACGGCGGGGCGACTTGGGCCGAGGTGGGCTGCGTGCCGCCGGCCGCGACGGGGCAGCCGGTCGCCCGGACGACCTGCGAGGGCGAGTCGGTGTCGTTCACGGCCGCTTTTTCGGGCACGTCGCCGTCGCTGCAGTGGCGACGCGACGGGCAGCCCATTGCCGGGGCCACCGGGGCGACGCTGACGATCGCCTCCCCCACCGTCGTCGATGCGGGGATGTACGACTGCGTCGCCACCAACGCCTGCGGCAGCGCGACGACCGTTGCGGCGATGCTGGAGGTGACGCCCCTGTTGAGCATCGAGACGCAGCCGGCCAGTCAGTCGGTGGGCGTCGATTCGACCGTGTCGTTCCTGGTGCAGGTGCGGGCGACCGACGGGTGCGACACGCCACCGACGTTCCAGTGGCAGCGGCGCAACCCGCTGGTGGCCGACGCCGATGCGCCTGATGCGTGGTTCGACTTGCAGGAAGGGTCGCAGTTCATCAACGTCCGCACGGCGGGGTTGATCATCTCCAAGCCGCTCCCGGGCATCGCGACGGGGTTCAGGTGCCGCATCGGCGGCGGCTGCGGGTGTCGCCCTGCGTCGGGCTTCATGTTCTCGGAGACGGTGAACTTCAACATCGCCTGCCCGGCGGACTTCAACGCCGACGGAGGCGTGGACTTCGGGGACGTCGGGGCGTTTTTCGAGCGGTGGGAGAATGGGTGCTGAGGATCACGGACACAAGGAGATCCACGGGATGAAGATGGTGCAATCGTTGGTGCTGCTCGGAATTTCCTGCACTTCTTGGGCGCAATCGCCGGTTTGGACTTTTAAGTCAAACCAAGGCCCCTCCCCGCGAAGAGGAGTGGCCATGGCATACGACAGCGATCGCCGCGCCGTCGTACTTTTTGGCGGCGCAAACAGCTCAAACGCACTTTGCGGCGACACGTGGGAATGGAACGGGACCACGTGGGTCCTTCTCGCGAGCAGCGGCCCGTCTCCACGTGCCTACGTAGCGATGTGCTACGACTCGATTCGACGCGAGACCGTCCTGTTTGGCGGCGACACAGGCAGTGGACGATCCAGCGAAACCTGGGCATGGAACGGGTCCACGTGGACTCGCAGTGCAAGCACCGGGCCATCTCCGCGGGATGCCATCAACAACATAGCCTTCGATACGTCTCGAGGCGTGGCTGTTCTCTACGGCGGCTCGGGGGGCTCCGACAATTACATCGGCGATACATGGGAATGGAACGGCGCTTCTTGGCTCGATCGCCAGTCCAGTAATCCGGGGGCGCTTTTCGGAGCGGCACTGTGCTTCGACTCGGTTCGAGGCGAAACCCTCCTGTTCGGCGGTTCAAACTACGGCACGATGACTGCAGGCACGTGGCTGTGGAATGGATCCCAATGGCAGCCGCGAACCGTCAACGCACCGCCGGTTCGATGGACGCCTGCCTCCGCGTTCGACACACGACGGGCAGTTGCAGTTATGTTTGGCGGCTACAACAACAGCGGCTTTCTCAATGACACTTGGCAGTGGAACGGCGCGGCGTGGACACAGGTCGCTTCGGAAGGCCCGACGGGCAGGCTAGATCATGCGATGACGTTTGACGCCGATCGCGGCGTCGTCGTCCTCTTTGGTGGCTGGAGGGATTGGGTTAGTTCAGGGTGTTTGGGCGACACGTGGGAGTTCGGCGTTCCGTGCTCATCCCCCGTCGTCACCACCCAACCCACCGCCCGCACCACGTGCGCCGGCTCCTCGGTCTCCCTTACCGCCGCCTTCTCCGGCACCTCGCCCACACTCCAGTGGCGCAAGAACGGAGTGCGCATCTTCGGGGCCACTTCGGCCTCGCTCACGCTCGCGGCGCCCTCGCTCGCCGATGCCGGAACGTACGACTGCGTCGCCACCAACGCCTGCGGCAGCGTCACCACCGCTGCGGCGGAGTTGACGGTGCAGACCGCCCCCACCATCACCACCCAGCCCTTCGCGCAGGCACTGGTGCCGGGTGCGACCGCGTCGTTCTCGATCGCGGCGGAGGGGAGCGGGTTGGCGTATCAGTGGCGTCGCAACGGCACGGCTCTCACCTCGGGCGGCCGCGTCAGCGGCGCGACGACTTCGTCGCTCTCCATCACGGCGGTGACCAGCGCCGATCAGGGGACGTACGACTGCGTCGTCACCGGCGTATGCGGCAGTGTCACGTCCTCGACTGCTGCACTCTCGTGCACGCCCGTCTTCACCCAGCAACCTGAGGGAGGCGAGTTCCCCGGCGGTTCGACCATCACCCTCTCCACCGGTGTGTCGACGGCCGGAACCACCACCTATCGCTGGCGGAAGAACGGGGTGGCGTTGTTCAACTCGCTCTCGTTCTCGGGCACCACCACGCCCACGCTGGTGATCAACGCCAATGATCCGAACGACTCGGGCGAGTACACCCTCTCGGTCACCAACGCCTGCGGCACCACCCTCTCGACAGCGGCGGTCGTCGAGGTCACCTGCCTCTCCGACTTCAACCGCGACGGCGGCGTCGACGGCGAGGACCTCTTCGCGTTCTTCATGGCTTGGGAGGGAGGCCTCTCCGAAGCCGACACGAATCAGGATGGCGGCATCGACGGTGGCGATGTCAACGCCTTCTTCGCCAAGTGGGAGGCGGGGTGCTGACGCTCGGTTGTCGGGACGACGGCGAGCGGTGATGCGGATCGTCGCACACCTTCGAGCGATCGCGGCGTTGGGCCGATTCGTTCCGCAGCGTTTGGCCCTTGGCCCGGGGCCCGGGGCTCGCTCGCAGAGCCGAGCAGCGCACCCGGGCTACGGTCGCAAGCCCCGCTTTGCGCGGGGCCGATGCGTGTCCCTCGATTGCGATGTCGCTCCGTGAGTTCAGACGCGAACGTAGCCCGGGGCGCGGCCCGGCTTTGCGGGCAAGCCCCGGGAGCGGTTCAATCGCGGATGAGCAGACTGCCCCGCTGGGTGTCGCGGATGACGCTGAAGGAGACGCCCCGGTTGTAGTCGAGGCCGTTGGCGAGGCGGAGGAAGTCGCGGGCGTCGCCGGCGGGCGCGTCCTCGACGGCGACGATGATGTCGCCGGGCTCGAAGGGAACGGGGGTGGCGTTGGCGGCGCGGCCGCGGCGTTCGACGCCGACGACGATGACGCCAGAAACGTTGCGATAGCCCTTGGAGCGGGCTTCCTGCTCGGTGAGGGTGCGGACGCTGATGCCGATGGCGTCGACGCCGAAGGCCCCGCTGGTGCCGTCGCGGTCGGCGAGGGCGACGGTGACGGTGCTGACCTTGCCGTCGCGGAGGAGTTCGACCTCGGCCTTGGTGCCGGGGGCGGAGATGCCGATGGCCTGGCGGAGGCGGGCCTCGTTCATGGCCGCACCCTTGAACTTCAGGATGACGTCGCCCGCCTTGAGACCGGCCTGCTCGGCGGGGCTTTCGCGGGTGACTTCGCGGACGGCGACGCCCTGGCCGAAGCCGGCGACCTCGTCGGGGCGGGCGTCGGCGAGGCCGACGCCGAGCCAGCCGCGGACGACGCGGCCGTTGGCGACGATGTTCTCCATGACGGTGCGGGCGGTGTTGGCGGGGATGGCAAAGCCGATGCCGTCGTAGCCGCCGGTGCGGCTGGCGATGGCGGAGTTGATGCCGACGATGGCGCCTTGGAGGTTGAGGAGCGGTCCCCCACTGTTGCCGGGGTTGATGGCGGCGTCGGTCTGGATGAAGTCGAGTTGGGTCTGGCCGGTCTCGCGGGGGGTGACGGAGCGGCCCTTGGCGCTGATGATGCCCGCGGTGACGGTGTTGGAGAGGCCGAAGGGGCTGCCGATGGCGACGACCCACTCGCCGACGTCGAGCTTTTCGGAATCGGCGAAGGGGACGGGCGGGAAGGAGCCGGAGGCGTCGGGCGTGACGATGCGAAGGACGGCCAGGTCGGTGGGCGCGTCGCTGCCGACGACCTTGGCGGGGAATTCGCGACCGTCGAAGAGCTTGACCTTGAGTTCATCCGCGCCCTGCACGACGTGGTTGTTGGTGAGGACGAGGCCCTCGGCGGCGACGATGACGCCCGAGCCCAGGCCGGCAGGGACCAAGCGGGGCGCGCCGCGGGCGATGGGGCGACCGAAGAAGTCGGTGCGGATCTGCTGCTGCATCACCATGGAGGTGATGTGGACGACGCTGGGCTCGACCTTGCCCGCGACGGACTTGAAGGCCTTGGAGAGTCGGTTGGCGAAGAGGACGTCCTCGGAGACCTGCGGATCGGCCGAGGCCGACTGCGCGAGGGCGGGCGCGGCGAAGAGGGCGAGGGCGAGGGCGAGGACGGGAGCCGCGAGGGCACGGAGCAACGAGGTGGTCATGGCGGTGACTTCCTGCGGAATGAGGAAAGGGATGCTCGAGGCGTTCACTCGACGGCGACCTTGGCCTTGGTCGAGAGCGAGAGCATGCGATCGAGGGCCAGCAGCGCCCGCTCGCGGACGGAGGGGTGCACGGCGACCTGATTGGGGACTCGCTTGCGGCCCGGAGCCACGAGCGCGTCGAGCACCCAGAGCAGGTGGGGCTGATCGATGCGGTACATCGTGGTGCAGAGGCATTGGCAATCGCTCAGGATGCGCACCGAGACGCCCCGCGTCGCGGCGCGACGGGCGAGGCGCGAGACGAGGTGGACCTCGGTGCCGACCGCCCAGCGGCTGCCGGGCGGGGCGTTGTCAATCGTCTGGATGATGAACTCGGTGGAACCCGTCAGATCCGAGTGGTCCACCACTTCCTTGCAGCATTCGGGGTGGACGAGGATGCGGGTGGGGTTCGGGTCCCCCGCTTCCGCGGCACGGATCTGCAGGCAGTGTTCGGGGCGGAAGAGTTTGTGGACCGAGCAGTGGCCGGCCCAGAGGATGACCTTGGCGTCGCGGAGTTGGTCGGGGGTCATGCCGCCGAGGTCGCGGCCCTTGCGGGCGAGGACGGGGTCGTAGACCGCGCTGTGGCGGGCGACGTCGATGCCCGCGGCGGCGGCGGTGTTGCGGCCCAGGTGCTGGTCGGGGAGGAAGAGGATGCGGATGTCCTCGCCGGGCTTGGCCTGCGACATGGCCCAGGCGAAGACGGCGGCGGCGTTGGAGCTGGTGCAGCAGGCCCCGCCGTGCTCGCCGACGAAGGCCTTGATGGCGGCCGACGAGTTGACGTAGGTGATGGGGATGACGCGGCCGGTCCAACCTTGGGAGCGGAGCGTGTCGTGGATGGCGTTCCAGGCCTCGACGGTGTCGTCGTAGGCGGCCATGTCGGCCATGGAGCAACCGGCGGAGAGGTCGGGGAGGATGACGGCGACATGATCGGGGGTGAGCATGTCGGCGGTTTCGGCCATGAAGTGGACGCCGCAGAAGACGACGAACTCGACCTCGCCGGAGGCGGCGACCTTTGCGGCGAGTTGGGAGAGCTTGAGGGAGTCGCCGGTGAAGTCGGCGTGGGCGACGACTTCGTCGGTCTGGTAGTGGTGACCGAGGATGACAAGGCGTTTGCCGAGTTCTTGGCGACGGCGCGAGATGGCGTCGGCGAGCTCGGCGGGGGTGAGCTGGCGGTACTTCTCGGGGAGGGCGGGTTGCCAGAGCATGGCGGCAGAAGGGTAGGGAAGGGACGGGAGTGGGCCGGGAGCATCCCGCGCCGGGCGGCGAGGAAGTCCACGAAGGCCCGCGAGTCCTTAGGCCCAAGGCGATTGATCGCGGCGGGCGGTTGCAGCGGGGGAACTGCGGGGA
>JBAXFU010000133.1:0-6608 GCA_037139735.1 Phycisphaerae bacterium
TGGTGAATCGTGAACGACGGCGCGATTTGGCGTGCCGCCGGGGGCTTGCCCGCAAAGCCGGGCTGCGCACCCCGGCTCAACGAGGGGACGCCCGCAGCGGGCTGGCTCGGGCGAATCGGCGCTTGCGTACCCAGGGCTTGCCCGCAAAGCCGGGCCGCGCCCTGGGCTCCCTGCCGGTTCGCCCGCAGCGCGGACTTCGGAGGCGTTTGGTGAATCGTGAACGACGGCGCGATTTGGCGTGCCGCCGGGGGCTTGCCCGCAACGCTGGGCTGCGCCCGTGGCTCAACGAGGGGACGCCCCGCAGCGGGCTGGCGTGCGGGGCCTCACTTGAACGGCACGTCGACGCTGAAGGTGAAGAGCCGCTTGCGGTCGGTGTCTTCCTTCATGACGGGGATGCCGAAGTCGAAGGCGAGCGGAATGGGGCTGAGGGATTCGACGTAGAGGCGGAAGCCGATGCCGACGGCGACGCGGTACTTGTTGAAGGAGACGTCGTCATCGACGGTGCCGGTGTCGAGGAAGGCGACGCCGGCGAGGAGGTTTTCGTAGAGGGGTTGACGGACTTCGGCGCCGGCGAAGAAGCTGAAGGTGCCGCCGACGGGGTCGTCGGTCTGGACGCCGCTGCGATCGAGGCCCATGGGGGAGACGCCACGGAAGCGGAAGCCGCGGAAGGTCTGGCCTCCCATGGTGTACTGCTCGTAGAAGGGGACTTCGGCGGAGTCTTGGAGGATGTGGGAGGCGCGGGTGGTGAGTTGGAGGACGGTCTTGCGGCCCAGGACGTCCTCGGCGAGTTTGGCGTAGACGGAGTATTCACCCTTGACGGAGGTGAAGGAGTGGTCGCCGGCGACCTGCTCGAAGCCGACCATGACGCGATTGCCCTTGGAGGGGCGGGCCATGTCGTCGACGCTGGAGCGGACGAGTTCGAGGCCTGCGCCCAGGAGGAGTTCGTCGTTGCCGACGGAGAAGTACTCGGCGGCGGCATCGGTGTCGATGTTGGCGAGGTCGACCTGCTCGATGCGGAGGGGGACGGAGGCGGTCCAGCGGGAGCCGAAGCGGCGGCCGATGGAGAACTTGGTGCCGATGCGTTGTTCGTCGTAGGAGCGGTATTGGCGGTCGAAGAGGAAGGCCGATGCGCTGCCCGAGTAGTCGGTCTCGAAGAGGTAGGGGTCGCTGAGGGAGATGGAGTAGATTTGGCGTTCGGAGCCGGGGGAGGCGGTGATGGCGAAGGTCTGGCCGCCGCCGCGGAAGGACTCGCCCCGGAAGAACTCGCCGAAGGTGTCGGGGGTGTCGGTGACGTCGAAGTTTCGTTGCTGGAGACTGATGATGGCGGAGAGGCCGGCGTCGCTGTTGACGGCGCCGCCGATGTTGAAGCTGCCGGTGTTGGTCTCGTCGACCTCGACGAGGACGTCGCGGAAGCCGGGGTTGTCGGCGTCCTCGGGCTGGACGGTGACCTTGGCGGAGCCGGGGGCGAAGAGGTTGGTCTTGCGGAGGCGTTGCTGGGTCTCGTCGATCTGGGTGCCGTCGAGGGTGCGGCTTGGCTGGAACTGGACTTCGCGTCGGACGACGTCGTCGCGGGTGAGCGTGTTGCCGCGGACGATGACCTGACCCGTCTTGAAGGAGCGGCCTTCGCTGATGACGAGCCAGAGGTCGACGAGGGGTTGCGAGACGTCGCGTTGTTCGCGGCGGCGGACTTCGACGTCGACGTAGCCGAGCTTGCGGTAGGCGTCGCGGACGGCGTCGATGCTCTTGCGGAGGCGGGCCTCGCCGTAGACGCCGCCGGGCTTGAGGGGCATGAGGCCCATGAGCTGGTCGGTGGAGAAGACGCGTTCGGCGTTGTCGGCGAAGGCGATGCGGACGTCGCGAAGGGTGTAGACGGGGCCTTCGTCGATGATGAAGGTGACGATGGCTTCCGCGCCGTCGCGGCTGGGCGTGATCGAGCGGTCGCAGCGAACGTCGAGGTGGCCGCGGTCGCGGTAGTAGGTGATGAGCGAGGCGACATCGTCGGCGAGCAGTTCGTTGTCGAGCTGGCCCTTCTCGAGCAGCCACGCCTCGCTGGTCTTGACGGCGGTCTTGAGCTCGCGGGGCGTGAACGAGGCGTTGCCTTGGAAGAGAACGCGGGTCACCTTGGTCTTGGCGCCCTCTCGCACCTTGAAGAGCACGATGCTGTTCTCGGTCATCTCCTTCTCGTCGACGGTGACGAGGCAGTTGTAGAAGCCTTTTTCGCGGTAGCGGTCCTCGATGCGGCGGCACGCGCGGTCGAGGCGGGTGGTGTCGACCGGCGTGCCCTCGAGCACGTCGATGATGCGTCCGAGTTCCTGGTCGGAGAAGGCCTTGTTGCCGACGGTCTGCACGCTCTTGATGATGGGCTGGAGGCCCAGCGTGTAGATGAGGTCGATCGAGCCGTCGGCGAGCAGCTGCACGCCGCTCTCGACGCGCTTGAAGCGACCGAGCCGGTTCAGGCGGCCGATGTCGTCGCTGGCCAAGGTGGCGGAGAAGGGCATGCCCTCCTTGAGCCGCAGCTGGTTGCGGACCAGCTCCAGCGTGGGCGCGTCGAGTTCCTGCGGGGCGGCGTCGGGCTTGGCGGCGGCGACGACGAAGCGAACGGCATGGATGGGCCGGCCTTCATAGGGCTCGAGTTCGGGCGGAATCGGCGTGGCCGGCGCAGGTGGTGCGGGGGGTGCCGCCTCCTGTGCCAGACCGATCGAGGCCGAAAGGGCCAGGCACGTACCGGCCACCAAGGCAAGCCATCGGCCCGGGGCGACTTGTGGGGAGGCAATCGTCACGCTGGTGGGGACAATAACGCCCCGGTCCGGGCGGGGCAACTGGGGTCCCTGCAACACGCCGCGGGTCAGGATCGTTTCTTTGGAGTAATTGTCGGAAGAAATCGCCTGAGAATGGCGTGGTGGGGGGGGTGGAAGCGGGGGGTGCTCGGTACCATAATCTTGGCACGGGCGGCATGTTTCCGTCGGGGTCTGATGGATGGCGAGCACGACGCATGGCGGCACGAATCAAGGAACGCGACGAGGTTGAGGAGCGTGGCCGCGGGGCGGTCGGCGATCATGGCGTCCCCATGGATGCCCCGGCATTCGAGGTGCACGTTCGCGGGGTGACGCAGCGAGTTCGAGGGGCGTTGGCGGACGTGCTGGCGTCGGTGGGAGCGGATTCGACCAAGCCGCAGAGCATTTCGAGGCAACTGGGGCTCGACAAGAGCCTGGCGTGGAAGGCGGCGCGGATCGTGACGGAGGCGGATCCGTTCGAGGCGATTCCGCGGCTGCCTGGCAAGTCTGGGGTGCGGATCCTGATTGGATCGCTGGAAGTGGCGGGCGCCCCGGCGGCGATGGTGCAGGAGTTCCGGGAGGCGATGGAGGCGTTCGACGAGATGGTCGACACGCACGCGGGCTCACGGGAGACGCTGCAGATGATGTTGGCGAGCGTCTCTCCCGAGGGGCAGCGAGAGCGGGACGAGGTGCACCGCAAGCTGGCGTACGAGGGGAACCGGGCGATTTGGGGGGTGCAGGCGAGGGTGCACCTTGGCGTTCACTTCCTGTCGCCTGCGGCTGCGCGTCCGGGGTGGCTCGACACGGGGACGATTTCCGCGTTGGTGGACTTTCGGCGATTGCGGGCGCACGTGCCGTGGTCGGTGGCGCAGATGCACCTGTTTGACGATCAGGGGAGGCCGACGCCACCGAGCGGGTACGAGGCGATGGACGCGACGGTGCGGGAGGCGGAGCCGCCGTTGATGCGGGACTTCTGCTCGGCGTCGTTGCCGCCGCTTCGGATGCAGCAGACCAACCGTGGGATGACGCGGATTCAGGTGAGCGAGGGTCGGGTGGGGCTGACGGGGACGGCGACGTGCGTGATGGGGTGGCTGCACCGCACGTCGGTGCCGATGCACATCACGCCGCGCGACTCGGTGGGCGACCTGATCATGCACGTGAACACGCCGTCGGAGTTGCTGGTGCACGACCTGTTGGTGCATCGGTCGCTGGAGTTGGGGCGGAGGGCGCGGGCGTTGGTGTACAGCCAGATTCCGGGCGAACCGTGCTATCCGGCGGACGGGACGGAGCTGGGGATCCTGCCGGTGGAAGGGGAGTTGTTGGACCTTGGGGACGGGCTGATCAACCTGATGACGCCGGAGGTGCCGCGACATCGGGCGATGCTGGAGATGGGCGCGGCGCGGATGGGCCATCCGTTGGCGGAGTTTCGGGGCTTGCGGCTGAAGTTGCCGTACCCGGTGGTGCCGACGACCTGCGTCTTCCGGATCGACCTGTTGCCGGCGTGAGGGTCGAGGGCCCAGGGCGTTCGAGATGGCGGTCGGGATCGTCCTCAGGATCGCAGGCGGGGGTGCGCGACATGGCGGAACAACGGCCAAGGCCCGAGCGGGATCGCTCGGGCCTTGGCGTTTGGGGATGGTGATGGAGGGGAGGGGCTTACTCGCCCTGGCCCTTGGAGTAGCCGGCCTCGCCGTCGAACTCGCAGAGGTGCTCGGTCTTGATGAAGTCGAGGCCGTGGCGGGCGACGGCCTCGAGGACCTTGATGACGTCGGCATGGGCGATGGCGGCGCCGGGCGTGGCGTTGAGGAAGCGGCAACGCCAGTGGTCGGTGCAGAAGGTCTCGGGGAAGCCCTCGGGCCACACCTTGACGCCGCGGTTGGTGACCATCTTGAGGGCGAGGGTCAGGCCGCTGGTGGCGGACTTGAGCTGGGCGGCGAGTTCGGCGGGGTTGCGGCCGGGCTTGTCCCAGTCGAGGAAGACATCGACGCCGACGAGCCGCTTGACGGGCTTGGCGACGGGCTTGCGTTCGATGGCGGCGGTGGCGACGGGGCGGTGCGCGTAGGAGGCGGGGGCGAGCGTGACGGGGCGTTGACCGATGCGGGCGATGACGGCGTCGGCGAAGGCGCGGGTGCCGACCTTCTGGCGGCTGACGGCTGGATCGAAGATGTCGTAGGTGTGGATGCCGTCCTCGATGGTGCGGAGCCAGGCGTTGTGGAAGCGTTCGGCGGCCTCGAGGAGGCCGAGGTGGACGAGCATCTGCACGGCGCCGAGCATGAGGCCGGAGGGGTTGGCCATGTCGAGGCCGGCGCGGCGTGGCGCGCTGCCGTGGATGGCCTCGAACATCGCGCCGTGCTCGCCGATGTTGGCGCTGCCGGCGAGGCCGACGCTGCCGGCGATCTGCGCGCCGACGTCGCTGAGGATGTCGCCATAGAGGTTGGGCATGACGATGACGTCGAAGGCGGCGGGGGTGTCGGCGAGCTTCGCGGCGCCGATGTCGACGATCCAGTGCTCCTTCTCGAGGTCGGGGTATTCGGCGCCGATCTCGTCGAAGACCTTGTGGAAGAGGCCGTCGGTGGCCTTCATGATGTTGTCCTTCGTGAAGCACGTGACCTTCTTGCGGCCAAAGGCGCGGGCGTACTCGAAGGCGTAGCGGACGATCTTCTCGCAGCCGGGGCGGCTGATGAGCTTGAGGCACTGGGTGACCTCGGAGGTCTGGCGGTGCTCGATGCCGGCGTAGGTGTCCTCCTCGTTCTCGCGGACGATGACGACGTTCATGCCGGGGTGCTTGCAGCGGACGAAGGGGTTGTAGGCGACGCACGGGCGGACGTTGGCGTAGAGGCCCAGCGTCTTGCGGGTCGTGACGTTGAGGGACTTGAAGCCGCCGCCCTGGGGGGTGGTGATGGGGGCCTTGAGGAAGACGCGGGTGCGGCGGAGGCTCTCCCAGGACTCGGGCGCGATGCCGGAGGAGTGGCCTTGCGCGTAGACTCGTTCACCGATGTCGATGAACTCATATGCCAGGGGCGCCCCGGCCGCGTCGAGGACGCGGAGGGTCGCGTCCATGATCTCGGGGCCGATGCCGTCGCCCTTGGCGACGGTGACGGCGATCTTCCGGCCCGCGGCGGGCGAGGGGGGCGTGGCGGGTTGGGTCGGGCGGGCGGACAGGGTGGCGTCGAGGGTCATTGGCGCTCCGTGGTTGGCCTTCCGCGACGGGCGGAGGGCATGGACGATCGGCAATACATGAACTGTGATTCACGTATACTACATCGGTCAATGACGGGAGTCCAGCGATGAGCGTCTCGAAAGTGCGCACCAGGGCGGCACGTTCCTTGTCGGGGAGGCCCGCGGGGCCCGCGAAGTCGGAGTCGGGGGGCTGGACGTTCCTGAGCAACCACGCCCACGTGCTGCTGCTGCTGGCGATGCAGCCGGACCTGCGCGTGCGGGACATCGCGCTTGGGGTGGGCATCACCGAGCGCGCGGTGCAGAAGATCCTGACGGAGCTGGAGGAGGGGGGCGTGGTGACGCGGACGCGCGACGGGCGTCGCAATCGCTACGAGATTCACGCGGAGCGTCCGCTGCGTCATCCGGTGGAGGCCCACCGCACGGTGGGGGATCTGATTCGGCTGGTGCAGGGGCGAGGGGCGGGCAAGGGCTCGTGATGCGGGAGGGCGGCCCGATACGGCAACATGGCGTGACGACGCGGAGGCCATGGACGTAACGCGCGGATGGCGTTCGGCGTGGGCGGGTCCGCGATGATGTCACGTGGTGGTGAGTGCCATCGACATGGCATGTCGATCGTGTTCGGCGTGTCGAGGTCACGGCGCGTTTGGCTCCGCCGCG
>JBAXFU010000134.1:0-6400 GCA_037139735.1 Phycisphaerae bacterium
GACGAGGCCGGTTCAGCGACGAGGCCGGTTCAGCGGATCGGCGTGAAGTTCCAGTCCGGCTTGGTGGCCCAGTTGCACCACTTCATCATGTCGCGAAGGTCTTCGACTGCCTGCATCTCGACGTGCCCGTCGAAGCTCACCGTGACGGCCTTCTTGAAGTGGCGGAAGTCCACCATGCCCCAGTTGGCCACCGACTGGCGGGCGTCGAAGGCGTTGCTGGCCACCCAGCCGCCGCCGAGCTCGAAGCCTGCGCCGTTGTACCCGCGGTTGCGGGGGTGCGGGCGGGGTGGCGTGATCATCCAGTAGCCAGGGCGAACGGTGCCGCTGGTGGGGTCGGCGGCACCCCAGCTGAACCATGAGCCGTCCTGCACGTCGCCGCCTCGCGAGCTGCTGAAGACCATCAGCTTCGAGGGATAGTTCACCTGCGAGGCGTCGCCGACGTAGAACCGACCGCCCGAGGTGAACGGGTTCGGGCCCGGGCCCACGGTGCCGTTGGCGCCCGCGGGGTTGCGGAAGCCGCCGTGCGTGAACGACCCACCGATGTAGACGCCGTTGTAGCCGAACGACGGGTGGAAAGCCACCGCCGCGGCATACGAGTCGGCCGTGTACTGCACGTACGACGGTCCGTCGGGCGTCGCCCCCTTCGGCCTCGCGAAGAAGTCGGCGAACGTCGCCTTGTCGAACTGCATCTGATCGTGCGGGTAGTTCGTCCGTCCGACGAAGTGCCACGTCCACACCTTCGCGATCGAGTGCCACATCGAGAGGCGACGATCGAACGGATCGGGCGGATACATCGCGTACGTCGTCGTCGCGTGCACCCAATCCCAGTGCGGCGCACCGGGCAGGAACTTGTCGCGGAAGTCGGTCAGGTAGCTCGAATACGCCTTCATCTGCTGATTCGCGGCCGCCTGCTCCTTGAGCGCGCGGCCCATCTGCCGCGTCTTGCCCAACGCCGGCAGCAGGATGCCGATCAGCAACGCGATCAACGCGATCACCACCAGCAACTCGATCAGCGTGAAACCCCGGCCGGGCATGGACTCTTGTCGACGCGTCGTCACGGATTGGTACTCCTTGCTTGGGCCGCTCGCTCCGAGTGGGGGCGTGAGCTCCGACTCCGGCGGCACGTTCCTGTCCGTCTTCACCTTCCGACTCGACCACTTTCCGACTCGATCGCCCTTTGACGCGGCCAGAGGCGTTCTGCATGCCCGCAGCATGCCCCCCCCCCCTGAGTGCCACCCGTCGTGCCACCCGCCGTGAACCACCACATGCACGCACGCAAAGCCGTTCGAGGCTCGCGATGATTCATGGAGTCTTCACGTCCGCAACGCCACCACGGCCTTCCCCACGCTCCCCACGAGCCATGGACCGTCGCTCCCCTTCAACGCGATGGCAGAACGCCGCCGCTCCCATACAATAACCCAAACTCCCTCGGGGCGTATCGCAAGCGACGGGAAATTCGAAGATCCTGCCGCCGCCGCCATTCGTTCGGGGTGTGTTCATGCCCTGCTCGAGGGACGCGGCGAGGTTGGGGATGCCGGTCAGGGAGGATGCTCAGGGGACGGTCATGGCCGCCGCGTAGACCTCTTCCAGCCGCCGGATCATCACCTCGGCCGGGAACGCTCCGAGGCACTCGGCTCGACCCCGGGCGGCCAAGGCCTCCCGAGCCACGTCGTTCTCGGCGCACCACAGGATCGCGTCGCGAAGCCCCGCCACGTCCCCCGGCTTGACCAGTCGCCCCGTCTCCATCTCGCGGCAGACTTCCCCCGTCCCGTCCACGTCGTACGCCACCGGGCACACCCCTGCGAGCAATGCCTGGGGCACCGTCCGGGGCAGGCCCTCCCGCAGGCTCGGATGCACCAGCACGTCCATGCACTTGATCAGTCCGGGAATCTGCTCCGGTGGCACCAGGCCCGTGACCACGAGATTGCAGGGACCCTCATCCTCGTGCCGCAGATCCAACTCCCGCACCGTGAGCCCCAACTCCCTCGCTCGCCACAACAGCCGCTTTCGCCACCATCCGTCGCCCACCCACAGCAACTTCCAACTCGGGTTGGCCCGCAGCGACTCGGCCGTGGCCTCGAGCAGGTCGTCGTGCCCCTTGTGTTCCGCAAGCCTGGCGACGGTTCCGATGACGAAGTCGTGCGGCTGGATTCCCCACTCGGCACGCGTCTCGGCCCGTTCCCGCGCCGTCCACGACGCAAGGAACGGCTCCGTGTCCATCCCCGATCTCACCGTGACGTACTGCTCGGGGGTTCCGATCCCCTTGGCCAGGAACTGACGGGTCATGGCGTCGGCCACGCTGATGATCCGCTGGCATCGGCGAGCGGCCAGACGCTCGGCGGCCGCGTACACGGCGTTCGCGACGGCCCGCTTCACGCGCGACAGGCCCCGACCTTCGAGCGGCATGAAGGGGGGGCCGTGAATGGTGTGGACGATCGCCGGCAATCGCCCGCGGTGACCTCGCATCGAGGCGAAAGATCCGGGTGCCTCAGCGGCTTCGCGGACCGACCATGCCGCCATGCGACCCAGGATCCCCGCCTTGCTGCTGTGCGTGTGCACCACGTCGGGCCCCAGGGTCGCGATGAGTTCCTTCAACTCACGGAGGCAGCGACGGTCGCTCGAGAGCGAGACCTCGCGCACCAGATGCTTCACCTCGTGGAGCACGATCGGGCAGACCGGCCCGCCCGACTCGGTCTGCTCCTCGCCCCGGCGGCACCGCTCGTTGAAGGCCTGCACCCGCTCGAGCATCGACCCTTCGGGCCCGTGGATCGGTCCGTACGCCAGGTGCACCCGGTGCCCGAGCCGCGCCTGTCCCTCGCACGAGAGCACGGTGTTCTCCTGCGAGCCGCCCAGAATGAGCCGCGTCGAGATGTGCAGGATTCGGAGTGGGACGGGGGTGGTCATGTCGATGCCCAAGCATACCGGCCATCCGCCGCCAAGCCCCGCGATGCGGGCGTTTCACGCCCGGCGCCCGACCACCACGCGAGGCAGGCCGTCGATGTCGCGGAGCACCCGCACGTCGGCCAGGAGCGGGTTGGCCGCGGCCAACGCCGCGGCCTGCTCCGCATGACTCGCCGCCGTTTCGACCAGCATGAGGCCGCCCGGCTTCACCAATGCCGGCCCGTGCGACATCAGCGGCCGAATCAGGTCGAGCCCGTCGCTCCCGCCGCGGAGCGCCAGGTGCGGCTCGTAGTCCTTCACGTTGGGTTCGACCGCTTCCCACTCGTGGTCGGGAATGTACGGCGGGTTCGACACCAGGTAGTCGACCGACTCGACCCCGCGGGTCGCCGGGACTTCCCCGAGCGGTTCGAGCAGGTGGCCCCGCACCAGCTCCAGCCGTTCCGCCACGCCCAGCCGGGCGGCATTGGCTCCGGCCACCTCGAGCGCGTCGGCCGAAAGGTCGGCGGCCACGCCCCGTGCCTGCGGCAGATGCCGCAACAGGGCGATGGCGATGCACCCGCTGCCCGTGCAGACATCGACGATCAGTCGGCCCTCGCCCTTGGCCAAGGGGCCGGGGTGTGCGGCACGATGATGCTGCAGGACCTCCTCGACGATCGTCGCCGTCGACGGACGGGGAATGAGCACGCGGCGATCGACCTTGAAGTCGATCCCGAAAAACCTCGCCTCGCCCACCAGATACTGCACCGGTTCGTGCTTGAGCGCGCGACCCACCAGGTCGCGCAGCGTCTGACGCTCCGCGGGGCTGGCCGGTCGGTCGGGGTCGGTGTACAGACTGAGCCGCTTGCACCCCAGCACGTGCTCGAGGAGCATCTCGGCCTGAATGCGAGGCGAGTCCAGGTCTTTGCGCGTGAACGTGTCGATCATCCAGGCGAGCAATCGCCGGGTTGTCCACGGGTCTTGGCTGGGCGGGGCGAGTGCCAACGGGCAAGCATACGAACCCGAACGGTGCGCAGAGCCCCGGACCGGTTCACCCCTTGGGCGGTGCGGAGGCCGGCGTGCTCGCCACCTTCTGCTCCGCGGGCGGCGCGGCGACCCGCACGCGAGCATCGGCTCGACGGACGGGCGACTCGTCCTTGCCCATCACGCGGATCTTCGTCCGCAGGCGGGGCATGTCCGGGGGCAACTCGAAGACGGCTCGCGGCTCGATCTTCCGGGCGTCCGCGGGGGCCGGCGTCGATGCGTCGGCGACCTTGCGCTCGGCCGCGGGGCTCTTGAAGGTGCGGATGCCCCCCGTGTAGTTGTTGTCGGCCAGCCACGAGCGGCGGGCCTCCTCGACGCGAGCCGCAAGTTTCTCCTGAGAGCGGGCGAACGAGTTGCTCCAGCGATTGTCGCCGCGGCGAACCTCGACCGGCGTGAAGGGATCGATCTCGAACCGACGCGGCTCTTGCTCGAAGCCGAAGAGACCGGCCACGCTCACGATGATGGTGGCGGGGGCCTCGGGGCCCGCGCCGTGACGCATCGCGCCATCGCTGGGCATCGGACTGGCGGGCTTGGAAGATCCGTCGCGGCCGACGAACGGGCGTCCGTTCACCGAGGTGGCGGGGGAGGTGAGGAACGCGCTCGACGCATGCCCCGCCTCGCGGGCGAGGTCCCTCGCCGACCCCTCGGACGCGGCGATGGGCGGTGGGGCCTGCGTCATGGCAAGGCACGCGACGACGCCAAGTGTCGGAAGCAGCATTCTTGAGTCCCCTCGTCTGATGGAGTTGCGTTCGATCGACGCGTCGGCGCCGGGCCTCCGCGACATGGCGAAGACGCCACGCATCATCAAGAGTGCGCATGTCGCGCCCCGAGGCAAGGGGACAGGCGTCATTTCCGGTGAAATCCGCAGGGGCGGCTCAAGCTATCAGACGCTTGCATCCCCGGGGCGGGGCATCGCCGCTCCAGACCCGCGTCGAACGCTGACGGCCAGGAGATCGTCCTCGGCGACCCGTCCCCGCCACTCCTGCACCAGTTCCACGAGGTGCGGCGTCCAGTTGGCGGGCGCTGGTTCGCGTCGAAGGGCGGTTTCCACCCGCTGCAGGCCGAACTGCCTGCCGCGAGTGTCGAAGGCCTCGTAAAGACCGTCGGTGATGACGACGAGGGAATCACCCGGATCAAGCGAGGTCTCGCCTTCGGTCTCGCCGAACCCTGCGGCGTCGAGCACGCCCAGCAGCAGCGTGGTTCCATCGAGTCGCTCGATCGCGGCGGTCGCCCGCCGCACGTACATGGGCGGGTGCCCGGCGTTGGCGTGGCGGATGCGTCCGTTGGCGGGGTCGATCCACGCGGCGGCGGCGGTGGCGTGGATGCCCTGCTGGGCGAGGGTGAGGAGGCAGTAGGTATTGAGTCGCCGCAGCAGTTCGCCCGGGCCCAGTCGCGGATGTTCGGCGACGATGCGATCGAGTTCGCCGGAGAGGCGGGCCACGGTCATCGCCGCCGCCAGCCCGTGCCCGGCCACGTCGATGACCACGACTCGCAGCGAACCGTCGGGCGCGACGCTGGCGTGGAGATAGTCGCCGCCGACCTCGTCGGCGGGCACGTGGGCGAACTCGAGCGTCAGCCCGGGCACGCGGACGTTCCATGGGAAGAGTCGAGCCAGCACGGCGCGGGCCTGCGAGAGCTCGCGGCGGAAGGAGAAGAACCCCCGCTGCATCATGCGGCTGCGGAAACGCCGGCCGTGGATCCTGAGCCGAAGCCAGCAGATCCCGACGCCCGGCAGCACGATCAGGGGCGAGAGGAGCACGGTCCCAAGCGTCGCCAGCATGCGAGAGGCCCATCCGGACATCGACGAGAGCGACAGCAGGTACCACGCGTCCGGACGTCGAGCGGTCGCCGCCAGTCCCACCTGCACCACCGCGAAGAGCAGCAACACCGGCCACATGGGCTTGAGGCACTCCCGAACCGTCCACGGCAGGAAGAGGCAGCAGATCAGGTGCAGGAACATGAGGTTCAGGTACCCGCCGCCGACATGGTCGGGCACGAGCGTGGCGCTGGCCACCTCCCACACCACGCCGATGGTCGCGCTGGTGAAGACCCACAGGTTGGCGGCATGGAGCACCTCGCGTCGCGTGTGGATGCGGGGCTTGACCCGCCTCATGAACCAGGCGATCTGCACGCCCGAGGCGGTCATGCCGCAGGCATGAACGATCAGCCCCGTCCAACGGCCCGCGGCTCCCGCGACGCTGCGGGTCGAATCGCCGGCGATCAGGATGCCGTCGAGGATGAACATGCCCGCCGCGAGCACGAGCATGACCAGGTTGGTCATCAGCAGCCATCCGAAGCGACGACGAAGCCATTCCTCGAGCTCACGCTCGTAGTGCGGATCGAAGGACCCGCCTTGCGGGGTCGGGTCGGTGCTGGTGGTCGGTGCCGTCGTCATCCCTGGTGAGACCGATGGGAGTGGTCGAAGCGAACGAAGGTTCAGGACGTGAAGGGAAGCGCGCCCGAACGGGTCAGGTCGGCG
>JBAXFU010000135.1:0-6310 GCA_037139735.1 Phycisphaerae bacterium
CGGGGCCGGCGGCGGTGCGGGTCGAGCCGCTGTCCGTCGCGATGGCGGGCATGGGCGAGGTGGTTCCCGCGGCCGTGGCCTGCGAGGTGGAACCGCCGCGTGGAACGGTCGTGGCGCACGAGCCGGGCTTCGGATCGCGGATCATCGCCGTGGCGCTCGACGCCGATTCGTCGTGCCGCTGCTCGCAAACGGTGCTGCACCGCTGGGAGAGCCACCAGCAGATCGCGGCCGTGACGCGTGCCGACCTGCTCCGCATCGGCTTCGAGTCGGCGTGCGTGGCGGAGCCCGAGCGCATCCTGGTCTTGGCCGTCTCCGGGCCGATGGATGAACTTCCCGAGTCCGACGAGGCCATTGCTGCGCTGGCGCACTGCGTCGCCTTGGCGGAAGTGGACGAGGATGCCGGCGTGCTGGGCCAGGACGAGGCCGATTACGCCGCGGCGGCGATGTCGTGCCTCACCCGCGGGTTGGTCGTGCAGGCCGCCACGCTCCTGAACCGCTGACCGTCCATCGAACGAGCGCCGGGCGTCGAATATGATCTGTTCGTCGATGCCCGCCCGTCCCTCCATCGTCCTGTGTCCGTTCAACCCCGTCGTCGGGGCCGTCGAGTCCAATGCTCGCGTCATGGCCGATCTTGCCCGGCGAGCGGCCGACGGCGGCGCGGCGTTGGCGGTCTTTCCGGAACTCGCGATCTGCGGCTATCCCCCTCGCGACCTGCTGCTGCAGCGTGGCTTTGTCGAGCGCTGCGAGCAGGTGTGCGCCGACATGCAGGCGTCGATCGCCGGCGTCGCCACGGTGGTGGGGGTGCCCGTGCGATTGCCCGGCGGCGGCATCGCCAACGCCCTGCGCGTGCGACTGTCGTCGGGCGAGGTGGTCGTCTACCACAAGCGGCTTCTCCCGACGTACGACGTCTTCGACGAGGATCGCTACTTCGAGCCGGGCGAGGCGCCTCGGGTCGTCGATGTCGCGGGCGTGAAGGTGGGTCTTGCCATCTGCGAGGACCTCTGGGGCGGACGCGACGCGGGCTTTGCCGCCAGATACGCGGGAGCCGCCGACCCGGTGGCCGAGCTGGTGGCGATGGGAGCGAGCGTGATCGTGAGCCCGAGCGCGAGCCCGTTCGTGGTGGGCAAGCACCACAAGCATCGCGAGATCGTCCGCGGGCACGCGGTGCGTCACGGCATCACCGTGGCGAGCGTCAATCAACTCGGCGCGAACGACGAGTTGATCTTCGACGGCCACGCCTTCGCCTACGGCCCCGACGGCTCCATGATCGCCGACGCCCTTCCCTTCCGCGACCAGGGTCCGGTGGCGTTGGGGATGAACGCAGCCGTTCCCGCGGCGAGCGGCGGCGAGCGGGCGCCCGAGGCCGATCTCTTCGACGCGCTGTGCCTTGGCGTGCGAGACTACTTCGTCAAGACGGGCTTTCGCGACGCGGTGCTCGGGCTCTCCGGGGGCATCGATTCCGCGCTCACCGCGGTGATCGCGCACGTCGCGCTCCGGCAGGTTCCCGGCTCGCGGGGCGTCACGGGGTTGGCCATGCCCAGCCGCTACAGCAGCGGTCATTCGGTGGAGGACGCCGTCGAGTCGGCGCGACGCCTGGGGTGCCCGTGTCACGTGGTGCCCATCGAGCCCGGGTTCGACGGCGCGCGCGTGATGACCGATGGCCTCCTGGCCATGACCGGCGACGCGCGGCTCGGTGAACGACTTCCGGACCTGGCCGAGGAGAATCTGCAGTCACGCATCCGCGGCACGCTCCTGATGACCCTCTCCAATCGCACGGGTTCGCTGGTGCTCACCACCGGCAACAAGTCGGAACTGGCGGTGGGATACTGCACGCTCTACGGCGACATGAACGGCGGCCTCGCGGTGCTTGCCGACGTCACCAAGACCTGGGTGTACCGACTCTCGCGGTGGATCAACGCCAACCACGTCTCGATCGGATTGGCCCAGCCCCCCATCCCGCAGCGATCGATCGACAAGGCCCCGAGCGCGGAACTTCGCCCCGGCCAGACCGATCAGGACTCCCTGCCGCCCTACGACGTGCTCGACGGCATCGTCGAGCGGTACGTGGAGGAGCGGATGGAACCCGAGGCGATCATCGCGGCGGGCTTCGACGAGCCGACCGTGCGACGCGTGGTGCGGCTCATCGACCTCTCGGAGTACAAGCGCCGTCAGGCGGCCATCGCGCTCAAGGTCACGAGCGTCGCCTTCGGCACGGGCCGGCGATTCCCGGTCGCGTGGCGAAGGTGAGCCGCGAGTCGGGGTCGCTCGCGGAAGAACGAACACGACCCGGCGGAGGGCCCCGAGCGGGCCCTGTCCGATCGCCATCCGAGATCACTCGGCGAGCCGCTCACGCCAGCAGCGGCATCAGCGCGGGGTGGCGATCCCACGCCGGCGGCGGGGGCAGGAGCGTGGCGTGGCCGATCTTGCGTCCGGGCCGCGCGGCCTTGCCGTAGTCGTGCAGGTGCAGTCCCGGCACGCCCAGCAGCGACGTCGCATCGGGCCGCTCGCCGATGATGTTCAGCATCACGCACGGCCCGCCTCGCAGGGACGTGTCGCCCAGCGGCAGCCCCGCGACCGCCCGCACGTGGTTCTCGAACTGGCTCGTGCACGCCCCCTCGATCGTCCAGTGTCCGCTGTTGTGCACGCGCGGGGCGAACTCGTTGGCGAGCAGTCGCCCTTGCGAGACGAAGAACTCGATGGCCAGCACGCCCACGTAGTCGAGGGCGTCCAGCACGGCCCGAACGTGCTCGCTCGCCGCACGCTCGAGCGAAGGGGCAAGCCCCGTCGCCGGCGCCGACGACACGCGGAGGATGCCGCCGCGGTGCACGTTGGCCGTCAGCGGATAGGTGCGGACGTCGCCGGTCGCGCTGCGCACGCCGATGATCGATGCCTCCGACTCGAAGGCGATGAATCGTTCGACCAGGAGCGGATGGCCGCCCAGGGCGCGCCACGCCGCGGGGACCTCGGAGAGGTCGCGGATCACGGCCTGGCCCTTGCCGTCATAGCCCATGCGGCGTGTCTTGGCGACGCAGGGAAGCCCGATCTCGCGAAGGGCCCGCTCGAGTTCGGCCTCCGACGACGCGGCCCGATACGGGTGCACGTGGAGCCCGCACGATTCGAAGAAGGCCTTCTCGTTCAGTCGGTCCTGCCCCTTCTCGAGGGCGAGCGGCCCCGGACGCACGGCCACCCGCGCGTCGACGAAGGCCAGCGTCGAGGCCGGCACGTTCTCGAACTCGAACGTCGCCGCGTCGAGCCCCTCGGCGAAGGACTCGAGGGCGGCATGGTCGTTCCACTCGGCGCGCACGTGCTCGCCCACCGCGGCGGCGGGGCACTCAGCCGCGGGATCGAAGAAGCGGAAGCGAAGCCCCAGCGGAATGCCCGCCAGCGCCAGCATGCGGCCCAGTTGGCCCCCGCCCAGCACGCCGATGAGCATCAGCTCGCCTCCTCCATCCCCGCCTCCTCGTCGCTCGCGTGCGGCGCGAGCGATTCGCCCACGACCTCATGCAGCCGTCCGCCCGCCGCGGCGAGCAGTCGGCCCGCCTCCGCCGCGTCGACGCCCTTGGCGTGCATCGTCACCGCGACCTTCACCTCGCCCGAGGCACGGTCGAGCACGTCGAAGGCCTCCTCGCGGGAGAGGCCCGTGAGCGTCGAGATGATGCGGGCCGCGCGGTCGCGGAGTTTGGCGTTGGTGGCCTTGAGGTCCACCATCAGGTTCTGGTAGACGCGACCCGAGCGGATCATCAGCGTCGTCGAGATCATGTTGAGCGTGAGCTTGGTGGCCGTGCCCGCCTTCATCCGCGTCGAGCCCGTCAGCACTTCGGGCCCCGTGCGCAGCATGATCAGGTGGTCGCAGTGGGGGGGACGGTCGATCGTCGTGCAGCACAGCAGCGAGGTCACGGGCTGCGAGGCCGGGCGCGTCTTGCAGAACTCGAGGGCGCCGAGCGCAAAGGGCGTCGTGCCCCCCGCGGCGATCGCCACCACCGCGTCGCGCGACGTCAGGCCCAGCGCCTCGAGTTCGGGCCACGCGCCGCGAGGATCGTCTTCCTTGGCCTCGCTGCTCTTGCGGAGCGCGCCGTCGCCGCCCGCGATGATGCCGATGATGCGATCGGGCGGCACCTGGAAGGTCGGCGGCGCCTCGGAGGCGTCGAGCACGCCCAGCCGTCCGCTGGTGCCCGCGCCGACGTAGATGAGCCGCCCGCCCGCGACGAAGCCGGGTTCGATGGCTTCAACGAAGGTGGTGATGCGGGGGGTGGCCCGCTTGACGGCGTCGAAGGCGTGCCGGTCTTCGAGGTTGATGCGGGCGAGGCACTCCTCCACGCTCAGGGCGTGAAGGTTCATCGTGCGGGGGTTGCGTCGCTCGGTCGAGATGTGCGCGCGGTCGGGAGGGAGCGCGGACCCGGGGGCCTTCATGTCCATGGGCCCAAGGATAGCGGGACGCGCGCGGCCTCACGCGGGGGCCGTCGGCGCCGCTCCATCAGCAGCCGCCCTGCTCCCACGCCGCGAAGAAGGCCGCCACGTCGCCGCCGTCGATGCCGCCGTCCTCGTTGACGTCGGCGGCGTTGTCGGCCGCCTCCCACGCCTCGAAGAACGAGCCGATGTCGCCGCCATCGACGCCCCCGTCCTGATTGAAGTCGGCGGGGCATGGGGGCGGGCCCACCCGCAGGTCGAACCACGCCGTGCCCGACCTGCCGGTTTCCTCGAAGGAGACGACCAGGATGCGGTTGTTGCCGCCCACGAGCCCCGACACGGCCCCCACGTAGTCGAGCCGGTCGCGGCGTGCTGCTTGGTTGAGGCCCGTGGCCAGCGTGGTCGGGTCGGCCACCGTCGGCGGGTTGGCGATCACGTGCACGCGGTTGACCGTGCGGTCGAGCGCACGCACCGCGAGCGTCGTCGAGGTCGTGCCGGCGGGCAGCGGCGTCGCGTCGGCGAGCGAGGCCTGGGGCGGGAGACGATCGACGTAGATCGGCGTGCGGAACTCGCGGAACAGGGGCGCCTCGTCCGCGTTGCGCCTGCGGAAGGCCACGGCGCTGACGTAGTTGAGGCCCTCGTCGAGCCGCGTGGCGTCGATGGTCTGCCGGTAGAGGCCTTGTGTCGCCGTCGTGCCCGCCAGCGGCGAACGCTGCGTGACGAACTGCTCGTACCCGGGGACGACGGCGTTGGTGAAGTCGATGTCCACCACGCCGTTGCCGTTCCAGTCCTCGAAGCCCGCGTTGAGACGGAAGACGGCGTTGTCGTCCGCGTCGTTGTTGTTCGGGGCGCCCGCGTCGCCACGAACGGTCGCGAGGCGAACCTCGAAGGAATCGTTCGTCACCACCGGCACGGCGTTGAGGCGGCGACGGAAGGCGGGGGTGTTCGCCGCGTCCGCCGCGAGCGTCGAGGCGGCACCCACGATCGACAGCGTGCCCGACGGAATCGCCGGCGCGTACACGAGGTAGCCCTTGTTGTGCTCGACGCCCGAGGCGTTGGCGTTCCGCGGCACGCGGATCGTCGCCGACCCGCCCGCGCCCACCGTCACCACGTCGAGGATCTCGCCCGTGGGATCAACCGTCGCGTTGGTCGCGTTGCCGGTCAACTCGAGCAGCCGCGTGCCTTGCGGGAAGCTCGTCGTGACGGTGCGGGTGTCGAATCCGCCGTCGTAGCGATCGTTGAGGGCCACGAGGCAGTTGCCCGAGTACGAGGCGCCGATGCGGGTGCGGCGTTCGAAGACGTACGTGTCGGCGTCCTGCCAACGCTGCTGGAACTCGCCGCGGGCCACTTGGTTCGAGAGTTGCACGAGATTGACGATGGCCGGTTCGAGGTTGGTCGAACTTCCGTCCTGTCCGAGGGCCACGGGCACGCCCTGACGCGGGTAGAAGCCCGAGCCCGTGCGGTTGATCCCGCGGCCGTGGTGATAGACGATCGCGGGCCCCGGGCGGAAGAGGAGGTACGCATGCATGTACCACCCCTGCTGGCGAGCGGTGGGGATGGGAGGCGTGGAGCCCCCGTCGCCCGCGGAGCCGTTGTCGTGGCTCCAGATGTGGTTGAAGCCCACGGTGCCGTTTTGCAGGCCGTCGTCGGTGAGGTCGATGTGGTCGTTGGCGAGCGAGGAGAGGGTGGCGGTGCCGCCGGAGCCGATGATGGAACGAAGGCGAGCCGCGCCGGAGATGTCGAGCACGTCGCGGTTGGCGAAGGCGTCGCCCGCGGCGGAGCGGCCCGAGGCGCGGCCGTTGGGCTTGCGGACGTAGCGGTCGAAGCAGAAGTCGTTGCCGTCGACGCACTCTCCGAAGACGACGGGATTGACGCGTCGGCCGTCGGGGGCGATGCGACGCAT
>JBAXFU010000136.1:0-6194 GCA_037139735.1 Phycisphaerae bacterium
GTGGATCGACGATCCCGGCTGCGTCGCCAAGACCTACCCGGGCTTCTGGCGCGACCTCGCGAGGTTCCTCGGCGGAGGCGCGGGGTGAGGCGTGGACCTCGGCACTCGCTGTGGGCGTTTCGTGGTCCCTGCGGGCCTTTGGTGCGGGTGTGCTTTGGTCCCGGAGGGACCGACGAATGGAGCGGCGGGTGAAACGAACCCGCTCCGCGGGTGAGTTGAACCCGCCGTGACGCGTGACGCGGGCACCCGCCCCGCGAGGGGCGGACGAAAGGTGAGGCGTGGTCGTCGGCCCCTCGCGAGGCCGTGCGCGAATGAGCGCGTAACCACGAGTTCCCTCACCCGCTGCGCGGGTTCGGTCACTCGCGGCAACGCTCGTGGGCCCCACGGGCCCTCGGTGCGGGCGTTCTTTGGTCCCGCAGGGACCGACGGATGGAGCGGCGGTTTTGCTTCACCTGCTCCGCGGCCGCCCCCGCGTCATCGTCCTCAACACCCGCCCGCTTCCCATGCCGCGAAGAACGTCGACAGGTCGCTGCCGTCGACGCCGCCGTCCTGGTTCACATCGGCCGAGGCGGCCGCCGCCTCCCACGCGATGAAGAACGCCCCGACGTCGCCCCCGTCGATGCCGCCGTCCTGGTTGAAGTCCGCCGGGCACGGCGGGACGCACGATTCCACGGTCAGCGTGGCGGCGTTGCCGTCGACGCTCCCGCAGTCGCCCGTCACGCGATCGGAGAACCGCACCGCGGGCCCTTGGCTGCCCACTTGAAAGTTCGACACCGTCAGCGACGGGCCGGTCGCGCCCGCGAAGTCGAACGAAAGGCCGGTGCCAAGGTGCACGAACGGCGAGGGGCCCGTCAACGCCACCCAGGTCCCCGGCGACGTCCCGACCCGCCACTGGTGCGAGGCGATGTCGGTTCCCGTCGTCGTGAACGTCGCCGAGCCGCCCGGGCACGCGGTCGCGTTCTGCGGCTGCCCGGTCACCACCGGGCCTTGACAGAAGGCCGATTGGTTGATCGCGAAGGCCGCCGCGAGCGTCGTCTCCTCGTTGGGTTGCAGCGTGACCGTCCACTGGAAGGCCACCGCGCCGTCGCCCGTGAAGGGTCCCACGGCCTGGTTGAGGTCCGCGGTCGGGCCGCTGAGCAGCGTCCGGAGCGTCGTGCCCGAAGCCACCTGCCAGCGGCTGGGCGCCGTCGCCCGCACGTTGGCGATGTTCGTCGTCGAGGCCTCCGTCTGCCGCATGTTGAAGGTCGCGGGATCAAGCAAGAACGTGTCGTCGACCGGGGTCGTCGGCGTGCCCCCCGCAAGGTCGAGGTCGACCAGCACGAAGAAGTCGTAGCGACGCGCGGTGGTGGCCCGACTCTTCACGCGGCACAGCGACACCACGCGCGACTGGTTCACGATCGCCCCGTCGGTCAGCGTCGTCGTGATCGTCGCGTCGAATCGCTCCTGACCCGCCACGCCCGGCCCCGCGTTGAGGTACGTGAACGTCGCGACGTTGCCCACATACGACTCGGTGGGCGTGTCGAGGGCGCTCATCACGCGGTTGGTGGTCGCCGTCGCCGTGCGGTAGTACCACGTGAACTTGTAGAGTTGGTCCGTGCCCGTGGTCTCGGTCTTGAAGGTGCCGTCGCCGAGCGTCGAACTGAAGACCGGGATGCCGACGAACTGCAGCGAGGCGTTGCCCGCCGTGATCGTGCCTCCGGCCACGGCCGTCGATGCGACCGCCGCCACCGTCGTCGCGATCATCGCCAGCCGCGAAACACGCTTCATCATCAAGCCTCCTCGCCCATGCTCGTCGTGCGATTCGATCGCTTGGGCGAGGCACGCCCGCGCCATCGCCCCCACGGATCCCATCGTACGGAATCTCCGGATCCGCCAAGGGCCCCCGGAGGAACATGCCCGCGAAATCACGCCCCGCCCCACGGTTGTCGGACCTCCCGGCCGCGTCCCCGGGCCCCTCATCGCTTCGGAATCGACGTCGGATCCTCCGCCGGGTGGATCAGGTCCGGCTTGGTCGGCGTCGGCGACCCCTCCCGCGGCCCCGGCGTGGCCGGCACGGGCTTGGGCGCTTCGGGCGGCGGCAGCGTCGGCGGCTGCAGCGACTCCTCGAGCGACACCCGCTTGAAGCGATACCCGCCCTTGGTCGAGCCCCACACCTGTTGGTCATTCTTGTCGTAGCCGCGATCGAGCGTGACCAGGCCCCACGGGCTCATCGTGACCTCCGAGGTGGCGTACGACGCGCCGCTTCGGTCGCTCGGGCACGCCTTGCCCTGCGTGCCCCCCTCGAACGTCGCCTCCTTCGTGCGGCGGAGGATCACCGCGCACCCTTCCTTGAGCGTGAGGTCCGCGGGCTTGATCGTCTCGAACGACTCGGGCTTCCTCCACGCGCCGGCGAATCTCAGCGGATCGCCGGGCAGCACGTACACCTCGCTGCGGATCGTGCCGTCGGACTCCTGCGTCACGCGGTAGATCCGTTGCCGGTACGGGCGGGCCATCGCCGCCGCCGCGGCTTGTTCGACATACAGCCAGGCCGTCCCGGCCGATGCGTCGGCGGGCGACGTGGCGGCATCATCTCCCTTCGTGCCCGGGGCGGGACCCCAGATCCGCACCATGTGCAGGCGGATGTCGAAGAAGTCGGGATCGGCCGCCGCCTGCTCGGCGGTGGTGAACGAGCCGGTCAGCAGCCCCACGGCCTCGTCCAGGGGCGTGGGCGTCGCCGCGGGCGGGTTGGCGGAGGCGACGAGGGCTGCAAGGACGGCGGCAACGGGTTGCAACATGGAGGCACTCCGAGGTTGAGGGGTGGCTCAGCGTCGCGGGGCTTGGCCCTGCTCCTTGACGCCGTAGAAGGCGGCGAGTTCCGACGGGTAGACGTCGAGCACGCCCTTGCTGAACCAGAGCACATGCCCGCCGCCGCCGGTGCGTCGCACGAGTTCGATCGACTTGCGAAGGTCCTCCCACGTCGAGTCCTTCCCCTCGCCGACAACGCGGATGCCCGCGACGAGGTCCTTGGCGGAGCGTCCCTTGCCGAACTTGGCGAGTTGCTCCACCTGCTCGAGCCAACTCTTCTCGAAGGCCTCGTAGCTGAAGCGATAGCACTGGGGGATGAACTCGTCCCAGCGGGGCGTCACGCCGTTGCCCTTCCAGTCTCCCGGCAGCGAGAGCGAGTCCGAGGCGGACCATCCCGCCCACGTGGGCCATTCGAGCAGGTAGTTCTCGTACACCCACGGAAAGGGCGCGGGCGAGAGCGAGATGAGCAGTCCCGGCTTGCGGGCCCGGATCTCCTGCACGAACATGCGGCTGAACTCGTTGACCTTGTCGGCCCGCCACCGCATCCACGCCGGGTCCTTCTCGTTGGCGGGCGGCTCGGCCCCGCCGTGCTCCTTCGCGTAGGCCGCCTTGGTGAAGGGGTCGTAGCCCATCGTCACGTACGGCCAGACGATGCGGTCGTCGAGTTGGATGCCGTCGAGGTCGTAGCGGTCGACCGCCTCGAGCACCAGGTCGAGCAGGAAGCGACGCGCCTCTGGGTGGAGCGGGTTCATCCACACGAACCCGTTGGGGGCCACCTCGTTGCCCGCCTTGTCGAGACTCAGCCACTCCTTTTTCATGCGGCGGAGGTGGTTGTCGGTGTCCTTGTGGGCCGCCATGAAGCCGTACTCGAACCACGCCACGTAGAAGAGGCCGTTGGCCTTGGCCTCGCGGAGCGTCTCGCCCAGGAGGTCGCGACCGGCCGCCTTGGCCGATTCGGGCGAGTCGCCCGGGTCCTGCTTCATCAGGGCGGGGCGACGGTCGACGCCGATGGTCCGCTCAAGCACCGAGCTTGGGAACTGGGTGTACCCGTTCTTCCACGCCTCGACGTAGACCGTGTTGAGCCCGACCTCGCGGAGCCGCCGCATCGTTTCGGCGGTCTTCTGCGGGGTGGCGATGGCGTCGTTGGCGGTCGTGGTCACCCACGTCCCCCGCACTTCGGCGGGCGGGGCGGCCGCCGCCGGGGGGGTGATCCCCAGTCCAAGGCACCAGGCGGCGGCAAGGCAGCGGCTCAGCAGGTTCATGCTCAATCGTTGCACGTCAATCGCTCCGGCGAGGTCTATCCTTCGACCCCTCGCCGAACCTCGGCGTGAGCGGGCCGGACGGGCCGTGGAAGCCCCCGGCAAGGTTCCAGCATCTCGAGGAGTGACGTCGTCATGGCAGATGGTGTGTTCAAGATCGCGATCATCGGGGCCGGTGGCATCTCCAACGCCCACATCGGGGCCTCGAAGGCCAGCAACGGCCGCGTGCAGGTGGTGGCGGTGGTCGATCCCGTCGAGGAGAGCCGCAACCGTGTCGCCACCGACACCGGCGCGGCCGCCTTCGAGTCGGTGCCCGCGATGCTCGCGGCGTGCAAGGCCGGCCTCGCCCTCGACGGCGCGGTCATCTGCACGCCCCCAAGCATCCGTCTCAAGATCGTCGAGGCCTGCCTCAAGGCCAAGCTGCCCATCCTCATGGAAAAGCCCGCGGCTCACGTCCTGGCCGACGCCAAGAAGCTCGCCTCCATGGCCGCCAAGGCCAAGAAGGTCCCCGCCTTCGTGGCCTACTGCCACCGCTTCGCCGTGCCGGTGGCCGCGATGAAGCAGATGGTGGGCTCGGGCAAGATCGGACGCCTCGTCCGCTTCGAGAACGCCTTCGCGTGCGACCTCCCCGGTCACGAGACCAAGTGGTTCAGCGACCCCAAGAAGGCCGGCGGCGGCGCGTTCCTCGACATGGGCAGCCACTCGCTCGACCTCTTCCACTACATCGTCGGTCCCGCCAAGGTCCTCGGCAGCGCGTTCGACTTCAAGTGGAAGAAGCGCACGGAGACGGCGGGCACCGTCCTGCTCCGCGGCAAGAAGAAGGGCGGCCCCAACGTCCCCGCGGGCGTCGCCGGCGTCATCCTCAGCGGCTGGGCCGAATCCTCCCGCTTCACCCTCACGCTGGTGGGCGACCAGGGCACCCTCTTCTACGACTACGAGAAGCCCAACGAGATGATCTTCAAGGATCTCGTCGGCAAGGCCGAGGTGCACGAGGTGCCCAGCCACGACACGCGGTTCATGCACCAACTCGTCGCCTTCGCCGACGCGGTGCAGAACAAGGCCAAGACCTCGCTGGCGACCTTCGCCGACGGCCTCGCCGCGGCGGAACTCAACGCCAAGGCCGCCAAGATGGGCTGAGGTCCCGGCCCGGAGCGGATTTCACGAGAACTGAACCGACGCCCGTCGCGACTCCGCGGCGGGCGTCGGTCGTTTTTCGGCGAGGGGCGCACTTGATTCCGGTGTGCGGGGGCCGCGCGGCGCGGTCCGAGAATCAGCGATCGGAGGCCTGAAGGTCGTCCGGACGATCGGGAGGTTCGACCCGCCGGGACAAAATCGGCCAAAGATCTCCCGCAGGCGTTAGAATGGCGGTTCATCCACGCAGGAGAGTGACATGAGCGTCTTGAGGACTGTCGTCGCGGTGGCCATCGCCTTTGCGTGTTCGCTTGCCCATGCGCAGCGTTCGACCCCGGTGCAGGTGCTGCATCCTTCGGGGGCGGCGGATGACCAGTTCGGCAGCAGCGTCGCGGTGGATGGCGACACGATGATCGTGGGGGCGGTTTACGACACCGTGGGCGCCAACGCCCAGCAGGGTTCGGCCCACGTCTACCGCTGGACGGGCGCTGGGTGGACGTTCGAAGCTACCCTCACCGCCACGGACGGCGCGGCTGGTGACGGCTTCGGCGACGCCGTCGCCATTTCGGGCGACACGGCGATCATCGGGGCCTCCGGCGCCAACAGGCAGCAGGGCTCGGCGTACATCTTCACGCGCACCGGCACGACGTGGACGCAGCAGGCCAAACTGACCGCCACGGGCGGCGCGGCGGGTGACTTTTTCGGCAACGCCGTCGCCATCTCGGGTGACACGGCGATCGTGGGGGCGTATTGGGATCGCGTGGGCGCCAACAGCCAGCAGGGCTCGGCGTACATCTTCACGCGGACCGGCACGACATGGACGCAGCAGGCCCAACTGAACGCCACGGGCGGCGCGGCGTACGACTATTTCGGCAACGCCGTCGCCATCTCGGGCGACACGGCGATCGTGGGGGCGTATTACGACCGCGTGGGCACCAATGACTATCAGGGCTCGGCGTTCATCTTCACGCGGACCGGCACGACGTGGACGCAGCAGGCCCAACTGACCGCCACGGGCGG
>JBAXFU010000137.1:0-5978 GCA_037139735.1 Phycisphaerae bacterium
TCAAGGCCTGATCAGGCCAGTGTCAAGCCCGGGGTCGCCCCCGGGCTTGTGTGTTGAGGGTGGTGTGTTGAGGGTGGTGTGTTGAGGGAGGGGTCGGGGTTTGGAACATTCCGGGGCGCACGCAGGGCTCCGGCAAGTCAGTCGCGGCCGGCAGGTCAGTCGCAGAAGGAAAGACGCCATGGGTTTCTCACTGCTTGGAAAGAAGATCGGCATGACTCGCGTCTATGTGGACGCGGTGTCGACGCCGGTCACGGTGGTCGAGGCTGGTCCGTGCGTGGTGACGCAGCTGCGGACGGCCGAGAAGGACGGCTACACGGCCGTGCAGATCGGCTTTGGCGAGGTTGCTCCGAAGAACTCGACGATGCCGCTGATTGCGCACGACTTCAAGGCGGGCACGTCGCCCAAGCGGCACCACCGCGAGTTCCGCGTGACGGCCGATGAGCTCAAGAACTACACGGTCGGCCAGTCGCTGACGGTGAAGGACCTCGAGGGCAAGCTCTTCGTCGACGTCATCGGCACCAGCAAGGGCAAGGGGTTCGCCGGCGTCATGAAGCGCCACCACTTCAAGGGCATGTTCGCCTCGCACGGCACGGAGCGAAAGCACCGTTCGCCGGGCTCGATCGGCGGTCTGTGCTCGAACCGCGGCTTTGGCGGCGGTCTCAAGAAGGGCAAGCGGATGGCCGGTCACATGGGCGCCGAGCGCGTGACCACCCGCAGCCTCGACGTGGTCAAGATCGACGCCGACCGGAACCTGGTCCTGATCAAGGGCACGGTGCCGGGCGGCAAGAACGGGTTGGTCGAGATTCGTCCCTCGATCCGCCTCTACAAGGGCAAGGCCAAGAAGGTGGCCGGGGCGAAGTGAATCGTGAAATGACGGTCCGGGCGACGCGGGTCGAGCGGACGTTGGGTGAGTGAAGGCGGTCTGTGTTGGGATCTTTCCGAGGGTCGCGCTCAACGGCGGCCCTTGGGCTCGGGAGGTCCGGAAGGGCGAAGGCCTTGAAGGAAACCCCCGGGCGACGACAACAGTGTGCGTCGGCGACGCCTTCAGGGCACGACGACGCAGGACAGCCGAGTTGAATCCGATCCGGCGCCGCCCCGACGCTTGTGCGAAGGGGACCCTGAAGGAAGGGACTGGCGTCGAGACGGATAGGCGAAAGGGCGTCATGGCGAGGGCTCCGAACGGGGGCGGCCAGACGCGAAGGCTCGAGGCGAGGTAACGACGATGGAAGTTCCCGTCTACAACATGCAGGGCGCACAGGTCGCCCAGCTGAAGATCGATGAAGCCGCCCTTGGCGGCAAGGTGAATCCCGCGCTGGTGAAGCAGGCGTACGTGATGTATCACGCCAACGTCCGCCAGGGCTCCTCGAAGACGAAGAACCGTCACGAGGTCGAGGGTTCGACCAAGAAGATGTACAAGCAGAAGGGCACGGGCAATGCCCGTCACGGCGACCGCAAGGTCAACATCTTCAAGGGCGGCGGTCACGGCCACAGCAAGAAGCGCACCCGCGAGGACTTCCGGCAGACGATGCCGACGAAGATGCGCCGCAAGGCCAACCGAAACGCCTTCCTGGCCAAGCTGATGGACGACGAGGTGCGGGTGATCGACTCGATCGCCTTCGCCCAGCCCAAGACCAAGGACTTCCAGGCCTTCCTGGCGTCCCTCAAGGTCGATCGTTCCGCGCTGGTCGCCCTGCCGATGGATTCGGCCAAGAGCCGCAACGCGATGCTGTCGGGTCGCAACGTCGACGGCGTGACGATCGTCCGCAGCGACCAGATCAACGCCTTCAACATGCTGAACCACCGGTACATGGTCATCGACCGGGCCGAGCTCGAGGCGTGGCTGAAGGGTCCTTCGTCGCAGACGACCAAGGACGCGAAGATCAACCCGCTCGGCCGCAAGGCCGACGCCTCCAAGGGAGGGAAGTGATCCATGCCAGCCAACGTCTCCCCTGAGCACGTCATCCGACGCCCGCTCCTCTCCGAGAAGAGCACCTTCGCGATGAACGAGCAGAAGCGTTACACCTTCGAGGTCGATCCCCGCGCTACCAAGACGGAGATCAAGGACGCCGTCGAGCGGATCTACAAGGTGAAGGTGTCGGGCATCAACACCACCATCCGCCAGGCCCGCACCCGCGTGGGCAAGGCCGGCAAGATCCCCGGCACGATCACCAAGAAGGCCGTCGTCAGCCTCAAGGAAGGCGACGCCATCGAGTTGTTCTGAGGTTTTCCGCACGATCCACTGACGCCCGTCACGTCGGGCGAGGCAGCCAAGGCTTGGGCCGCGGCAAGGGCAAAGGACAGACATGCCGATTCGCATCTACAAGAAGACCAGCGCCGGACGCCGCAACGCGTCGGTGAACATGCACGTGGAGGTCACGAAGAAGACCCCCGAGAAGTCGCTCCTGGCCCCCAAGGTCAAGACCGGCGGCCGGAACTTCAGCGGCAAGATCACGTCTCGCGGCATCGGCGGCGGCGTGAAGCAGATGTACCGCATGATCGACTTCAAGCGTCGCGACCGCGACGGCATCGAGGGCAAGATTGTCGGCATCGAGTACGATCCCAACCGTTCGTGCCACATCGCCCTGGTGCTCTACACCGACGGCGTGAAGCGCTATCACCTCGCTCCGGCGGGGATCAAGGACGGGATGACCATCGTCTCGTCGAGCAAGGGACCGGTCGAGCCCAGCGTGGGCAACTGCATGTGCCTGCGTGACATCCCGACGGGCCTTGACGTGCACTGCGTCGAGATCCTGCCGGGCGGCGGCGGCCAGATGTGCCGCTCCGCGGGCAGCTACGCCAAGCTGAGCAACAAGGAAGGCGACTACGCGACGCTGGTTCTGCCCAGCGGCGAAGTTCGTCGCGTGCCCCTCGAGTCGCGGGCGACCATCGGCCAGGTCGGCAACGGCGATCACCGCCTGCGTCAACTCGGCAAGGCGGGCCTGTCGCGGCTGATGGGCATCCGTCCGATCACCCGCGGCGTGGCGAAGAGCCACCATGCCCACCCGCTGGGCGGCGGCAGCGGCCGCAGCAAGGGCAACCGTCCCCCCTGCGGTCCGACGGGCGTGCACTCCAAGGGCGGCAACACCCGCAACCCGCGGAAGGCCAGCGGCAGCATGATCATCCGTCGCCGCGTGAGCAAGCGGTACGGCCAGAAGCACTGATCGCGATCGACGGTCGCGGTCGACGGCAGATTGAACGAAGAACGGCACAGGGACACGTTGGTCGAGAATCGCGGGGCGGGCGGCCCGGACGCCGGCCCTGAACGAGCACGAAGGAACGAAGACACATGGGACGCAGCCTCAAGAAAGGTCCGTACGTTGATGAGAAGCTCTTCCGCAAGGTGGAGAAGATGGCTCAGCAGCGCAAGAAGGACCCCATCAAGACGTGGGCCCGTCGTTGCACGATCGTCCCCGAGTTCGTCGGGTTCACGTTCAACGTGCACAACGGCAAGCAGTTCCTGCCGGTGCTGGTGACCGAGGACATGGTGGGGCACAAGCTGGGCGAGTTCAGCAACAGCCGCACCTTCCGTGGTCACACGAACAAGAAGGAAGGCATCGACGATGCCGGCGCGGTCAAGAAGTGATCGCTGGGGGCCCCTGGCTCCGCACGCGGTTTGGGAACTAGAGCAAGCAACACCGGGTTGCCGTCCGCCTGCGAGGCGAACGGCCCCATGAGGAAGAAGCCGTGAAGATCTCCGGACGCAAACTCAGCAAGGCCATGGAAGAGGCGGGCGTCGACGCCGACCAGCTCGCCACCGCGCTGGCGCAGCCCGGCTTTCCCGCCGACCGCGCCGCCTCCGCCATCCGCAACTGGATGCGGGACAACGACCATCCCCGCTGCAAGGCGGCGTACATCGCCAAGATGGCCCAGGCCCTGGGTCGTCCGGCGAAGGATCTGGCGATCTTCACCAGCATGGTGAAGGGTCACCGCGGCAGCGCCCGCAAGGCCGGCCTGCTGACCACGCTCATCCGCGGCAAGTCGGTCGATGCCGCGATGAACCTCCTGAGCTTCAACACCAAGCGGGCCGCGGTGAACATCCGCAAGTGCCTCGCGGCGGCGATCGCCGACGCGCAGCTGGCCGACGCCAACGGCGCGGACCTGGTGGTCTGCGAGAGCCGCGTCGACCAGGCGATGGTGATCAAGCGGTTCCAGCCCAAGGATCGCGGCCGGGCGCACCAGATCCTCAAGCCCCTGTCGCACATCACGGTGAGCGTCGAGGAGCGGGTCTCGTCGAGGAAGAAGTAAGTTCGAGTCGGGAAAGTGGCGGGGGAGTCTCCCGCAAGGCACGTCGGAGAATCGGGCGGCTCGTCCAAGAGGCGTGAGCCCGCTGAGCACACAGGCAGCATCGCATGGGACAGAAAACACATCCATTCGGCCTCCGTCTCGGCATCACCGAAGCCCACCGCAGCCGGTGGTACGCCCCCAAGGCGCTCTACGGCGAACTGCTGGTGGAGGACGAGCGCATCCGCAAGTGGCTCGACAAGCGGCTGAACCGCAGGCCCCCCAACGCGGCGGTCTCGGACATCCACATCGAGCGCACCCGCGAGGAGCTCAAGGTCATCATCAAGACAGCCCGTCCGGGCCTGGTGATCGGCCCCAAGGGCGCCGAGGTGGAGCGGATGCAGGAGGAACTGCAGTACATGACGGGCCGCAAGGTTGCGATCTCGATCATCGAGATCAAGAACGCGGACCTCGACTGCCAGCTCATCGCCGAGGCGGTGTGCGAGCAGCTGGCCAAGCGGGCGAGCTTCCGTCGCGTGGTGAAGATGAAGTGCGAGGCGGCGATGGCCGCGGGCGCCAAGGGCGTGAAGATCCAGATCAGCGGCCGCCTGGGCGGCGCGGAGATGAGCCGCACGCTCGACATGCGTCTGGGCTCGCTGCCCCTCTCCACCCTGCAGGCGCAGGTCGAGTACGGCTTCGCCGAGGCCTTCACGACCTACGGCGCCATCGGGTGCAAGGTGTGGGTGTACAAGGGCATGTACTCGACCGCGGCCGACGAGAACACGTCGAACGCGGCGGGCGGCAGGGCCCGGGCCCGCGGCCGCAAGTGAGCGGCGGGGTGGGGTTGGGTCCGGAGCTGGTGCGGAGCGGGCGGGCAATGGTGTCCCGGTCGCGTGTGTGAGCAGTGAATCGAATCCGGCGTCTCCCGCGGGGCGGCGTCGGCAGGAGCGAATGAACCATGGCGTTGATGCCCAAAAGAGTGAAGTACCGCAAGGAGCAGCGTCGCGTTCGCGACCGCAAGGCGACCAAGGGCAACTACGTCGCCTACGGCGACTACGGCCTGCAGGCGCTCGAGGGCGCGTGGGTGAGCGGTCAGGTGCTCGAGGCGGGCCGCATCGCGTGCCAGCACTACCTGAAGCGCGAAGGCAAGCTCTTCATCCGCGTCTTCCCGGACAAGCCCATCAGCAAGAAGCCGCTCGAGACGCGAATGGGAACGGGCAAGGCCGAGGTGGACTACTGGGCCGCCCGCGTCAAGCCCGGCACGATGCTCTTCGAGATCGCCGGCGTGGCCGAGGGCACCGCCAAGCTGGCCCTCCTGCGTGCGGCGGTGAAGATGCCGGTTCGCTGCCGGTTCGTCGGTCGTCGTCTGAGCGTCTGAGTCGGTCGGTACGCGGCGTGAGTTGAATCAAGAACCCATCGGCGCCGGGACCAACGGGCCGGGATCCAGAGGTGAGTCATGACGGGCAAGGAAGTGAAGGCAATGCGGGACGAGGAGCTCAAGATCGAGCTGGCCAAGCTCACCAACGAGCTGTACGACCTGCGGAGCCAGGCCGTGACGGCCAAGGTCGAGGACACCAGCAAGTTCGGCAAGCTCCGCAAGGACATCGCCCGGGTGAAGGGCGAGCAGCGGCGGCGGACCACGGCGACGGCCTGAGGTCTCGGGCCGAGGCTGCTGGCCGAGGCTGCTGGCCGAGGCTCTTGACGAGGTTCTTGGCGAGGTTCTTGGCGAGGTTCTTGGCGAGGTTCTTGGCGAGGTT
>JBAXFU010000138.1:0-5911 GCA_037139735.1 Phycisphaerae bacterium
CGACGGCGGCGAGCGGAGGTGACGCATGAGGAAGATCTTCAACGTCGCGGCGAGGGAGTTCATCGCGACGGTCGGCACCAAGGGGTTCATCCTGGGCGTCTTCCTGCCTCCGGTGCTGATTGCGCTGGTGCTGGCGATCATGCCGCGGCTGATGAATCAGGCGGCTCCGCGGGTGACGGGGCGGGTGGCGATCATCGACCACACCGGCGACGTCGCTGCGAGGGTGAAGGACGCCTTCTCGGCGGAACGCATCGCGGCCCGAGCGGCGGGCGAGGCGATGCAGACCCTCGAGGAATCGGGAGCACCCGAGGCGGCCAAGCAGGCCGCGTCGATGGGCAAGGACTCGATCGAGCGTCAAGCCCGCACGACCGCGCCCACGCTGACGGTCGAGGTGCTCGACCCGGCGACGAGCGTCGACGAGGCCAAGGCCGAGTTGCTGGCGGGCGAAGGCAAGAGCAAGGGCGACGGGAACCCGCGTCTGGCGTTGGCGGTGATCCCGCCCGAGGCGATCAAGGCCGACACGCAGGGGAAGTTCGGCTCCTTCGAACTCTTCGCGGCTCCGAAGCTCGACGGCGAGGTGCAGGGGGACATCCGCTCGCAGATCGGCTCGGCGGTCGTGGACGCGAGGATCAAGGCCGGCGGACTCGACCCGACGTTCATCCGCTCGCTGACCGAACGGCCTCGCCCGCAGGTCCGGACGGTGACGGCCCAGGGCGACCGGAAGATCGACGAGGCTGCGAAGATCCTGATTCCCGCGGCGTTCATGTTCCTGCTGTGGATCAGCACCTTCACGTGCGGGCAATACCTGCTGACGTCGACGATCGAGGAGAAGTCGAGCCGCGTGATGGAGGTGATCCTCTCGGCGGTCTCGCCGATGCAACTGCTGACGGGCAAGATCCTCGGTCAAATGTGCGTGGGGCTGGTGATCCTGGTGGTCTACTGCGGCTTGGGCATGGCGGGGCTCGTGGTCGCGAGCATGATGAGCGTGATCGACCCGATCAACCTCGTGTACCTCGCCGTCTACTTCGTGATCGCCTTCTTCATCATCGCGAGCCTGATGGCGGCGGTGGGCAGCGCGGTGAGCGACGTGCGCGAGGCGCAGAGCCTGCTGGGGCCGGTGATGATCATCCTGATCATCCCGATGATGCTCTGGCTGCCGATCCTCCGCAACCCCAACTCGGGCTTTGCGCAGGTCTGCAGCTTCATTCCGCCCATCAGTCCCTTCGTGATGGTGCTGCGGCTGTCGGGATCCGAGCCTGTTCCCTTCTGGCAGGTGATCGCCACCGTGCTGCTGGGGGGCGTGACGATCGTGGCGTGCCTGTGGGCGGCGGGGAAGGTCTTCCGCGTGGGCGTGCTGATGTACGGCAAGCCGCCGGACCTTCGCACGCTGATCCGCTGGATTCGCATGGCGTGAGGCGCGAGGCGCGATGGCGACACTCGATCGATTCGACCTGTACGAACTGGCCGTGACCAACGCGGGGCCGTTGGCGGCGATGCTGCATGGCGCGTGGGCGGGGACCTCGCGGCGGCCGGTGTTGCGGGAGGACTTTTCGGGGTCGGGGGCCTTAGCCCGGGCGTGGGCCGAGCGATTCGGCGCGGCCATCGCGGTGGACAGGGATGCGGCCCCGCTCAAGGCGTGTGCGGCTCGTGCCGGGGAGGGCGTGGAACTCGTGCGTCAGGACGTGCGGCGGTGTCGCCGCAAGGCCGACGTGATCGCGGCGACCAACTTCGCGATGGGCTACTGGCATGCCCGCGTCGACCTGCTTGCTTACGTGCGGCGGGCGGCGGGGTGTCTCAAGCGTGGCGGGCTTTTCTGCTGCGACCTGTATGGCGGGTCCGACGCCTTCACGACGGGCACGTGGACGAAGCGGCTGCGGGGTCCCAAGGGGGAGCGGGTGGAGTATCGCTGGCAGCAGGTGGAGGCGATGCCGCAGACGGGGCTGGTGCGCAACGCCATTCACTTTCGCGTGGACGGCGGTCCCCTGCTTCGCGACGCCTTCACGTACCACTGGCGATTGTGGTCGATTCCGGAGATGACGGACGCGATGCACGAGGCGGGGTTCAGCGAGGTGCGGGTGTTCGACCGGCTCGGGGACGCGATCGATTCGGAGGGGCGGGTGCACGTGCGGCCGCTGGAAGACGACGAGCCGATGGACGATCCCTTCGTGGTGTACGTGGCGGGACGGGTGGGCGGGTGAGCGAGCGGGGCGGGGCCGAAAACGGCCGCGGGCCCGACCTTTCGGACGGGCCCGCGATCATGGGTCACAGGCGGCGGTAAGCCGAGTTCTGTCGCGCCGGTCGGTTTGCCCTGCCGCCCGACCTTGACGGGGGCTCGTGGGGGCAAGGCACCTGCCGGCGGTGCGACCATTTCTCTAGGCCGCCCGTCGCCGAGCGGCTCCAGCGATCTACCCGCGTTCACGACCGCCCGGACCGGGCGTGGATCAACGCCGAAGCGAGGATCCGGAACGCTGCTCGACCTTGCACGCGGCGGGGTTTGCCGTGCCTCCGGCGTCACCGTCGGAGCGGTGGGCTCTTACCCCACCCTTTCACCCTTACCCCGCGTCTTGCGACGCGTGGCGGTTTGCTTTCTGTGGCACTGTCCCTCGTCGCCGACCCTCCCGTCCTTGCGGGCGGGATTCGAACGACGGGTGGGCGTTACCCACCGCCGTGTCCTTTCGTGCTCGGACTTTCCTCGGCGCGGGGCCCGAAGGCCTCGCGACGCGGCCGCACTGCTGCCTGTCGGGAGATTCTACGCGATCCGTTCACCTCCGGTTCGGGAGCCGAATCTTCGCCGCGAGGAGGGGCGAACCATGGGGTCATGATCGACCCGCACGCGACCAATCAACCCCGCAAGTTCGTCCTGGGCGTTTCGGGCGCGTCGGGGGCCGCGTATTCGCTGCGGTTCCTGCAGGCGGTGCTCGAGCAGGGGCACGAGCTGCACCTGGTGGTGAGCGAGTACGGGCGGCGGCTGCTCTTCGAGGAGTCGGGGATCAAGCACCTGACGATCGAGGAGCTCGCGCCCGGGCTGGCGGGCGACGCGGCGATCCGGTCGCGGCTCTTCGTGCACCCCGACAAGGACGTGGGCGCGGTGATCGCCTCGGGGAGCTTCCTGCACTCGGGGATGGCGATCCTTCCGTGCTCCTCGACGACGCTGGGGCAGGTGGCGACGGGGAGCGGCAGCAATCTCTTGTGCCGCGCGGCGATGGTGACGCTCAAGGAGCGGCGGCCGCTGATCATCTGCCACCGCGAGATGCCGCTGTCGCTGATCGACATCGAGAACATGCGTCAGGCGACGCTGGCGGGCGCGGTGATGTGCTCGCCGAATCCGGGGTTCTACCTGAACCCGCGGAGCGTCGAGGAAATCGTCGACTTCGTGGTGGGCAAGGTGATGGACCTGCTGCACGTCCCCCACTCGCTCAAGACGCGGTGGGAATCGACGCTGGCCCGCCCGGCGACGACGATGCCTTCCTGACCTCCCGGGCCCCGCCAGCCGCCCGGGCGGTTCGGTGGATGTTCGCACGCACGACAACCTACACTGGGCGTCTTTTGGACGGCTTCCAAACTGCCCTTCACGGGCCCACGGGACACAGCATGCTCGGACGAATCTTCAAGGCGTACGACATTCGCGGCACCTATCCGGACCTGCTCAACGACGCGATGGCGTGGCAGATCGGCTACGGCGCGAGCAAGTACCTGCTCGCGGACGCGGCGGCGGCGGGCGACACGACGCCGATGATGCACAACATCGTGGTGGGCCGCGACATGCGTCAGAGCAGTCCGTCGCTGACCAAGCAGTTGATCCAAGGCGTCAACGACCAGGGCGGCGAGGTGGTCGATCTGGGCATGTGCGACACCTCGATGATCTACTTCGCGGTCAACCATCTGGACTGCGCGGGTGGCGTCATGGTGACGGCGAGCCACAACCCGCCCAACTACAACGGCTTCAAGATCTCGAAGCGCAACGCCAAGCCGGTGGGCGAGGCGACGGGCCTGGCTGAGATCCGCAAGCACGCGGCGATGGTGGACAAGGCGACGCTGGTGAAGCAGAACGGCCGCACCGAGCAGCGCGACCTCTGGAGCGCTTATTCCAAGCATGTCCGGTCGTTTCTCGACTGGCCGGGCGGCGCGAAGTTGAAGGTGGTGATCGACGCCAGCAACGGCATGGCGGGCACGATGATCCCCAAGATCTTCGGGAAGGGTTCTGCGCTCGGGCCGGTGCCGGGGTTGACGATCGTCGAGGTCAACTTCGACAACACCAAGGGCGTCTTCGCGCACGAGCCCAATCCGCTGGTGGCGGCGAACCTCCGGCAGGTGCAGGAGGCCGTGCTTGCCGAGGAGGCCGACCTTGGCGTCTGCTACGACGGCGACGCCGACCGCTGCGTGATCATCGACGAGAAGGGTCGCGCCGTGGGCTGCGATCACCTCACCGCACTCTTCGCCAGGCACTTCCTCGCGACCAACCCCGGCGCGGCCGTCGTCTACGACCTGCGCTCGACCAAGGCCGTGGCGGAGGAGATCACCAGGGCCGGCGGCAAGCCCGTGCGAGGGCGCGTGGGCCACGTCTTCCTCAAGCAGGCGATGGCCGAGCAGGGCGGCATCGTCGGCGGCGAGCTCTCGGGCCACTTCTACTTCCGCGACAACTACAACGCCGATTCGGGCGTCATCAGCATGTGCGTGGTGCTCTCGATCCTCGCTCGGTCGGGCAAGTCCATGAGCCAACTCATCGCGCCCCTGGCCCGCTACCCGCAGAGCGGCGAGATCAACTTCTCGATCGAGGACAAGGACGGCGCACTCGCGTGGGTCCGCAAGGAGTACGGCTCGCCCTCCCGCGGCGCGACCATCGACGAACTCGACGGCGTCACCGTCGACTGCTTCGCGAAGCATGGCTGGTGGTGCAACATCCGCAAGAGCAACACCGAACCGCTGCTGCGACTGAACATGGAGGCCCGCGACGAAGCGACGCTCCAGCGAATGCTGGCGGAAATCTCGCCGCGGCTGGGCAAGAAGGTCGATCATTGATCCGGCGGCCTGATCGCCGCGTCGACGCATGACGGTTTCCGACCTCCTCCAGCACTGGAACCTCTCCGAGAACCCCTTCCGGGGCGAGGAGGCCCGCTCGGACGCGGTCTTCGCGCGGATGGGCGGCTCGGCGGCGGCGCCGGCGGAAAGTTCGCTCTTCCACAGCGACTTCGAGAAGATCCTGGGCGACCTGCGTCGACCGGGCTCGTCGGTCGTCTTCGGCGAGAAGGGCTCGGGCAAGACGGCCATCCGCCTGCAGCTTTCACGGCGCATCGCCGAGTTCAACGCCGAGAACCCCGGGGCCAAGCTGCTGCTGGTGCCCTATGACGACCTCAACGGCTCGCTCGACGCCCTGCACGAGCGGCTGGGTGGCAAGAACCCGCTGGAGTCGCTGCAGAAGTTGCGGCTGGTCGATCACATCGACGCCATCTTGCACCTCGTGACGCCGCGGCTGGTCGACGCGGTGCTCGATCCGCCGCCGCCCGCATCCCGGCCCGCCTCGCCGGAGGCGATCGACCTGGGACCGGACGAACGCGCGCCGTCGCGGCGGCTGGATGCTCCGTCCAAGAACGACCTTCTGCTGCTGCAGTCGATTTACGACCGGCCCGAGGCGGCTCACTTTCGCACGCAATCGCTGCGACGCCGCCTTCGGCTGGGGGTGTCGCTGGGCGCGGTGGCGGGCGCCATCGCGCTGGCCATCGGGCCGCTCGCCGTGATCGGGGCCTATGCGTGGGTCAAGCTGGCGGCGCCGCCGTGGCTCTCCCCGATGCACGGGGCGTGGGGCTTGGCCGTCATCGCCGGGCTCTACGGGCTGCTCGCGCTCAAGCTGGCGGTGTGGGACCGGCTTCGCCTGCTGCGGCTGGCACGCAGGGTGCGGCGGCAGTTGCGGGTG
>JBAXFU010000139.1:0-5655 GCA_037139735.1 Phycisphaerae bacterium
CTCGCGCGCATCAGCACCCGCACCCCAGGGCTCGCCCGCAAAGCCGGGCAGCGCCCTGGGCTACCTGCCGGTTCGCCCCAGAGCGGGCGACGGAAAGGGCATCGTGCCGATTCACGCATGCCAGCCCGCTTCGGGCGTCCCCTCGTTGAGCCGTGGGCGCGGCCCGGCTCTGCGGGCCAAGCCCCCGGCGGCGCTGACACGCGCGGCGGGTCGAGCGCTGTTGCAATCGCCCGTCCACGCACCTCGCGCGCATCAGCACCCGCACCCCAGGGCTCGCCCGCAAAGCCGGGCAGCGCCTGGGCTACCTGCCGGTTCGCCCCAGAGCGGGCGAGGCGTGGAGTGGGTGATGCGATTGACAGCAACTCCGCCGACAATAACAAGGGCCCGCGACATGGTCGCGGGCCCTTGCATCAGATTCGGATGATGAACCGACGGGGGAGTCGGATCACTTCTTGCCGAGCCACTTGTCCCACAGGCCGGCGTAGTTGTCGACGTTCTCCTTGGTCACGATGGAGAGGTCGAAGTGGTTGATGACATCCTTGGGCGTCTTGTTCGCGTGGATCTTGTCCACGAGGAACTTCACGCTCTGGTGGCCCCAGCCGTAGCAGTCCTGGCCCACGAGCACCTGCACCTGGCCCTTGCGGACGTAGTCGAGCTGCTGGGGGAGCGTGTCGACGCTGACGACCTTGGCCTTGTCATAGACGCCGTCGAGGGCGTTCTCGGTGAAGAGGGGCCAGCCTCCGACCATGGCCCAGCCGGTGATCTCGGGGTTGGCGTTCTGCACCTGCTGGACGGTCTTGGCGGCTTCGGGGGCGGTCTCGGCGTGGTAGTAGGTGTCCTTGATCTTGATGCCCTTGTGCTTGGCGAGCTCCTCGCGCACGCCGCGGACGCGGGCCTGGAGGTTGGGGGCGTTCTGGTTGCCCGCGAGGATGGCCACGACGCCCTTGTCGCCCATCACCTTGGCGAGCTCGACGCCCACCTGGCGGCCTGCCGCCACGTCGTCGATGCCGTAGTAGGCGAAGCGCTTGGAGTCGGGCGCGTCGGAGTCGAAGGTGACGACCTGCACGCCCTTGTCGACGGCGGCGTTGATGGCCGCGGTCAGGACCTTGGCGTCCGAGCAGCTCACGGCAATGCCGTCGGCTCCGCCGGCGACGAGTTGCTCGATGAACTGTGCCTGCTGCTGTGCGTCCTCGTTGTTGGGCGTCCGCCAGTCGACGACGACCTCGATGCCCAGTTCCTTGCTGAGTTCAACGCCCGCGGCCATCGCGCCGGTGCGGGCCGCCTGGAAAACGGGGTTGCCCTGGCTCTTGGCGATCACGCCGATGGTGTACTTCTTGCCCTTGCCCGTCGGCGCCGTGGCGGCGGCGACCTTCGAGGCCGCCTCGTTCACGACCTCCTTGGTCTTCTCGGCCGCCTTGCCGGCGATCTCCTTGGTCTTCTCAGCCGCCTCGTTCACGACCTCCTTGGTCTTCTCCGCGGCCTTACCGGCAACCTCCTTGGCTGCCTCGGCGGACTTGGATGCCGCCTCCTTCATGGCATCGGTGGCCTCGCCGACCTTGGTCGGCGTGCCGTCGGGGTTCTTCTGCTCGCAGCCCGTCATGCCCATCGACAGGGCGGACAGCGACAGAGTCATGGCGAGAAGGCTGGCGACGCTGAGAAGTTTCGTGGTCTTCATGGTGTGTGCTCCAAAGGCGGGCCATGGTAGCGGCCGCGGGGCCGCCGGTGGCTGCAGGAACAATCCCCTCCGCCCCGTGGAAAGGCCTTGCCGCCGCCTTTGCAGCTGCTTGGGAAAAGCGATGAAACGGTTTCATCGCGCCGTTTCAGACGGCTCGTCGGGGGCCGGGGTCAGCGGCGGGGGAGTTCGGCGAGCACCGCGGCGATGGCCTCGGGCATGGCCAGCAGTTCCTGCTCGAAGACTCGGGCGGCGAGCGTGTCGGGCGTATCGCCCGGGAGCACCGGGCACCGTCGCTGCAGGATGATGCGGCCCTTGTCGTACTCGCGAGAGCAGACGTGGACGGTGCAGCCCGATTCGGCGTCGCCGGCCTTGAGGACCGCCTCGTGCACATGGTGGCCGTACATGCCCGGGCCGCCGTGGCGGGGCAGGAGCGAGGGGTGGATGTTGATGATGCGGCCTTCGTACGAGGCCGGGATGGGCAGCAGCCGCAGGTAGCCGGCGAGCACCACCAGGTCGATGCGGTGGTCGTCGAGCAGACGGGAGAAGTCCGCTTCGCTCAGCGTGCCGGGAATGACCAGGGTGTGCAGTCCTCGGGCGACGGCACGGTCCGCACCCGCGCACGGACGCGACGCGACGACCAGCGAGATCTCCGCGGCCGGGGAACCCGCGAGGATGCGATCGTGGATGTTGAGCATCGTGCGGCCGCTTCCCGAGAGGAGCACGGCCAGCCGGGGCTTGTGCGAAAGAGCGTCCATCGCGGTCGTGCTCACAGGGAGGCGACGGCCTCGGCGACATTCTTCTTGATGACGAACATCTTGAGCAAGGCGCTGATGCGGAGCACGCCTTCGAGTTCCTCGGAGAGGCCGCAGAGGACGAGCCGCCCCTTGTGCTCGTCGCACGACTTCTTGAGGCGGACGAGCATGCCGATGCCCGAGGATCCGAGCAGGGCGACCTTGGAAAGGTCGGCGACGAGGCGCCATCCGGCGAGCGGGGCGACGGACTCGATGTCGGTCTTGAGGGGGCCCGACTCGAAGTCGCCGATCTTGCTGCACTTGAAGCTGGCCACCAGCGCGTTGCCCGAGAGGGAGGTCGCGAGGTTGAGGTTGTCGATCATGCCGGAGTTCGCCATGCCGCCGGGAGGGTACGCGCCGGGGCCGGGGCGGGATCGGTCATTCGTGGCGGAGGGCGACGATGGGATCGAGCCGCGAGGCCTTGATGGCGGGGAACATGCCGAAGATCACGCCCGTGCCGGCCGAGAAGGCCACGGAGAGGATGATCGACCACATGGGAGCTTCGGCCTTCGACACGGGGGAGGACTCGCCGCCCGCGGCTTGCATGGCGAAGACGACGGCAAAGCCGATGACGAGGCCGACGGCGCACCCGAGCAGGCAGAGGGTGATGGCCTCGACGAGGAACTGGAGCAGCACCACCTCGGGGCGGGCGCCGATGGCCTTGCGGAGGCCGATCTCACGGGTGCGCTCGCTGACCGAGACGAGCATGATGTTCATGATGCCGATGCCGCCGACGAGCAAGGAGATGGAGACGACGCCGGCGATGAAGACGGTGATGCCGGTGGCGACCTGCTTGAAGCGGCTGATGGCCTGTTCGATGGCCTCGACGCCGAAGGTGTCTGGGTCGGCGGGGGCGAGGTTGCGCACCCGCCGCAGGTGGGCGCGGATCTCGGCCTTGGCGTCGTCGAAGAGTTCGGGGCTCTTGGTCTTGGCGATGGCGTAGAGGCGGGGCTCGGGCCGGATGGCGGTGCCGGTGCTGAAGGGGATGAAGATCTCGGTCTGCGCCTCGTTGCCGCCGAACATGGGCGAGACCTGCTTGGTCTCGACGACGCCGACGATGAGAAACCGCCGATCCGCGGCGAGAATGGTCGTGCCGGAGGGGTCGGCGTCGAGCCCGAGTTCCTGGATGGCCTTGTCGTTGACCAGGCACACCTGGCGACGCTCGTCCTCGTCGACCTGCATCAGGGCGCGGCCGCGGATGACGGAGCGATCCTCGATGGCGTGCCACGACGGACGCACGCCCTGGATGTTCACGAACTGCTGGACGCGATCGCCCACCTGCACGGTGGCGTTGATCTGCATCACCGGCGTGAGCGTCTCGATCGAGGGGCACGAGTTGGGAATCGCCTCGAGTTGCGGCAGCGTCAGGCGGATCTGCCTGAAGGAGAAGCGGTCGCGCTGGTTGGGGGGCATCCGCGGGAAGACCCACACCTTGCTCGCGCCGAACGAGGAGAACTGGTCGAGGACGAAGGTGCGGAAGCCCTGGCCCGCCGCGGCGAGCACGATCACGGCCGAGACGCCGATGACGATGCCCAGGGTGGTGAGCATGGCCCGGACCTTGTTGGCCCAGATCTGCTGGAGGGCGAGCACCACCGTCTGGATGATCAGCCGCACGATGATCATGGCGTGCCCTCCGTTGCGACCGACACGGCCTTGGCCTTGGCCACCTCGAGGGCGCGGCCGAGGAAGGCCTGGTGGATCGGGTCGCTCCGCGTGGGATGGTCCGAGACGATTCGACCGTCCTTGAGGCGGACGATGCGCTCAGCGTTGCCCGCCACGTCCTCCTCGTGCGTCACAATGACGATTGTCTGTCCTTCCTTGTGAAGGGCCTTGAAGAGCGCGATGATCTCGTCGCTGGTGGCCGAGTCGAGGTTGCCGGTGGGTTCGTCGGCGAGGATGATGCTCGGCTGGTTGACCAGCGCGCGGGCGATGGCCACGCGCTGACGCTGGCCGCCGGAGAGCTGGTTGGGCTTGTGGTTCATGCGGTCGGCGAGCCCGACGCGCTCGAGGGCCTTGGCGGCCCGGCGGCCCGCGCCCCAGAAGAACCGCCTCGAGTAGGTCAGGGGCATCCGCACGTTGCCAAGCGCGGTGGCCCGGGGGAGCAGCTCGAAGGACTGGAAGACGAAGCCGATCTCCTCGTTGCGCACGCGGGCGAGTTGGGCCGCGTTCATGCGATGGGTGAGGCGGTGGTTGAGCTCGTAGGTGCCGGCGGTGGGTTGGTCGAGGCATCCCAGGATGTTCATGAGCGTCGACTTGCCGCTGCCCGAGGAGCCCATGATGGCGACGAACTCGTTGTCGGCGATGGTGAGGTCGACGCCGCGGAGGGCGTGGACTTCCTCGGAGCCGATGCGGTAGACCTTGGTGATGCCCTTGACGACGATGCTCATGGCGTCGCGGCCTTGGTGGCGGTCGAGGACTCCTCGAGCTCCACGCGCTGGTCGTTCTTGAGCGTCTCGAGCACCTTGAAGGGGCCGGAGATGACGCGGGCGTTCTCTTCGAGTCCGGCGGCCACCACGGTGTCGGTCAGGTCGCTGGGGCCGGTCTTGACGGCCACGGGCCTGGCCTTGCCCTCCTGCATGAGGAAGACGACGCGGGCGAACTTCTTGGTGCGATCGACGAGCGGGTTGTTCGCGACGGTGGACTCGGGCAGGTCGTCGATGGCGCGATCCAGCACGGCCTGGCTGGGCACCTTCAGCACGTCTCGGAAGGTCTCCACCTGAATGTCGGCGTTGGCGGTCAGGCCCGAGCGGAGCACGAGGTCGGCGGGCTTGTCGATGAGGATGTCGGTCTCGAAGTAGGCGGTGCCGTCCTTGTCGACCTGGCGCTTGAGGCCGATGTGATCGACCGTGCCGGTCATCGGACGCTCGGGGTAGGCATTGACGTACACCCGCGCCTTCTGTCCTTCTCGCACGGGCGCGATGTTCGCCTCGTCGATGCGGGTCTTGAGGAGCATGACGCCCAGGTCCGCGACCTCCATGATGACCGAGCCCTGGTTGTTGAGCGTGCCGATGACGACCAGTTCGCCCACCTCGGCGTTGAGCTTGGTGATGACGCCGTCGAAGGGCGCCTTGATGGTGGTGTTCTCGAGATCCTTCTCGGCCCGCTGGATGTTGGCGCGGGCGATCTCGATGGCGTGTTCGGCGACCGACAGGCTGCTCTGGCCGCGCTTGAAGTCCGTCTCCGCCGCGT
>JBAXFU010000140.1:0-5104 GCA_037139735.1 Phycisphaerae bacterium
GCAGATCCTCGCCAAGGCGCCCGCCACCCCCGTGGCGGCCTGCCTGGTCGAGCACGGCGTGGACGAGGTGCTGGTGCAGGAGACCGTCGCCGGCGTCGCGGGCATCCCCTTCGAGCGCATCGACCTCGACAAGGGCTCCGACGGGGCGGTCGAGGGTCGCCTCGTCCAGCGGCTCACGCCCGAGTACTGCAAGTCCAGCGGCGTCATGCCCCTGCGGATGGACGGCACCAGGCCGGTCGTGGGCGTCACCCAGGACAACGTCTTCCTCGTCGACGACATCAAGACCCGTCTGGGCGTCTCGAGCGTCAAGATCATCCTCATCACCGCCTCGGATCTCGCCGCCGCCCTCAAGCTTTTGGGGCACGCCGAAGAGGACAAGGCCGAGGAGGAGGACATCAACGAACTCCTGCGCGACGTCGAGGAGTCGGACGTCCAGGTCGAGCAGAAGAAGACCGACGATTCCGATCTCGAGGCCGCCGCGGGGCAGAGCCCCGTCATCCGCATCGTGAATCACATCATCCAGACGGCGGTCAAGGAAGGCGCCAGCGACATCCACATCGAGCCGGCCGAGAAGAAGATCAAGGTCCGCTACCGCATCGACGGCGAACTGGTCGAGATCCTCAACCCGCCGGCCTCCATGGCCGCCGCCATCACCAGCCGCCTCAAGATCATGGCGAACATCGACATCACCGAGCGCCGCCTCCCGCAGGACGGCCGCATCCGGTGCAACGTCGGCGGTCGCCGCCTCGACCTGCGCATGAGCACGCTGCCGTGCGGCTACGGCGAGAAGACCGTCATGCGAATCCTGGACTCGCGCTCCATCAGCGTCGAGCTCAATCAACTGGGGTTCAGCGAAGACCAGATGACCATCTGGCGCAAGTGCATCGACGCTCCCCACGGCATCAACCTCGTCACCGGTCCCACGGGCTCGGGCAAGACCACCACCCTCTACGCCAGCCTTCGCACCCTCGACAAGGCGACGATGAACATCTGCACCGTCGAGGATCCCATTGAGTACCACCTCGAGGGCATCACGCAGTCGCAGATGCACGAGAAGATCGGCATGACCTTCGCGCTGGCCCTCCGCGCCCTGCTGCGACAGGACCCCGACGTCATCATGCTCGGCGAGATCCGCGACCTCGAGACCGCCCACATCGCCGTCCAGGCCGCCCTCACCGGCCACCTCGTCCTCAGCACCCTCCACACCAACGACGCGCCCAGCAGCATCACGCGACTGGTCAACATCGGCCTCGAGCCCTTCCTCGTCGGCGCCGCTGTCAACGCCGTGCTCGCCCAGCGACTCATCCGCCGCCTCTGCACCCACTGCAAGTCCGTCGAGCAGCCCAGCGCCGAGATGGTCGAGTACCTCGAGCTCAACGGCATGAGCGCCGAATCGATGTACGTCGCCAAGGGATGCGACAAGTGCCGCCGCGGCGGCTACTCGGGCCGCCTGGGCATCTACGAGCTGCTCGCCGTCGACGACCAGCTCCGCGACATCATCGCCCGCAACCCCAACGTCGCCGAGTTCCGGCGCATGTGCATCGAACGAGGCATGGTCACCCTCCGCCAGGACGGCATGCACAAGGTCTCCACCGGCCTGACCAGCGTCAGCGAGGTCCTTCGCGCCACCGAAGGCCATTGACCCCGCCTTTCGCGAACCTTCGGCCCGACGTGGCACGCCACGCCAATCACCAGTTCGGCGGCCAGTTCGGCCACCAGTTCGGCCACCAGTTCGGCCACCAGTTCGGCCACCTGCGGCTCAGCCGATCAACTCGCCCGTCAGCGTCAGCGCCGACGCGCCCGTGATCCGCGCGCGACGAATCGTCCCCACCAGCGTCGCCGCCCGCGACTCGGGCTGCTCGAGCAGCACGATCATGTCCGTGTCGGTCCTGGCCGAGAACTGCGCCTCGCCCGTGCCCGTCGCCGAGGCATCCTCCGCCGCGTCCGCGCATCGGGCATCGCCGTCGTTCGAGGATCGTCCGCGGCCCCCGATGGTCAACTCCACGGTGCCCCCCGTGCCGCAGGCCCCTTCCTCGCGCACGCGACGCTTTCGTTCCCTGGCCGAGAACCCCTCGATCATCACGTCGACCTCGCGGCCCACGTACGCCGAACCTCGCTCCTGGCTGATGCCCGCCTGCACCGCCAGCAACCGGTTGTTGCGTTCGCGCTTCACCTGCTCGGGCACGTCGTCGGCCATGCGATCGAAGGCCGTCGTCCCCGGTCGCGGCGAATACTTGAAGATGAAGGAGTTCTTGTAGCGGGCCTTCTCCACCAGCGACACCGTCGCCTCGAAGTCCTCGTCGGTCTCGGTCGGGAAGCCCACGATGAAGTCTCCGCTCACCTCCAGCGGGCGGCCGATCTCCGGCTGGTCGAGGTGCGCCCTGGCTCGCGAGAGGAACTCGAGATACTCCTCCACCTGGTACCCGCGGTTCATCAGCTTCAGCAGGCGGTTGCTCCCGCTCTGCGCCGGCACGTGCAGGTAGCGGCAGATGCGAGGGTGATCGCGGATCACCTCCAGCACGTCGTCGCCGAAGTCGCGCGGATAGCTCGTCACGAACCGAAGCCGCCGGATCGCCGGCACCTCGTCGTGGATTCGCCGCAGGAGGTCCGCGAAGGTCGTGACGTTCGCGCCCGCGAAGGGGTCGCGAGCGTGCCCGCCCGCGTAGCTGCGGCCCTTCTGGGGCTGCACCACGCCGCCGACCGTCACCGCCGCGCCGTGCTCGAAGCGGTAGTGGTTGACCGTCTGGCCCAGCAGCGTCACCTCGACGACGCCCGCGTCGGCCAGACGCCGGCACTCGTCGAGAATGTGATCGGGCGGGCGGTGGATCTCCGCGCCGCGGGTGAAGGGGACGACGCAGTAGGTGCAGAACTTGTTGCAGCCCCGCGTGATCCGCACGTACGCGCTGCGCTTGCCCGCCGACTGGTCGGCGTCGGTCGGCGAGATCGACCGGGAAAGGTCCAGCATCTCGAGCGAGTCCGCCGCCGCCGCCAACGTCGCGCTGCGTCGCGAGGCCGATCCCTGCAAGGCCACTTGGCGTGCGCTTCGCAGCGGCTCGCCCCCGCCGGTCACCTCGGGCTCGGAGAGCAGGCTCTCTCGCGTCTTCACCGCGTTGTCGAGCAGCGACGGGAGCTTGTCGAGTTCGCCCGGCCCCACCAGGATGTCGACCACCGGCATCCGCCGGATCAGGTCCTGCCCGTCCCGCTCCGCCAGGCACCCCATCACGCCCACCACCAGCGAGGGCTGCGAGCGCTTGCGCTCCTTGAGCTCGCCCAGCCGCGACCAGACCTTCTGCTCGGCGTGCTCCCGCACCGAGCACGTGTTGTAGAGCACCACGTCGGCCGCCTCGCGGTCGGGCGTGAAGGCGTACCCCAGCGAGCGCAACCGGCCGCTCACCAGCTCGCTGTCGAGCTCGTTCATCTGGCAGCCGAAGGTTTCGAGGTACACCGTGCGAGGCATGGCCCCGATTTTAGCAGCCCGCCCGGCCCGGCCCGCGGCTTCCCGGACCGTCGCCTCCGCCCCGGCCTCAGCGAGGGGCGGGCATCACCAGCGTGGCCGTCCCGCAGGGCATGATGATGGCGTCGTCGATCAGCCACAGGCCGTTGGGCCGCTCGCCCACCCGCAGCCGCTGCACCCCCAGAAGCCGTCCCGTCGGATGCTCGAAGCAAAAGAGTCGGAGCGAGGGTTCGTGCTCGTCGGAGGCCAGGGGATCCGATTCGACCGCCCAGATCGTCTCCGCGCCGGGTTCGGGGGATTCGATGGCCGGGACGCCGTCGAGGCCGTCGGCCCCCAGCAGCCGCCCCGTCTCGTCGATGACCGCCACGCCCTTGGGGCTCGAGATCACCAGCGTTCGGCCGTTCACCTTCGCCGACATGGGGAACGACAGCCGGCCTCGCGTGTCGACCGGCGTCCGCGACGCCGTGCCGTCCTTGGTCGAGATGCTCCAGAGTTGCGAATCTCCCGTCAGCAGCAGGCACGCATCGCCGACCATCCACGCGCCCACCGACGAGCGGGCCGGCTCGCCCGCCATCGCCCAGGCCACGCGACCGGTCACGGTGTCGAATCGCAGCAGCCCCGAGGCCGCGCCCACGATCGCCGCGTTCCCGCCCGCCGACCGCACCCATCGCGGATGGTCGCCCAGTTCGTTGACGCCAAGACGCGATGATTCGGCCCCGTCCCGCAGCGAGCAGGCCACCAGCAGGGCGACCTGTCGTCCCTCCGCCTTCGAGAGGCGCGTGCCCGCCACGACCAGCGTGTCGCCGCACAACTCGGCCTCGAAGACGCGGTCCACCTCGGTGGTTCGCGTCCAGGCGAGCGAGCCCGTCTTGCCGTCGAAGCACGCCGCCAGCCCGCGACGCTGCACGACGACGACGCGGGATTCGTCGCAGAGCGCGAGCAGATCGTCGGGCCGCACCTGCCCGTCGGTGGGGGTGTTGAACCGTTCGCCCCCCTCGGTCGCCGCCGGGCCCAGAAGCGTCGCCGTGTCCTGCGTGCGCCACAGCACCGCGCCGACCTCGCGCGATCCGCCGGCGTTGCGCACCGACTCCAGCACGCCCCCTCCCGGCGAAGGCCAGAAGAGCCAGGTGGCCTGCGGCGTCAATCGCAGCACCGTCGGTCGCGACTCGAACTTCCGCGTCCACACCGGACGCAGCCGCCCGTCCAGCAGGTCCACCGCCCACAGGGCGATGGTCGATCGCTGGTCGTCGTACATCACGATCCCCCACTGGGACGACCCCGGCGTCCGACGCGAGAGCGTCGGCAGCGGTTCCCACGCGCCCAGCACCTGAGGCGGGGAGGTGCACGTCTTGCCGACCTGCGCGAGCGTCGTGCGGCGGCCCATCATCATTTCCAGCTTGGTCGCCAGTTCGCCGGGGGTCGACGCCGGCCCCGACTCTCCCAGCGACACCGGGGCGTCGAACTTCGCGTCGGCGTGGTCGGTCGCCAGTCGAGTCAGCAGTCGGTAGGCGGGTTCGAGGTCGCCCTGGGATCGCAGCGAGGCGACGAGCCGACCCGTGAGCGATCCCAGCAGCGGTCCCTGTCCGGTGCGACCGATCCAGGCGGAACGCTCCGCGGCCGCCACCGCAAGGCCCAGGGCTCGCCGCGACC
>JBAXFU010000141.1:0-5067 GCA_037139735.1 Phycisphaerae bacterium
CTTCCTGAACCTGCTGGTGGGCGTGATCGTCAACAGCATGAGCGAGATGCCGGGGGCGAAGGAGCCCGCCGAGTTCAAGTCCGATCGCTCGCCCTTGCCGTCGCTGCGGGCCCCCGAAGTGCCCGGCGATGACCACGCGCTCCTCGCCGAGCGGATGCAACGCATCGAGGCGATGCTCGAGCGGGTGGCGGCCGATGTCCAGGCGCTGCGGCGGTCCGGCGGCGATCGCTGACCGCCGGGCGTGTCACGTCGACGATCTTCAGAGCGACCGCTCGCAGGCCTTGCGGCCGGAGAAGAGCAGGCGGACCTCCGGGTCGACGACGATGCGGGCCGGACGGAACGTCGTCGGCACCTTCACCTCCGCCGACTTGCCCGGACCCACGCGGACGACGACGTCGGCGTGCGGCGGGACGGGGTGCTCCGTGGCGGCCGTTCCGCCCTCGTCGGTCGCCGGCTTCGGGGCCTCGCCGAGCACGCGAACGACCACTTCGGCCGTACCAGTGCCCGTGTTCCGCAGTTCGGTCGTGACGGTGAAGTCGCCGCCCGTGCCGGGCTCCACCTTCGGGGTTTCGAGCTCCAGGATCGGCAGCACCTTGCCGAGGATCCAGTCGTTGACGAAGGCGTCGAACGCCGCGGCATCCGGAGCGTGCGGGCGGAGGTCGGCGATCAGGTCCTCGATGAGCGGGAAGTCGAGTCCATCGGGCGTCTCGACGCCGTCCTTCCAGCGGGCGACGAAGGAACGCAGGCCCGCCACCATCGCCTCCTCGCCCATCAACTCGCGGAGCATCCAGAAGGCGAGGCCCGCCCGTTGATAGGTCACGACCTGATCGCCGGGTCGAGTGCCGTCCGTGCGGTTGATGGAACGTTCGTTGTCGGCGCGGCGGCCTTCGACGTACTGCTTCTCCCAGCGGCGACGGAGCGCGGTGGCTTGCGAGGGGCCCAGTTCGTGGTGCAGCAGCATGGCCGCGCTGAACTCCGCGAGCCCTTCGCTGATGATGTTGCCGCCCGGTCCGCGCCCGGGGGTCAGGATGTTGCCCCACCATTGGTGGCCCGCCTCGTGCGCGACGATGTAGAAGGCGACGTCGACCGCGTTGCCTTCCTCGGCCTCTTCGCGCGACACGGGGCGTGAGAGGAAGCCGATCCCTTCCGAGAAGGAGATGTTGCCCGGGAAGCCCTGCGCATAGCCCGCCAGCGCGGGGAACTGCGTCACGCGGAGGTTCGTCCACGGATACGCGCCGAACCACGAGGCATAACGCTGGCGCGAGGCGGCGAGCGCCTTGGTCATCGTCTCCACGTTGTGCGGCGTCCGCGACGAGTGGAAAATGTCCGCTCCCTCGCCGTGCCTGGCCACCAGCGGGCCGCCGACGATGTTGAAGAGACGCACCGGGTGCTCGGTCTCCCACAGCGTGCGCTTCCGGCCGTCGAGCGTCGTCGACTCCTTCTCGACGCCCACGACGTTCATCGTCCAGTCGGCCGGGCCCTCGACGGCGAGCCGCACGTGGGTGGCCCACGCGGGTCCGAAGGCCGGATCGACGCGGGCCTTCCAGTGGTCGAGCGGATAGTCCTTGGCGTCGCGCTGGTTGTCCTCGTTGACGCCCACGCCTTCGGAGAAGCCCACCATCGGAAGGAAGCTCGGGCTGAACGACGTCAGCACGACGCCCGACGGGAGCAGGAACTCGCCCGCACCGGCCCTCGAGCGGGACCATCCCTTGGGGAACTCGCCCTTGAGCTTGAACGAGACGGTCACCGTGCCGTTGCGCTCCAGCGGGCGAGTGGGGCGGATGACATGGAGGCCGCTGCGGTTCTCGATGCCCGGCACGGTTTGGTCCTTGCTCTCCGGATCGCAGGCCACGCCGTCGACGGTCCAGTCGCTCGTCGTGAGGTGCGACCCCACGGTGATGGGCACCTCGGCCATCGGCGCACGGTGCGGGTTGCGGAGCACGTACGTGGCCGCGACCTCGAGCGAACGCGTGTCGGGGTGGAGTTTGACCTCGCCGTCGACGCGATCTAGCGCGGGCACCGGCACGCCCTCCCATGTCGAGGAGTTGCGGCGCCAGTAGGCCTTCTGGGCGTCGCGGCTGGGCGAGCCTTCAAAGCCGTGGCGCACCTCGAGGCCCGCGTAGATGACGAGGCTCGCGACGGGCGCTGCGGCCGCCAGCGGCAGGATCGCCGCCCGGATCAGCCGCCCGGGGCGGAAGCGGTCGGCGACGGCGCGAAGGTCAGGCGTCCGGCGCGGCCACAGGCGGAGCGTCGCGACGATGAGGAAGACCGCCAAGGCCAGGACCAGCAGGCGGTTGGTGGCGATCGCGGGCCACATGAAGGCCAGGCGATCCAGTTCGCTCCACTGCACCGCGCTCCACAGGTGCCACTTGGTCACCCAGTTGAGATAGTCGAACTGCGTGGCGAAACCCGTGGCGACGAGCACGGCCAACGCGACGCCGTAGACGGCGAAACGGTTGCGGATCGCCGCGTGCAGGAAGGCCACGAACGAGCCCCACACGATGAGCGTGGGCGCCAACAGGACGCCGAAGATCAGCACGAGCGTCGGGAACTCGAGGTCGATCGTGATGCCGGTGTCGAAGGACTGCTTGGCCAGCACGATCACGATGGCCACGGCGGCGCACGCCACGATCACCGACGCCATCACGGCGTTGGCGAGCACCTTGCCGGCCAGCACCGCGGCGGTGGGGGCCGGCGAGGCGCGGAGCATGGCGTCGAGCCCGCATCGCTGCTCGCGGACCAGGCTCTCGACGGTGTAGAAGAGGATGAGCAGGCACAGCAGGAGCGTCAGCGTGTTGAACGCGCCCGCCGCGGCCGCTCCCGTCGTCATCAGCAGTTCGGTGTCGAGCGGGCCTTGGCGGAAGGCGGTGGTCGCCCAGGTCTGCAGCAGGATGAGCGGTCCGAAGAGCCACACGCCCGGTGATCGCAGCAGCGAGCCGGTCTCGCTCCGCAGCACGTGGAGCGTCGTCGACAGGAAGCCGGGCAGGCTCGTCGTCGAGGCGGGCGGCTGTCCGCGGGCGGCGATCGCCGCGTGGAGCGTGGTCGAGGGGTCCATGGCGGCCGTTCTCGCCGCTTCCGCCAGCAGCGTGTCCGGATTCGCGACGCGACGGTCGCGACGTTCGGTCGCCGCGAGACGTCGGCCCGCCGCCCACACCGCCAGCAGGCCCGTCGCCGCCACGGCGACGCGGCTCGCGATGAAGGCCGTGTCGGGCACCAACGCGGCGGTGTTGTAGAACGACACGCCCCGGTCCTCGTTCAGGAAGGTCCGGAGGAACCACCGCAGCCCGGTCGGGTCGAGCCACTGCATGGCGAGGTCGACGCGACGTGGCAGCCATTCCGGGTTGAACGTCCAGACGCCGAAGAGGCCCGTCACCACCACCGCCACGGGGAACGCGAAGACCAGCACCGGGCGGCGTGAGCGGATGCCCAGCCACGTCGAGACGCCGCCCACCAGCAGCGTCAGGGGCAGCGCGAAGAGGACGAGGGGCAGCAGGTAGTTCCACGCGACGAAGTCGCCGCGGGTCCGTTCGTTCGCGTCGAGGGGAAAGAACTCGAAGAGCGCGACCTGCACGCCCGTCCACGCCACGAGGATGGCCGTCAGGACGGCCAACGAGCCCAGGAACCGCGACAGGACGTACTGGAGGTGCGAGAGGGGCGTGGCGGCGATGAGGCGGTCGAACCGGCGGTCGGCGTCCGACAGCACGGGCATGCCGAAGGCGACGGCGACGAAGAAGGGAAGGAAGAGCGCGAAGATCGCGACGTCGGTGAAGGCGAGGTTGAAGGCCGAGTTGATCGACACCTTCGCGCCGCCGGTGTCGGCCGAGCCCGAGCTCACCTGAACGCCGCCGGTGACGAAGCCGAGCATCATCAGGCTCAGCACGGCGAACATGATGATGTTCAGGGGGCGCCGCCAGCACGTCGACAGGTCGTGCCTCGGAAAGGCCAGGAGCGTGGCGATCATGCCGCACCCCCGACCATCGTCGTCTCGGCCGGCCGCGACAGGGCGGCGGGAACCTCGGCCGGGGGGCAGCGCATCAGCACGAGGTACGCATCCTCGAGCGTGCCGGCGACGGGCGCAAAGCCTTCAGGCGGCACGCGGTCGACGGGCACGAAGACGCGCACCCTGTTGTTGCGTCCTTCATCAAGGACCGCCGAGAGCACCCGGTGGCGTTTGGCGAAGTCGGGCATCGCCGCGTCGGCGACGAACCCTTCGTGAATCAGGCCGTCCACCGCGCGTCGCGCCGTCGAGGGCGCGGTGTCGGCCACGACCTGCCCCGACCGGATCACGGCCAGTCGCGGACACAGCGTCGACACGTCATCGACGATGTGCGTCGAGAGGAGCACCACGCGCCCGGGGCTCATCTCAGCCAAGAGCCGATGGAATCGCTGACGCTCCTCGGGGTCGAGGCCCGCGGTGGGCTCGTCGACGATCAGCACGCGGGGGTTCCCCGCGATCGCCTGCGCGAGACCCAGCCGCTGACGCATGCCTCCCGAATAGCCGCCCACCTTGCGGCCCGCGGCAGCCGAGAGGTTGACGCGATCAAGCAGCTCGTCGGCCAGGACGCGCCGCCCGCGAGGGCCGTTCACGCCCTTCATCTGCAGGATGAACTCCAGCATCGCCCGACCGGACAGGTCGGGGTAGAAGCCGAAGTCCTGCGGCAAGTACCCGAGCCTCGACCGCATGTGTCGCGGATCGGCAACGATGTCCACGCCGTCGAGCAGCACGCGGCCCGCCGTGGGCTCGAGGATGGCCGCCACGATGTTCATGAACGTGGACTTGCCCGCCCCGTTGGGGCCCAGGAGTCCGAACATCCCCTCGGGGATGTCGAGGTCGACGCCTCGCAGGGCGCAGACGGGGCCGGGGTGGATCTTGACCAAGCCGCGGATCGACAGGGGGGCGGGTTGCATGCGTAATGACTCCGAAGGGGCGCGAACGACGCACCACACCGTTGGGAATGGACCGAGCGGCGTTGCACCAAGAAGTTCGGGCGGTCGGTCAGGCGCGCCCGAACCGCGTGGGGCCGTGTCAGGGGCGGGCCGCCGGGAGGCGGAGCCGGTGCACGTTGG
>JBAXFU010000142.1:0-5046 GCA_037139735.1 Phycisphaerae bacterium
AGGAGCCATGACCTTGCCATCCACGACGACCGGCGAACGCGACGGAGGCGCCGCTCCGCTGATCCGCTGTCGCGGCGTGTCGAAGTCGTACCGCAAGGGCGACACGCTCATCACGCCGCTGCGCGAGCTCGATCTCGACGTACCTGCCGGAGACTTCCTCGCGCTGATGGGACCCTCGGGCAGCGGCAAGACCACGCTGCTCAATCTCATCGCCGGCATCGACCGGCCGACGAGCGGACAACTCGTCATCGGCAGCGTGGACCTCTCGACCCTCTCCCGCGCCCGACTCGCCGACTGGCGGAGCGTGCACGTGGGCTACGTCTTCCAGCTCTACAACCTCGTGCCGGTGCTGACGGCGTACGAGAACGTCGAGTTGCCGTTGCTGCTTCACCGCATGTCGTCGCGTGAACGCCACGAGAAGGTGGCCGCGGCGTTGGAGCTCGTCGGCATCGCCGACCGGCACGACCACTATCCGCGGCAGCTCTCGGGCGGTCAGGAGCAGCGTGTGGCCATCGCGCGGGCCATCGTGGCCGATCCGACCATCATCGTCGGGGACGAGCCCACGGGCGACCTCGACGCCGACTCCGCCGCATCGGTCATGGACCTGCTCACGCGGCTGTGCGAGGACATGGGCAAGACCCTGATCGTCGTGACGCACGACGCCAAGTGTGCGGCGTACGCCAAGCGGACGCTGCATCTCGACAAGGGGCGATTGGTGGAAGCCGCCGACGGCGGCCTTCGCGGAGCGTCGATGGCCGGAAGGGGGGCCGACCGTTGATGGCACCCAAATTCTTCCCCGTGGTCTTCAAGCAACTCTGGAGGCACCGCGTCCGCAGCGTCCTGACGCTGGCGGGCGTGGCCATCGCCATGTTCCTCTTCATCACGGTGCAGGCGCTGCAGGAGGGCGTGCGTTCGGCCACGCAGCGTGCCGCGAGCGACGCGACGCTGGTGGTCTATCGCGCGAACCGCTTCTGTCCGGCCACCAGCCGCCTGCCGCAGTTTTATGTCGATCGCATCGAGCGAGTTCCGGGCGTGACCTCGGCGACGCCGCTCAAGGTGGTCGTGAACAACTGTCGCGCCTCGCTCGACGTGGTCACCTTCCGCGGCATCCCCCGGGAGGCCCTCGAGGGCGGAGGCGGCGACATCGCATCGTCGTGGCGATTCGTCGCGGGTTCGGCGGCCGAGTGGCTGCGACGGTCGGATGCCGCGCTCGTGGGCGAACGCCTCGCCTCACGGCGGGGTCTCAAGGTGGGGGACTCCTTCGATTCGTCGGGGGTGACGGTGACGGTGGCGGGGATCATCCGGAGCGACGAGCCGCAGGACCAGAACGTCGCGTACGTGCACCTCGACTTCCTGCAGCAGGCGGGGGAGTCGGGGGGCAAGGGGGGCGGGTTGGGCGTGGTGACGCAGTTCACGGTGCGGGTGGACGATCCGGCGAAGCTGGAAGCCGTGGCGGCGGCCATCGACGAGCAGTTCGCGTCGGAGGCCGACCCGACGACGACGCGGCCGGAAAAGGCCTTCGTGGCGCACGCCGGTGCCGACATCGTGGAGTTGGTGACGTTCACGCGGTGGCTGGGGTGGGGGAGCGTGGCGGCGGTGCTCGCGCTGATCGCCAACGCGATGGCGCTGGGAGTGCAGGACCGCATCCGTGAGCACGCGGTGCTGCAGACGCTGGGTTTTCGGCCGGGGCTCATTGTCCGCATGATCGTCGGCGAGGGCGTGCTCATCGGTCTGGTGGGCGGCGCAATCGGCACGGTCCTGGCCCTCGTGGTCGTGCACGTCGGGCGGTTCAGCCTTTCGCAGGAGGGCTTGTCGATCAACGTGGGCGCGTCGTGGTCGACGCTCGGCTGGGGGCTCCTCGTGTCGAGCGGGGTGGGACTCGTGGCGGGATTGACGCCGGCCGTGCGGGCCGGTCGACGCGAGATCGCGTCGTGCTTCAGGGCGGTGTGACGGAGATGCGCGTGTGAAACTGCTTCCCTTCCAGTACGCCGTTCGCAACCTCGGTCGATCGCGGTCGCGGCTCGCGCTCTCCGTGGCGGGCGCGGCGATGGTCTCGCTGCTCATCCTCGTCGCCGGCGGCTTCGTCCGCGGGATGAGCCAATCGCTGCAGGCCAGCGGCGGCGATCGCAACGTGCTCATCCTGGGCGCGGGGAGCGAGGAGAGTGTCGAGCGGTCGGAGATCGAGGCGAGCGTCCCCGGCGTGCTCGAGGCCAGCGTTCCCGGCATCAGGGCCCGCGCGGGCGTGAGCTACGTGTCGCCCGAGGTGCACGTGATGCTTCCGGTGGCGGTGGGCGGGGGCGCCTCGTCGACCGAAGCCGCGAGCCAACCTCGGCGTCAGGTGATGCTCCGGGGCGTCACGCCCGCGGCCGCGCTCGTGCATGCGTCGGTGTCGCTCCGCGAGGGCCGATGGCCGGTCGCCGGGTCGGACGAGGTGATGGCGGGACGGACGGCGGCGACCGTGCTGGGCGTTCGGGACGCCGAGCTCGCGGTGGGGGGGACGCTGACGATCGACGATCGACCGTGGACCATCGTCGGCCGGTTCGACGCGCCCGGCACCGTCGTGGAGGCCGAGGTGTGGCTGCCGCTGGCCGACGTCATGACGGCCACGAAGCGCACGACGATCTCGTGCGTCGTCGTCACGCTCGATCCGTACGACGAGGAGACGGGGCAGGGCGCCGAGTTCGACGACGTGGCCGCCTTCGCCATGACCCGGCCCGACCTCGAGCTCGTGGCCATGACGGAGCGGGCGTACTACGGCAAGCTCGCCGAGTTCCATGGGCCCGTCAAGGTGGTGGTGTGGGTGACGTCGGCGCTCATCGCCCTCGGGGGGCTCTTCGGCGGGCTCAACACCACCTACGCGGCGTTTGCCTCGCGCGTGCGGGAACTGGGCACGCTGCAGTCGCTGGGCTATCGCCGCGCGGCGATCGTCTGGTCGATGGTGCAGGAATCGACGTTGGGCGCGGCCGCGGGCGGTTTGCTGGCGTGCGTGGTGGGCGTGGCCGCGCTCGATGGGCTGGCGGTGCGGTTGTCGATGGGGGCCTTCGGGCTGGTGATCGACGAGACGGTGGTGGCTTTGGGGTTGCTGGCGGGTCTGGCGCTCGGCGTGGTTGGCGCGGTGCCGCCTGCCGTGCGATGCCTGCGGCCGTCCATCCCCGAGGCATTGAAGGCGGTGTGACGCGTGATCCCGACGTGAGGGTGAGGCGGGTGCAACGATGAACGCAAGGAGACTCGGCATGAATCTCGTGATGACGCGATGGATGCAGGCGATGGTGACGGCGGCCGCGGTGCTCGCCGCGTGTGCAGGCCCCCAAATGGCGATGGCGCAGGTGAAGGGCGTCTCCGACGTCAAGACCCTGCTCGTGCCGACGCTCCCGGCGAACGCGCTCGAGGTCGCCGCCGCCGTGAAAGCGGCCAAGCCCGGCGAGACGATCACTCTTCGCGGGAATGTCGCCTTGTCGAAGGACGCCTTCGGCGAGCAGGAGGCGACCTTCACGCTTCTCGACGAGGCGGCGCGGGATGGGCCCAGGCCCGCGGCCGACGCGCTCCCCGACACCTCCGTCGCCGTGCCCGCCTCCGCCCGCGCGACGATCCGCGTCGCCGACGCCGGCGGCAAGACGCTGCGCGGGTCGCTCCGCGGCAAGCACGGCCTCAAGCCCGGTCAGGAGGTCTTCGTCACCGGCGTTGTCGATTCGGCCAACGGAACCGACACGCTGGTCGTCACGGTGGCGTCGATGCACGTTCCCCGGGCCTCGTTCCCGGTCGGGTTGTTCGTCGAGCGTGCGTCCGAGGAGGCCCGGGATGTGTCCGAGGTCCGCAAGGCGGGCGGCCTCAAGGCTGGCGATCGCGTGTCGCTTCGCGGGCGTGTGGGCGGCAGCAAGGAGCCATTCGTGGCGGGTCGGGCCGTCTTCACGCTGGTGGGCCGCGGGCTCAAGGCGTGCAACGAGATTCCCGGCGACCAGTGTTCCGCCCCGTGGGACTACTGCTGCGATACCGCCGCGGAGATCAACGCCAACTCGGTGACGGTGCAGGTGGTGGACGCCAAGGGCGCGCCGCTCCGCACCGACCTCAAAAGGCGGCGCGGGCTCAAGGAACTCTCCGAGGTGGTCGTCACGGGAACGGTGGCGGTCGCGGGCGAGAAGGGCGTGGTGGTGACGGCGGCGACGATGCACGTGATCCCCTGACCGTGGCGAGGTGGGCGAGGCGGTTTCCGTCGTTCGCGCGAACGGACGCTTGGTCATGGACGTACCCAACGACTCGCACGGTCGCGGTGATCTCGCGGTGCGCGGTGGAGGTCATGGAGCCAGAGGCATGAGCCAATCGAAGGTCGAGACTGACAGTGGAACAGGGGCCGGTGCGGGCCATCTCGCGGCCAAGATCGTGGGCAGCAAGCCCTTCGGCGGCACAGTGATCGCCGCCATCCTCGCGGGCGCGGTGCTGGTCGGACTCGAGACGGTGCCCTCCGTCTTCGAGGCCCATGGCGGACTTATCCTCGCCCTCGATCGAGTGGTGCTCGCGATCTTCGTGATGGAGGCCATCCTGAAGATCGCGGCCGAGGGCAAGCGGCCTTGGCGCTACTTCGCCAACCCGTGGAACGTCTTTGACTTCTCCATCACGGCCATCTGCCTGCTGCCGCTGAACTCGGCCTTCGCCCAGGTGCTCCGGCTGGCCCGCGTGGCCCGGAGCCTGCGGCTGATCACGGCGATTCCCGACCTGCAGCTGATCGTGGGCGCGCTCTTGCGGAGCCTGCCGAGCTTCGGCTGGATCACGCTGCTGCTGCTCTTGCTCATCTACGTCTACAGCGTGACGGGCGTCTTCCTCTTCGGCAAGGGCGACCCCGAGCGATTCGGCTCGCTCTGGTCGAGCGTGCTCACCATGTTCAGCGTGCTGACGCTCGAGGGATGGTTCGACGTGATGGACAACCAGATCAAGGCCGGCTCGCGGATCGCCGGGCCCCTGTTCTTTGTCAGCTTCATCCTCTCGGGCACGATGATCTTCCTGAACCTGCTGGTGGGCGTGATCGTCAACAGCATGAGCGAGATGCCGGGG
>JBAXFU010000143.1:0-4964 GCA_037139735.1 Phycisphaerae bacterium
GCCGTACCCCTCCTCGTCCTCCCCGAGGTAGGGCGCCGCCACGGCCAGCGCGACCTCGGCGCTGGCCAGCAGGGGCAGGGATAGACGCTCGCGCCCTCGAAGACATGTTCGTCGGCCACCCAGATCGACTCGAGCGACGCACGGCTCGCGACGGCCTTTCGAACGGGGCCCGCGTCGCGCGACGCCAGCAGCGACTGCGGCTGCACCATCGCCACGCGACCGCCCGGCGCCGTCAGTTGCACGCCCCGCCACAGGAAGGTCGCCGAGAGATCGGTGTAACTCCCGCCCACCCCGCCGCTGACCGCCCGAATCAGGGCTTCGCGTGCCCGCGAGAGCGTCGTGGCCCGCTCGAGTTGGTTCAGGAAGGGCGGATTGCCCACCACCACGTCGAATCCCGCGGCGGCGTCGCCGTTCGCGAAGACGTGCGGGAAGGCCTCGGACCAGTGCAGGATCGCGTCGCCGGCGATGGCGTCGGCTTCGCCGCCGCGCCCGAGCATCGCGGCACACCAGGCGTCTCGCACGGAACGCGACGGCGCGTCCGCCCCGACCTGCGCGGCATCCGGCAAACGAAGGTCGGTGCCGTGCAGGGTGCCGACGAGCGAATCACCGTGACGGATGCGCGCGGCCACCACGGCCCGCGAGAGCGACGGCGACGCCGCCTCGAGCATGAGCGAACCGATGCACGCCTCGACGGCGACCGGATCGACATCGACGCCGTGAATGCAGGAGGTGACGACCAGGGCCTGCGCCTCAGACCGGGTCATGCTCGATCGGCGCACAAGGTGGGCGGCGAGTCGGCGGGCGGCGGCGAGGAGGAAGTTGCCGCTGCCGCAGGAGGGATCGAGCAGCCGGATGGAGATCACGGCGGCGACGGGATCGTCGAAGCGACGGAGGCGTTCCTCGACGACGGGCTCGAGCGCGCGGTCGAGCAGGTGGGCGACGAGTTCGGGAGGCGTGTAGAACGCGCCGGCCCGCCTGCGCACGCCGCGAGGCTCGCGCGACCCTTGGCGGCGGCCGGGCCCAACCTCCGCGGCGAGGATTCGCTCGTGCACCGCGCCGATCCACTCGACGGGGCGATGGGCGTTCACGCGGGCGAGATCGATCGCGGCGTGGCGGAGTTCGGGGGGTTCGGCGGGTTCGTCGCACGCGAGCGAGGGCCAATCACGCAGCGGACTGTCGCGAAGGGCGGCGGTCTCGAGCACGAGGCGGCGGACGAATCGCATCGCGATGACGTTGCGAGCGACGTGGCAGGGAGTGGAGGCGAAGACGGGCAGGACGCGATCAACGGCCTGGCGAGCGAGATCGGGCGGCAAGAAGCTGATCGCCATGGCGACGTGACGGGATCAGGGCTTGGCGGCCTTGGGAGCGGGCGGCGCGCCGAAGAGGGGTTGCTGGTCCTTGACGTCGCGGGTGCGTTGTTCGAGCGCATCGAGTTCGGCGCGGAGGTCGTCGACGCTCCGGAACTGATGGTGTTCGCTGGCGTAGCGGATGTAGGCGACTTCGTCCAGGTCGCGGAGCCTGGCCATGACGCGCTGGCCGATGACGGAACTGGAGACCTCGCGGTCGAACTCCTGGTGGAGTTCCTCCTCGACCTGGGTGACGAGGGCTTCCTTGCGCTGCTCCTCGATGGGACGCTTGCCGCAGGCGGCCTGGATGCCCCGCATGATGCTGTCGCGGCTGAAGGGGACGTGCGTGCCGTCGCGCTTGACGACGGTGAGGCGGGCCGTCTGCTCGATGCGTTCGTAGGTGGTGAAGCGACGGTTGCAGGCGAGGCACTCGCGACGGCGACGGATGAGCTTCCCGCCGTCGCTCTCGCGACTGTCGATTACCTTGTCGTGGTTGGAGGCGCAGAAGGGACAGTTCACGCGGCGCGATGGTATGCCCCGGCGTCGGGCGATTCAGCGCATGAAAACGCCCGATCCGAAGGGATCGGGCGTCGGGTCGACCGAGGAGGTCGGTGTCCGGGGATCAGCAGCCGCCCTGCTGCCAGATCCTGAAGAAGGACTCGATATCGCCGCCGTCGACGCCGCCGTCCTGGTTCACGTCGGCACACGAGGCGGAGGCCTCCCACTCGGGGAAGAAGGCGGCGATGTCGGAACCGTCGACGCCGCCGTCGCTGTTGTAGTCGGCGGCGCAGGCCGGGCAGGAGGAGCACGTGGGTCCGCCGGAGGTGACGCCCCAGGCGATCGAGCTGTTGGAGACGATGCTCGAGCCGGGGATGCTGGAGGCGACGGTGCCGTCGATGTTCTCGACGCCCACGGTGGCATCGGCGTCGGTGAAGGCGGAGATGGCCGCGTAGCGCATCTCGATGGTGCCGTTCTCGTAGAGCGCCACCTGGAAGGTGTTGCTGTCGGTGTTGGCGAACTGCGGCACGTTGGTCCACTGGGCGATGAAGCGGCGATCGACGCCCGCGGCTCCCACCGTGGCGTAGTAGCACTGCCCGGTGGTGGCGAAGTTCAGGTCGTCCCAGATCACGTAGACGGCGTCATTGGGCACGGCCGCGCTGGGGATGGCGGTGTTGGTGTAGGTGGTCGAAGCGACGCTGAAGGAGACAAAGCCGTTGGAGCAGACGTTCACGGTGTTGTAGAGGTTGCCGTAGAAGCTGAAGTCGAAGCCGACGGGCACGTTGACGGTGGTGTCGTCGCCTTGGGTGACGAGGGTGCCCACGCCGGAAATGTCCTCGAAGGTGCCGCCTTGGCCCACGACGGCATAGCCGGGCGGCACGACGCAGAGGACGCCGTTGCCCTGATAGGAGCCGCCCGAGGCATCGCACGCGACGCGCGAGATCTGCTCGCAGCCCGAGGGGAGGCAGCACGCGCCGATGACCGTGCAGGAGGCGACGGTGGCGTTGAAGGCGCCTTGGGTGCTGCGACCTTCGCCGTCACGAACGGTGAACGGCACGGCGATGGGCGCGCCCGCGTCGATCGTGTAGGGGACCAGCACGCGGGCGGAGTGGATGTTGTCGCCCGCGGTGACGTCGCCGTCGAGGCCGGCGTCGTTGAGGGCCAGGGTCGACGAGCCGCCGAGACCGGACGCGTCGGCGACGACCGTGACGTTGGAACTGGTGGGGAACTGGCCGTTGACGACAGTCACGCGGACGAGGGCGGACTGATCGCCGCAGTTCTGCACCGCGGCGCCGAGCGAACCGGCGCCGACGGGGCTGGTGGGCCGGCCGCAGGCGATGGTGGCGTTGCAGGGCGTGCCGTTGTCGAGCACCGTGACGACATAGTCGCCGGTGGCCGCGCCGAAGCCTCGAACGAAGACGTAGTAGGGCGCCCCGTCGACGGAGCAGAAGTTGAGGGTCGAGCGCAGGCCGCTGAAGGAGCAGGCGGCGTCGTCGTTGGAACCCACGCAGGTGAGTGCGCCGCAGCCGTCGAAGCCGCAGTAGACGGAGATGATCGTGTCGAAGCCCACGGCATCGCACGTGGTGACGGTGAGGTCGTTGCCGGTGCCGACGAAGCGATACCAGTTGCCGTTGTAGTTGCCCGCGGCATACGCGCCGCAGGCGGGCGCGGGGCTGGTGGCGCCGGTGGGGAGCAGGAAGCCCGGCGAGGGCTCGTTGAGGGTCAGGTTGGCGGCCGCCTCGCACCCGGCGTTGTTGGGCATGGGGCAGCGGTTGACGGTCAAGGACGCGCTGGTGCCGGTGCCGCGGCGGCCCTGCGCGTCGGTGATGGTGAAGCTGAAGGCGTACGTCCCCGCGGTGACGGGCGGAGTGCGGGTGATGGCGATGGAATAGCGGCCGTCGCCGGCGACCTCGTCGCCGTTGGTGCCGTCATCGAAGAGCCGCTGGGTGCTCGAGCCGCCGAGGGCCGAGAGGTCGGCCGTCACGTTGATGCCCGTGCTGGTGGGGTTGAGCCCGGGACGAACCAGGACGCTGGTGACGGTCGTGCCGCCGACGCACTCGGTGAACGTGTTCGGCGAGAAGGAAGCGGCGCCGGCGGGGTCGGTGGGCTGCGTCGGCACGGCGACGTTCACGCGGAAGAACATGACGCCAAAGGGCGTCGAGGTCGAGGAGTTGCCCGAAATCTGATTGCCCGTCGCGGTCTCGGTCGCGAGCATGGTGGCGGTGGTCGTGAGCGTGGTGCTGCTGCACGCGACCGCATCGGGGAAGTCGAGGACGATCCCGCTGCGGAAGGTGTCGTCGGCGGGGCTGGGGAGGTTGGTCGCGACGTTGTAGCGGTTCATCGCGATGGTGTACGAACCGTTGGACATCGTGCGGATGCAGCCGGTGTCGTCGGCGTCGTCGTGTCCGAAATCGGGGATCGCCGACAGGTTCGAGTCGAGCATCCACCAATCGGTGTCGAGGGCCGTGGCGGTGGCGGCATCGGGCTGCACCCGGATGTCGCCCTGCTGGATCGACCCGCTCATGGCCACGGGCGACACGGGCGTGGTCTGCAGGACCGCCGAGTAGGGAGCCGTGGTGGTGGTCGTGCCGGTGACGCGGACGTAGATGCGTTCCTGCTTGCCGAAACCGTACCACTGGATGACGCGTGCGCCGATGGGTGCGCCGGGGTATGTCGTCGAGCCGGTCTGCACCGTGCTGTCGGTGACGCCGATCACGCCGCCGGTCTGGCTCAAGCCGCGGATGGTGAGCGTGTGGCCGGCGGCACCGGTGGTGGTGAGCGTCAGGGTGTGTTGGTAGATGCCCAGCGGCCTGGCCTTCGTGGTGACGATGAACGTGTCGGCCGACGCCGCACCGGGCGTCGTCGTGCTGGTGCCGGTCGTGGTGCCCGAGATGGTGTCGCCGGTATCGAGTCCGACGCCACCGTTGTTCGCCACTGTCGCCGTCGCCTTGGTGTCGTTGGGTTCGACCTCGGGCGTGTCGACGGCCAACGCGCTGCCCGACCACGCGAAGACAAGACATGCCGCCAACACGGACCGGTCTTTGATGAGACGATTCATGCTCTTCATGCTCTTCATGCTCTTCATGCTCTTCATGCTCTTCATGCTGTTCATGCTGTTCA
>JBAXFU010000144.1:0-4870 GCA_037139735.1 Phycisphaerae bacterium
AGCGACTCGACTCGTCAACGATCTGGACGCCGCCGGGCGCGATGCCGGGTCTCCGCGTGTCGGTCGCGGAGCGGGCGACGCTCGAACTGCTCTATGACGTCGGCACGCATCAAGGGCTGGAAGAGGCCCGCCAGCTCTTCGAAAGCCTCAGGAACTTCCGCGCCGAGGTCATGGGTCGTCTGCTGGCGGCATGCACGAGCGTCAAAGCGGTGCGACTCTTCCTCACGTGGTGCCGCCAGACACGACTGCTCGACGTCGATGCCTTGATGGCGTCGCGCGCCATCCGTGCAGGCAGCCCTGCGAGGTGGATGATGAGACTGAAGGACGGGACGCTCCTGACGCTCAAGCAACATGGATGACGCCTACCTCGACACGGTGCGCCTGCTGCTGGCGATCGCTCCCGACGTGTTCCGGAGCGACGTGTTCGCCATGAAGGGTGGGACGGCGATCAATCTGTTCGTTCGATCATTGCCGCGGCTGTCGGTGGACATCGACGTCGTGTTCCTGCCGTGGAATCTCGAGCGACAAGACGCGTTGCACGCCATCGGTGCCGAGTTGGACGGCATTCGCGAGCGACTCGGTCGACTTGGTCTCGACATCACCTCGGTGGCCTCGACGGGGGCGGCGACTCGCACCTTGCTCGTCCGCGACGACACCACGCTCGTGAAGATCGAGGTGAACACGATCTTCCGCGGCACGATCCTGCCGGTGCAGATGAACTCGCTCGCGATCGCCGCCGCCGAGCGTTTCCAGGTCGATCTCCGGGTGCCGGTGCTCCACGTCGACGAGTTGTACGGCAGCAAGCTGGTGGCCGCGATGGACCGACAGCACCCTCGCGACCTGTTCGACGTGCTTCAACTCGAGGACTCCGGCGGCATCACCGATGGCATGGTCGAGTGTTTCGTCATGTACCTCGCCGGACACAATCGACCCACGCACGAGGTGCTCGGCGGCACCGCGAAGGACCTGACGCTGGAGTACTCGTCGACGTTCCGAGGCATGACCGCCGCGGAGGTGGGCTTGGACGCGTTGGTCGACGTGCAACATCGCCTTCTTCGCGACATGCCGAGCCGGCTCAGGCCTCGTCATCGCGACTTCCTCGCGACCTTGATGCAAGCCCGTCCGGACTGGTCGCTCGTGACGTGCCCTCACGCGGCGAATCTTCCTGCGATCCAGTGGAAACTCAAGAACCTCCGGAAGCTTCAGCAAACCAATCCCGTCAAGTTCGAACTTCAGGCCAAGCTGCTTGCCGATGTGCTGCAGTGATGTCGATATCATCGGTCTGACTCGACGTTTGGATGCCGTCCGTCGTACGCTCCCCTCACCCCATGCCTTCCCTCTGGGCCACCACGCCGCTCGCCGAACGCCTCGACTGGGTCGCGGCCTTCCGCCGTCGCGTCGCCCGCGCCGAGCGAGACCTCTGCGACGCCGTGCGACAGGACACCGGCAAGGAACGCTTCGAGTGTCTCACGGGCGACATCGCCCCCTTGCTCGCCTCGTGCCGCTGGGTCGAACGCAACGCCGCCCGCCTGCTCGCGCCGCATCGCCTCGGCAGCGCACCCTTCTGGATGAGCGGCACCCGCGTCCGCGTCCTTCGCGAACCCGTCGGCCGCGTCGCCATCATCGCCACGTGGAACTACCCCCTCCAACTCTTGGGCATCCAGCTCGTGCACGCGCTCGCCGCGGGCAACACCGTCCGCGTCAAGCCCTCCGAACGCAGCCCCCGCAGCCAGCGCATGCTCCTCGAGATGGCCGCCGCCGACCTGCCCGAGGGGACGCTCGAGTGGACGGGCCCCGAGCGTGACGAAGGCCCGCGACTGCTCGCGGGCGAACGCTTCGACCACGTCGTCTTCACCGGCAGCACGCCGGTGGGACGCGAGGTGGCCGCCAACCTCGCCACCTCCCTCACCCGCTGCACCCTCGAACTCTCGGGCCGCGATTCGGCCTTCGTGCTCAGCGACGCCTCCCCCAAGCTCGCGGCACGCAGCATCTGGGGCGCGGTCTGCCTCAACGCGGGCCAGTCGTGCATGGCCCCCAGGCGTGCCCTCGTCCACGAGGCCGTGTACGAGGAGTTCTGCCGCACGCTCTCGGCGGTGGCCCGCAAGACGGCCCCGCGTCCCATGGCCGACGCGGCGATGGCCGCCCGCTGCGCCCAGCTCGCCAAGGACGCCATCGACCGCGGGGGGCGCGATGCCGCGGGCATGGGCCCGCCAGCCGCCGACGGCGTGATGCTCCGCCCGGTGGCCGTGCTCGATTGCCCCCGCGAGGCCGAACTCATCGAAGGACGCCACTTCGGCCCGGCCATCGCGGTCGTTCGCGTGGTCGACACGGTCGAGGCGTTGGAACTCCACCGCCGCTCCGATCAGCACCTCACCGCCAGCGTCTTCACCGCCAAGCCGGCGCGTGCCGCCAAGCTCGTGCCGCACCTTAACGCCACCAGCGTGATGATCAACGACTGCATCATCCCCGCGGCACACCCCGAGGCCTCCATCGGCGGCCGCGGCGAATCGGGGCTGGGCCTCTCCCGCGGCGAAGCGGGCCTGCTGGAGATGACCCGAGCCGTCTACGTGAGCCGCAGCTCGGGCCTCATGGGCCGCTCGCTCGCGAAGCCCCCGGGATTCGTCGTCGGCATGCTCGCGAAGGTGTTGCGGTGGACGTACGGGCGTTAGTGCCCCGTCACGCCGATGGCCAGGGCCGCCATCTGCACCAACGCCACGAAGACCGGCACGGTCGCCATCGCCACCACGCAATACGTCAGGATTCGGCCCGTGGCCGGGCGTCGCCGTCCCACGATCTCGATGATCGCCACGACGGTCACCACGCTGGCCGTCTTGAGCCCGATGGCGCCCCAGAGCCCGAACTGCTTGATCACCCAGTCCGCGAAGGTGTTGAGCTCCGCCGCGTACATGCCCAGTTCCTTGAAGCGGAAGAGGATCGTGTGCGTCAGCATGATGTCGAGCGCCGACAGCAGCACGAACCAGCAGTAAAGGTCGGGGTGCAGCACGCCCCGGCGCGTCAGCTTGTCGACCACCGTCATGTTCGCAGGTGTCTGATTCATGCCGGAAAACACTGTACGCCGCGATGATCCGCCTTCCCGCGGCGTACCTTGAGGGCGATCCGCCGACCGACACGCCGCACCCGGAGTCAGCCATGCCATCCAAGCCCTCGCCCGCCGGCCCCAACGCCCCTGCGAGGCCTTCGCAACGCGGCGGCTCGGGCAGCATCATCGGCCTGCGGCTGGGGGCCCTCGACTTCATGCGGGCCACCGAGCAGACCGCCGTGCTGTTGTCGCGTGCCGCGGGACGCAAGCTCCCCGCGCCCGTGCAGGGCCAGCTCGCCGTCCGATCCATCGGCGCGTTCCTCAAGGGCAGTTTCTACCGCACGCGGCTCGTCGGCTACGACCACCAGAGCGGCCGCGGCGAGTGCCTGCGGCTGTGGCAGTCGCTGGGCTTCTTCTCGCGACCGCGTTCGACCGACGACCTCGAGCCCGGCTGGCTCCCCGGTCCCGCGCCCGGCGTCGTGGTCCGCCCCGTGACGGGCGCGGAATACGCCATGATGAGCCGCGGGGCCTCGCTCCCGTACGGCCCCGACGACCACATGAGTCTCGACCTGTGCGTCTGCCCCGTCGACGGTCAGCGAGCGCTCTCGCAGGGGCTCTCGGGCGGCAGCGCGGTGGTGCTCGCGGCCGGAAGCCCGGGCGTCTTCTGCGGTCACCGGCTCCCCGCGGTGACGCACGACACGACGTCCGCGGCTCAAGAGTTTCCCGTCCGCGGGATCGAGCACGATCAGGCGCACTTCATGATCGTCATGGGCCAGCATGTGTGGGAGCGGTTTCGCGCCGCCCGTGCGGCCCACGCCGGCGATCCTCGCCTGTGGCCCATCGCCGAGGCCGGCCGCCTGGTGGCGGGCGAGGCCTCCTTCCGCGACGTGGTGGCGGCGATCATCGCCCGCCGCGAGTTCGAGTCCGCGCTCGACAACGACGACGACGACGTCGCGCTGCTCGACGAAGAGCACCTGCGGCTGTGGGACGACGCGGTGAGCGACACGCGGAGTTGCCGGCTCTTTCCCGGTTCAGCCGTCGCGCTCGCCGTGGCCACGCTCCGCGGCCACTTCGGCTTCCACTGCATGATGGGCGTGGCCGAGCACGTGCAGGCCTGCCAGATCGCCGTGGCCTGCCGCGCCCTGGGCGGGGGCATGGTCGCCTTCCCCGTCGCCCGCGAGCGTCGCGCCAACGGCAACACCAGCGGCATTCACTTCGAGCCCTGGGCCGGCGCCACGCACGAGTGGTTCGCCGCGGGCGACGATTGCGTCCTCTCGTGCTCGGGCATCAGCGCGCACTGCGTGCTCGACGGCGTCCGTCACTCGGGCTCGCCCAAGTCGGGCCGCCGCAGCGTCGACACCATCTGCCTCAGCGCCCGCACCGGCTCGTACCGCCGGCTGCAGCACGAGATCCTCCTCCGCGGCACCCGCTGGTGCTCGCTGCCCCCGCGCTCGGTCGATGGTGCGCCGCGTCGCGACCGGGCCAATCCCGGTTGGCGCAACGGTGCGCAGCTCTATGACGACTTCGCCGCGGAAATCGAGAACTACCTCCTCGGCCAGACGCCCGAGGGCGAGGGCGGAGCGTCCGACGGTGATGCGACGTGACGCTCGACGTTGTTCCGCGATGGGCGCACGAAGGCCGGGGTGAGGTCGTCGGCCCTTCGGGCCGTGCGCGAAGACGCGCTCTTCCACGGGTTCACCTCACCCGCTGCGCGGGTTCGGTTCACCTGTGACAACGGTCGTGGGCCCTGCGGGCCCTTGGTTCGGGTGTTCTGCGGTCCCGGAGGGACCGACGGGTGTAGCGGCGGGTGAAACGAACCCGCAACGCGGG
>JBAXFU010000145.1:0-4846 GCA_037139735.1 Phycisphaerae bacterium
CGCGGCGGGCCCTCCCACACAGGTATCGGCCCGGGTATCGGCCCGGGTATCGGCCTGTACATCGGTCCGTCCGGGGCCTTGGTTTCACCCACTTGGGCGGCCTGACGGGTGGAAACGGCCCGGAAGGACCGATATGAAGGTTCGATGCCCCTCCAGCGGCCCCTGCTGACCACCATCGTCGCCACCATCGGACCGGCGAGCGAATCGCCCGACACCGTCCGTCGCCTGATCGAATCGGGGGTGGCCGTCTTTCGGTTCAACTTCTCGCACGGCGACCTCGAGGCCCACGCCCGCCGTCTCGCCACCGTCCGCGCGGTTGCCGGCGAACTGGGTCGCTCCATCGCGTGCCTGGGCGACCTGCAGGGCCCCAAGATCCGTGTGGGCAAGGTGCCGGCGGGCTTGGGTCGCCCCCACCCCTCGGGCGGTTCGGCCATCGACGTGACGCCCGGGCAGGATGTCGTCTTCAAGCAGGGCGTCGAAGAAGCCTCCCTGCGGCAGGGCGACCACGGCATCGAGGCGGTGCTGCCCGTGACCTTCCAGCCCCTGGTCGACGAGGTGGAGGCGGGGCACAAGGTGCTCATCAACGACGGGGCGATCCGCATGCTGGCCATCGGCCGCGATGCGCCGGGCGAACTTCGCTGCCGGGTCGTGATCGGCGGGGCGATCTCGTCGGGCAAGGGCATCAACGTGCCGCAGTCGTCCCTGTCCGCGCCGGCGATCACGGAGCGAGACTGGGAGTGCGCCCGGTGGGCCGCGGCGAACAACCTCGACTATCTCGCCCTCTCCTTCGTGCGTTCGCCTCGCGACGTGGAGGCGCTGCGAACCGGCCTGGCGGCGATGAAGGGCGTGCAGCCCGGCTGTGCTCCGGGCGAGGGCGCGTGGATCCCGATTGTCGCGAAGATCGAGATGCCCGAGGCGGTGGCGTGCCTGGACGAGGTGGTGGCGGCGGCGGACGGCATCATGGTGGCGAGGGGCGACCTTGGGGTCGAGATGGACATCGCGCAGGTGCCGGTGGTGCAGAAGCGGATCGTCAGGACATGCCGCGAGTTCGGCAAGCCGTGCATCGTGGCGACGCAGATGCTCGAGAGCATGATCGAGAACGCCTCGCCGACGCGCGCGGAGGCCACCGACGTGGCCAACGCCGTCTTCGAAGGGGCCGACGCGGTGATGCTCAGCGCGGAGACGGCGACGGGACGACACCCGCTCACGGTGGTCGAGACGATGGCCCGCATCATCCGCTTCGCCGAGTCGCACATGGCGGCCCCCGCGCCGATGCACGAATCGCCCTTCCGCATGACCGACCATCACAAGGGCACCGCGGCGTTGGCGCACGGTGCGTGGCGGATCGCCCACGACCTGGCCGCCAAGGCGGTCGTCGTGTGGAGCCAGGCGGGCGGCACCGCGCGGTACCTCTCGCAGAATCGCTTCGCGATTCCGATCATCGCGTACTCGTCCGACCCGGCGGCGTGCCGCCGCATGGCGCTCCTGCGCGGGGTCACGCCGGTGGTGATGCAACCCCCGGCGAGCGGCACCATCTCGGCGTGGGCCGCGCTGGTGGACGATTCGCTGATGCAGATGGGCGTGGCGCAGCTTGGCGACCCCATCGTGCTGCTGGCCGGAAGGCCGCTGGGCCAGGCCAAGCGGACGAACACGCTGGCCATCCACCGCATCGGCGGCGACGCGGCGGCGTGAACGTCAGGCCGCCGAAGCGTGGAAACGCACGCCCACCGCGCGGGCGACACGCACAATGGTGTCGAAACTCGGGTTGCCTCCCTCGCCGAGCGCCTTGTACAGGCTCTCGCGGCTCAGACCTGCCTGCCGGGCCACGCGACTCATGCCACAGGCCCGTGCCATGTCTCCGAGCGCCCGGGCGATGCCGGCGGCATCATCCGGCGCCTCGACGAGCCACGCCTCGAGGTACGCCGCCATCTCCTCGGGCGAACGCAGTTGCTTGGCGATGTCATACGTGACCGTGCGAGTGCGACCCGATCGACGCACCGATGGGCGAGAGGACGATTGCTTCGATGACGAGGTAGAACGTGGCATCGGAATGCTCCTGCAGATCGCGCCGATCGCGGGCCAACTCGATCGCAAGTTCGATGTCCTGACGCTGGGTCGACTTGTCTCCGCCCGCGAGCAGCACGATCCATGCCGAATCTCGCTCGGCGTAGCACACCCAGCAGCCGGGACCAACGTCGACCTTCAACGCCGACACGCCCTCCCTCAGGCGGCGATGCGAACCGGGATCCTCGCACGGGCGGCGAGATCCCGCAGCCCGTTGTATCCTCTAGGAGACGCTTGTCGAGGCGCGTGCGCTGGAATCGGGGCGAGGCGACGCGGGCTCGCCAGACTCCGATCCCGGCCCGCCCTCACCCCACCTTGCGGAGCAGGGTCACTCGGCCGATGGGCACCCATTCGGCCACGAGGATGTCGCCATGGCGAAGGAAGATCGCCGTGTGCGGGTGGATGAACTTGCCCTCGACGAACTTGTCTCGCGGCGAACCCCGCAGCGACGAGGGGTGACCGTCGCCCAGGTGCACGATGACCTTGTCGTCGCCGTCGAGCAGCGTGACGACGCTCTCGAGGTCGGGCACCAGCAGCTCCTTGCCGCGGGTCTTGAAGTGACAGGGCATGCGAAGGCCCTCGGTGACGATGCCCAGCGGCTTGCCGTCGAGCGTGAAGTACTGCAGCCGGCGATTGCCTCGGTCGGCCACGGCCAATCGCGGCGTGCCCGAACGCTCATCGACCCACAGGCCGTGCGGGCAGCTCACCTTGCCGGCCTCGCTCCCGGGCTCGAGCAGCACCTTCACGAACGCGCCGTCGGCGGTGAAGCGGTGCACATAGCTCGCGCCGTAGCCGTCGCCCACGAGCACGTCGCCCTTGCCCCCTTCGCCGGGCAGGAAGGCGACGTTGGTGGGGACGAATCGCTTCGAGTCGTCGTAGACCTTCGCCTCGGCGGGCGTGCCCCGTTCCCAGAGCGTCTCGCCCTTGAGGTTGGTCTTGACGACCAGTCGCCGGTTCGTGTCGCAGTGATACAGGAACTCCTCGTCGCCCTCGCGGCGGAGGTCGAGCCCGTGCGCCCCGCCCCGGAACGACGCGCCCCACGCCTCCTCGAAGACGCCCGACTCGGAGAAGACCGCCACCGCGTCGGCCCGCGTGCTCTGCGGGTGCACGGTGTGCGCCACGTAGATGCGTCCCGCGGCGTCCTGCGCCAGCCCGTGCGTGTCGCCCCACATCAGGTCCTGCGGCGGCTTGAGCCAGTCGTGAATGCACTCGTAGCGGTGCCCCTCGACGCCCAGGACGGGAGGCGTCAGGCCCGACTTGGGCGACGTGCGGGCGGCGAACAGCCGCGGCGTCGCCACCAACGTGGCCGCGGCGGCCCCCAGGAGCGTGCGACGAGAGAGGTTCGCGTTCATCGTGGTTCCTTTCTCCGTGGAGATGGTGCGTGGGCGTGCGTGAGCGTGCGTGAGCGTGCGCCAGGCGGAGGTCATTCCGTTCCGTACAGCCGGTCGCCCGCATCGCCAAGGCCAGGAAGGATGTACCCCTTCTCCGACAGTTGGCGATCGACCGCGGCGGCATAGATCGGCAGTCTCGCGTCGGCCCGGCGCAGGTTCGCGATGCCCTCGGGCGCGGCGACAAGACAGACGAAGCGAACGTCGACCACCCCAAGGCCCCGGATGATGCGGATGGCCTCGACGGCCGAGCCCCCGGTGGCGAGCATGGGATCGACGATGAAGACGGGCCCCGCGGCGATGTCCTTGGGCAGCTTGCGGAGGTAGACGGTGGGCTGCAGGGTCTTCTCGTCCCTCGCGAGGCCCAGATGCCCCAGGCGGGCTTCGGGCATCATCTCGAGGATGCCTTCGGCAAGGCCGAGTCCGGCGCGAAGCACGGGAACGACGGTGACGCGGGCGGAGAGCCGCTTGCCGGTCATCGATTCCAGCGGCGTCTCGATGGGCACGTCGTGCACGGGCAGGTGACGCGTGGCCTCGAAGACCATCAGTCCCGCGATCTGGTACATGAGCGACCGGAAGGCGCGATGCCCGGTGGAGCGGTCGCGGAGATAGCCGAGCTTGTGCTGAATCAACGGGTGATCGAAGATGATCACGCCCGAACGATCATCACCGGAGGATGGCATGGAAGGAGCGTAGGGGCGAGGACGACGAACCACCCAGGTTCGCCCCTCGCGGGCGTCGGGGAGGTCAGGCGTCGGCCGGGGCCTCGTCCTCGACGTGCCGCGTGAGCCTCACCCGCGCGAGCAATCCCATCACCGCGGCCCTGGCGGCGAAGGAGGTCCAGAAGACCGCGGCATACGCGCCATGGTCCTTGCCCATGGCGTCGAGCATCCAGCCGCCCGCGAGCGATCCGGTGGTCTTGCCGGTCTCGTTGGCCACCGTGAAGTAGGTGAGCACGGCGGTGCGCTCGCGTGGGCGGATGGCCTCGAAGTTCATGAGGAAGATGCCCAGTTCCCACATGCCAAAGACCGCGCCGGTGGCCACTTGCCCGGCCACGGGCACGACGAAGTCGGTCGAGAAGAGCCAGAAGACCGCGAGCAAGGGCAGGGCGAGGTTGCCCATCCACAACAGGCGGCGGGGTCCGTGGCGATGGGCCAGGGTGCCCGAAAGGTCGAGCACCAGCATGCGGCCGACGTAGATCGCCACCAGGCCGTTGCCGTCCACGCCCCACTCTTCGCGCAGGGCAGGGTCACGGCGGTTCGGATCGAACTGCTGGCTGTCGACCGCGCGCGCCAGCAGGCGCACGCGTTCGAAGCCCTGTTCGCCGAGGAACTGCTGCAGTTCGCGGGTAGGTACCAGGGTTGCATCGGCCTGGTTGTGGAAGCGGCGCATCC
>JBAXFU010000146.1:0-4783 GCA_037139735.1 Phycisphaerae bacterium
ACTCTCCGAAGACGACGGGATTGACGCGTCGGCCGTCGGGGGCGATGCGACGCATCGACGTCACCGAATCGAAGAAGGTGTCCCAATACCAACTGGGCACGTGCTTCACGGCGTCAAGGCGGAAGCCGTCGACGCCCTGCACGTCCATCATCCATTGCACCCAGCGCATCGTGTAGCCCGTCGCGTTTTCCGGGGCCGGATCGCCCCCGCCGGGATTGGCGACGTTGAAGCGGCCGAGGGACAACGTCGACGTCGGTTCGTTCCGCGACGGAACATCGCAGGGCGCCGCGTACGACCCGGTCGTCAAGCCGCCCGCGTAGGACATGCCCGGGTTGGTCACGGTGTCGGCGCCGAGCGATGCGTCGGGATAGAAGCGAGCGTTGGAGGGATCGGGCTTGTTGAAGTACGTGCCGCCGGGAATGTTGCGAGGGTCGCCTGCCGCCGTGGGTTGGCGAATGAACTGGTTGTTCGATGACTGGTTGATGTCGACGAGCGCCACCAGGTCGCCGGTCAGGAGGCAGTAGCGTGCGCTTCCCGGCGACTCGGACTGGTAATAGCCCGCCGACGTGCCCGCGTGGAAGTCGCCCCAGTTGTCGGTCGCCACCTTGTCTCGAAGCGGCGAGGGAGGGTTCATCCAAAAGCCGGGAAAGCCCCCGTCGGCCATGAACCCGGCGCCTGACTGGCGGAAGGTGTTGTGATTGAGCACCGCGTCGATGTAGACCTCGATGCCCGCCCGCTTGTACTCCTGCACCATCGTGCTGAAGTACGCCTCGGTGCCGTACGCGGTGGGGGCCGTGGGCGTCCCGAGGTTGAAGCGGTCGAAGACGTCGTACCCCACGCTCGTCGAAGCCTGGTTGGCGCTCCCGGGCCATACGTACGCGCGGCTCGGCGGCGGCAGCCACACCGACCCGTACCCCGCCACGAAGACGTCGCCCATGCGACGCTCCATCACCGACCACGGACATTCGAACCACTGGAGCGTCGGTGCGGGAGTGTCGTCACCTGCCGACGCCGTTGTGCAGGTCGCGGCCACGCCGGCCAGAAGACACAAGTGCGCAGCGCGGAGGCTCAGGGCGAGGCGAGGTGACGACGGGGAGGCGGCGGTGCGGGTCTTCATTGGATGCGTCGGGCGATTGGGATTTGTGCGGTCGGTCTGGAGTCCAGACTCCATTCGTCAGTATGCGCGAGTCGGTGGCGAGTCCCAAGTCATTTCCTCGCACTATGCCACACCGGGTCCACAGGTTCGCCCCGGTCTCCATGAAACGGTTACAGCGACGCCCGCCTCGAACTCGGCCCCGGCGGGCGTGGTACGCCACCTTTATCGGGGCCTTGGGGTCGACTGATTCCTACGCTGTCCCCGCGTCCATTGGACCCTTCACGAAGAGGTATTCCGCATGCACTCCATCGCTCGTCCCCTGTGTCGTCTCGGTTCGGTCGCGTGGCTCGTCGCCGCCGCGGGGTTGGCGGCTTCGGTGGCCTCGGCGAGGTCCGATGATGGCGTGGCGCTCCCGGCGTCGTGGGTGGCCGCCTCGGGGACGCAGGTGGTGCAGCAGTTCTCCCCCGGCGTGCACCGCTTCTTCGCCGATGCGCAGGCCCGCGAGCAGGCGCTTCCCTCGTACTCGCTCGAACGCGAGCCCGCGGCGACCGCGCCGACAAGCGACCCCGCCGTCAAGCCCCTCTTCGGCGTCATCGGGGGCAAGCAGGCCGTGCGCATCACCATCATGCCAGGCACCTCGCTCTACGGCACCGGCGAAGTGGCGGGCCAACTCCTCCGCAACGGCCGCACCGTCACCACGTGGAACACCGACGCCTACGGCTACGACGACTCGGCGCCGAGTCTGTACCAATCGCACCCCTGGGTGCTCGCGTTGCGGCCCGACGGCACGTGCTTCGGCGTGCTCGCCGACACCACCTACCGCTGCACCATCGACACCGCGGCTTCCGACCCCAACGAGATCCGCTTCATCGCCGACGGCCCCGCCTTCCCGGTCATCATCATCGACAAGCCCACGCCCCAGCAGGTGCTGACCGAACTGGCGAACCTCACCGGCAAGATGCCCATGCCTCCCAAGTGGGCCGTCGGGTATCACCAGTGCCGCTATTCGTACTTCCCCGAGGCCCGCGTGCGAGAGGTGGCCTCGGAGTTCCGCAAGCGGTCGATCCCCTGCGATGTCATCTGGTTCGACATCGACTACATGGAGGGCTTCCGCATCTTCACCTTCGATCGCGGGCACTTCCCCGATCCCAAGACCCTCAACGCCGACCTGCACTCGCAGGGCTTCCACAACGTCTGGATGATCAACCCGGGCATCAAGAGCCGCGACGAGCGCAGCCCCAACGACCCGCCCGCCGAGAAGCGAGCGGGCGAGCCCGAGTCGCTCAAGCAGGCCCGTGCGGCGGAGGTCGCCAACTTCGTCGCCATCCGCGACGCCGGCAAGAGCAAGGACCTGTACGTGAAGCGTGCCGACGGCAGCGTCTACGAGGGCGAGGTCTGGCCGGGGTGGTGCTTCTTCCCCGACTACACCAACCCCACCGTCCGCACGTGGTGGGCCGGGCTCTACCCGCCCTTCATGGCGATGGGCGTCGACGGCGTCTGGAACGACATGAACGAGCCGGCGATCTTCAACGTCAAGAGCAAGACCATGCCCGAGGAGAATCGCCACGCGGGTGATGCCTCGATGGTGGCGCCGGGCGGCAAGCCCCAGGGCGATCGTGCCGCGGGCGATCACGCCCGGTACCACAACGTCTACGGCATGCAGATGATCAAGGCCACGCGAGAGGGCATCGCCGCGGCCAACCCCGACAAGCGGCCCTTCGTGCTCTCTCGCGCCAACTTCATCGGCGGCCAGCGATACGGCGCGACGTGGACGGGCGACAACACGGCCAACTGGTATCACCTCGAGGCCTCCATCCCCATGGTGCTCAACGTGGGTCTGTCGGGCCAGCCCTTCATCGGGCCCGATATCGGCGGCTTTGCGGGCAACGGCGACGGCGCGCTCTTCGCGAGGTGGATGGGCTTTGGCGCCCTCTTCCCGTTCAGCCGCGGGCACACGGGCAAGGAGAACATCGACAAGGAGCCCTGGTCGTTCGGCCCGCGGGTGGAGGCCACGAGCCGCGCGGCGCTCGAGATGCGGTACCGCCTGCTGCCGTACTTCTACACGCTCTTCGAGGAGGCCAGCCGCAACGGGCTGCCCGTGGCCCGGCCGACCTTCTTCGCCGACCCGCGCGACCCGGCCCTGCGGAGCGAGGACGACTCGTTCCTGCTTGGCGATGCGCTGCTGGTGCAGGCGCACGTCATGCCCGATCGCTCGCGTGCGGCAGTGACGCCCAAGGGCCTCTGGCGCACCTACTGGGCTCCCGCCGACCAGGACCTGCCCACCATCCTCCAGCGCGGGGGCACGATCGTCCCCACCGGCCCCGTCATTCAGCACGTGCAGCCGGGGCTGATGCCCGAGGTCATCCTGTCGGTCGTGCTCGATGCGCAGGGCAAGGCGTCGGGCTCGCTGTACGAGGACGCGGGCGACGGTTATGGCTACGCCAAGGGCGAGTTCGCGAGAACGTCGTACGTGGCGTCGCAGGTCGGCGGCGGGGCCATCGAGGTGAAGGTGGCCGGGCGTGAGGGGTCGATGGCCGTCGCCCCCCGTCCGCTCAAGGTGCAGGTGCTGCTGGAGGGGCCGGGGGGCACCACTCGGATCGTGTCGGGCGAGGGCACCGAAGCCGCGGGCGTCACGATTCGACCCTGACGGTGGCCCCGGAAAGGTCGCGTTCGTTCCGCGTGCAGGCCCGCACGTGCGCCCACATGTGCGCCCAAAGGTGTGCGGCGAGGGCGTGCGGAGCGTCGTACCCTGCGGGCCATGACAGGCAACGCCTCGAAGCCCCCGCGTCCGCTCGCCCGCATCTGCGTATTCTGCGGCGCGAGCGATGGAAGGTCGCCCGCGTATCCCGCCGCCGCCCGTGCGCTGGGCGAGGAGATGGCGCGGCGTCGCATCACGCTGATCTACGGCGGCGGGCGTGCGGGCCTGATGGGCGCGGTGGCCGATGCCGCGTTGTCGCAGGGCGGCCAGGTGATCGGCGTCATCACGCGGCTGCTCCAGAACCGCGAGCTCGAGCACAAGGGCGTCACGTCGCTGCACGTGGTCGAGACGATGCACGAACGCAAGATGATGATGGCCAACCTCGCCGACGCCTTCATCGCGCTCCCGGGCGGCCTGGGCACGCTCGACGAGCTCTTCGAGATCCTCGCCTGGGCGCAGCTGGGCATCCACGGCAAGCCCGTGGGCCTGCTCAACACCGACGGCTACTACGACTCGCTCATGACCTTCCTCGACCACGTCGAGCGAGAGTCGTTCCTGCGGCTCAACCACCGTACGACGATCGTGAACGCTCCGCACGCGGCGAACATGCTCGACCTGCTGGCGTCGCATTGAGTGGACGACGCATCGGCCTGACTCACGAGTCGCAAGCCCCGCCAGCCCGGAGGGCGTCCCTTTGTCGAGCCGGGGTGCGCGGCGAGTCTTCGAGCAAGCCCCCGGCGGTGCCAGACGCGGCGTGAGGGCGACGCGACCACGCCGAGCACGACCGGCGTGACGCGACCATGCCATCCGCGCCGTCGCATTCAGCGCCGATGCATCGATGTCGGACGCATGCGAGTCGTCACGCCACGCCGCCATATCCAGCCCCGCCGGGGGCTTGCCCGCAAAGCCGGGCTGCGCACCCCGGCTCAACCAGGGGACGCCCGAAGCGGGCTGGCGGGGGAATGCGCGGATCAGGGGTGTCGACGTGT
>JBAXFU010000147.1:0-4484 GCA_037139735.1 Phycisphaerae bacterium
GACTTCACCTCCTTCCGCGGCTCGGCCTTCAGCGGCATGATCGGCGGGGCCCTCGACTGGGAGACCTTCGGCGACACCGGCGGCGGCGCGCCCGACAAGGAGGTCTTCGGCGCCACCGTCGACGCCTCCCTCGAAGGCGACGGCTGGAACGTCTTCGCCGCCTTCATCTACCGCGACAGCGCGCCGGCCGCCGGCCCCGACACCTCCGACTACGGCTTCGTGGCTCAGGCGGGCTTCTTCGTGACCGACCAGACCGAGCTCTTCGCCCGCTATGACGGCGTCTTCCCCGCCGACGCGAGCGGCCCGGACAACTTCAACGCCGTCACCGCCGGCGCCAATTACTTCCTCTCTCCCCAGAGCCACGCGGCCAAGCTCACCGGCGACATCGTCTGGTACGTCGACGCCGAAGCCGACTCGGCCATCATTCCCGCCCCCAGCACCAACCTCAACCTGCTCACCGACACCGAGGGCGATCAGGTCGCGGTGCGCCTGCAGCTGCAAGTGCTCTTCTAAGCACGCAGGACTCCAACTCGGCACCACTCCTTTGTGATACGGAAGCCCGGGCGAGGTCGCCCGGGCTTCCTGTCCATCCGGACCGTGCCGATTCTTCACTCGCGACTTGCCGGCGGCCGATACACACGACCGACCGGCGAGCCCGCGCCGACCGCTACCATCCGACTGCGGTCCATGTCGGGCCGCGTCGGGCCGCGGAGCGGCTCCGAGAGGACACCATGGTCTTTCGTTCCATCGATTCCCTGAAGTCGGCCCTGGGCGCGTCCCTCTTGGTTCGTGCCGCCTCGCCCGCGACCCTGTCAGGGCAGGTGAGCATCGACTCCCGCGCGGTCGCTCCCGGCTGCGTCTTCATCGCCATCAAGGGCGATCGAACCGACGGACACCTCTTCCTCGAGCAGGCCGCGGCGGGCGGGGCCTGCGTCCTCGTCGTCCACGACGCCGCCGCCCTGCCCGCGAGACTGGGCGAGGGGGTGACGGTCCTGCATGTGCCGCACACGTCCGCCGCCCTGCTTCGACTCGCGGCGGCCCACCGCAAGACGCTCGACACCACGCAGGTGATCGCCGTCGGCGGCAGCAACGGCAAGACCACCACCTGCCGCCTGCTCCACGCCGTGCTGGGCGGCTCGCTTCGCGGCAGCGCGAGCCCCAAGAGCTTCAACAACGCCATCGGCGTGCCCCTCACCATTCTGGCCGCCCGCAAGACCGATCAATACCTCATCTGCGAGGTGGGCACCAACGCGCCCGGCGAGATCGCCCCCCTCGCCGCCGTCATCGAACCCGACATCGCGGTCATCACCAGCATCGGGCGCGAGCATCTCGAGGGTCTGGGCAGCCTCGAAGGCGTGATCGCCGAGGAGGCCCGCCTGCTCAACGGCCTTCGGCCCGGGGGCATGGCGGTCGTCACGGCCGAGTGCCCCCCGCTGCTCGATCTCATCGCCCCCTTCTTCTCGGCCAAGCAACCCGCCTCGATGGGCCCGGCCCGCTCGCTGGTCACCTTCGGCCGCTCCGACGCGGCGGACCTGCGCGTGACGGGGATCGACGTCACGCCCGATTCGACGTCGTTCCTGCTCAACGAGCGTGAACGCCACGTCGTGCCCATGCCCGGCGCCCACAACGCCTGCAATGCCGCGGCCGTGATCGCCGTGGCTCGGCGCCTCAAGCTGACGCCCGAGGCGATCCAGGCCGGCCTGGCCGCCGCCAAGGGGCCCGACATGCGGATGCAGCGATCCAACGTCGCGGACATCCACTTCATCAACGACGCCTACAACGCCAACCCCGACTCGACGCTCGCGGCGATCGACACCTTCCGCCTGGCCTTCGCCGGCAACGCCGGCGGCGGGCGTCGCGTGCTGATCCTGGGCGACATGCTCGAGTTGGGCGATGCGGCCCCCGACCTGCACCGCGAGGTGGGCGAAGCCGTCGCCAAGGCGGGCTGCTTCGATCTCGTGGTGCTGGTTGGCTCCTTGGCCCTCAACGCGGCATCCCCCATCGCTCATGGTCCCGGCTCCGTGCGACTCGAGTGCCGCTCCGATGCCGGCCCCGCGAACGCCGCCGCCATCGCGGGCCTGCTGCAGCCGGGCGACGTGGCGCTCCTGAAGGCATCTCGAGGCACCGGACTCGAGCGCATCATGACCGCCGCGGCCGCGATGAACCCCCTGGGCGAACCTCGAGCGACCCCCGCCGCCGCCGCGGGCACCTGAACCGTCATGCACGCCTCCCGCCGACACGCCATCGCGAACACCGGACCTCGAGGGGCGGCATGGTCGATCATGGCGATCGCGGCGGCGTTCGCGGCGGGATTGGGCGCGTGGTTCGCCGGCGGCTGCGGCCCGACGATTCGGGCCGACTTCGACTCGCCCGAACCTGCGGCAAGGAACGCGGCGATCGTGCGGGCCGCGGCCCGGGATGATCGCACCGCCATCCCGCACCTCGTTCGGATGCTGGAGAGCGACGACCCGGCGACCCGGTCGCTGGCGATTTCGACCTTGGAACGCATGACCGGGAAGACGCACGGCTACGAGGCATGGGAAACGCCCCAGCGGCGGAGCGAGGCCGTGGCCCGATGGCGACACGAGCTTGGTCAGGACATCGAGCCCTGATGACTCGCTTGCACGAATGCACCCGACGGGGGCCTTGCGACCTTCATACCGTTGACGCGGGTTCCATGGGTTCGGCCTTCCCATCCTCCCGAGCGACCGACGCGCCCGACCGCGCGGAGGTGTGCATCGAACTGGCGAGCAATCCGGCGTATCTCTGCTCGGTGCGATCGATGATGGGCGTGGTCTGCCGCCGGATCGGGTTCGGGGACGCGGCGACGGCGAAGGTCGTGCTGGCGGTCGACGAGGCGTTGGCGAACGTGATGAAGCACGGGTACGAACGACGACTCGACGGGCGGATCTGGCTGCGGGCCGGACGGGACACCAGCGGCGAGGGCGAGGGGATTCGGGTGGTGATCGAGGACGAGGGCCGGCAGGTGGACCCCTGCGACATCAAGAGCCGCGACCTCGAGGACATTCGACCCGGGGGGCTGGGGGTCCACATCATTCGCGAGATCATGGACGACGTGCGGTACGAATGCCGCGACGGCAAGGGGATGAGGCTGACGCTCTTCAAGCGTCTTGACCCGGGCGCTCGCGGCCCCTTGACGACTGGAGGCGGTCTTGGCTGACAAGGGCTCACTCACGATTCGGACGGAGATCCGAGGCGATGCGTCGGTGGTGGTTCCGTCGGGCGAGGTCGGCTATCACGAGGCCCCTGCGTTGCGATCGGTGTTGCGAGAGTCGCTGGATCGCAAGCCGGCGAGATTGATCGTCGACCTGGCGGGCATTCACTACATGGCGACGCCCGGGCTGGCGACGCTGATCGAGGCACTGCAGATCTCGAAGCGAACGAACGTGACCTTGGTCTTGTGCGGGTTGACCGACCGCGTGCGGGCGGTCTTCGAGATCGCACGGTTGCAGACGGTCTTCCGCATCGCGGCCGACGTGGACGCCGCCGCCACCCTTTGATCCGATGGACTCCTCGATTGCCAGACTGATTCTCCTGCCCGTCGAGTCACTGGGCGCGATGACGCTGGGGGCCCTGCGTCACGTCGGCACGGCGACGTGGCTGGCGATCGACACGCTGGCGTGGCTCGGGCGAGGCATGACGACGCGTCGGGTGCGACTGGGCGTGGCGGGCATCGTCGCGCAGATCGTGCGGATCGGGGTTCGCAGCGTCTTCATCGTCTCGCTGGTCTCGGCGTGCGTGGGGCTCATTCTGGCCTTCCAGCTCGCGCCGCCGCTGGAGGAGTTCGGCCAGAAGGAGAACGTGGCCCGCATCATCGGCGTGGCGATCCTCCGGGAACTCGGGCCGCTGATCGGGGCCATCGTGCTCACCGGCTTCGCGGGCGCGTCGATCGCCGCCGAGATCGGGACCATGGTGGTGAGCGAGGAGATCGAGGCCCTCGAATCGCTGGCGCTCGATCCCGTGCGGTTCTTGGTGGTGCCCCGCGTGGTGGCCTCCATCATCAGCATGACGATCCTGGCGGTGATCGCCGACGTGGTGGCGATCGTCTCGGCGCTGGGCATCTCGATGATGGTGCTCGACATTCCGCAGGCCACCTTCCTGACGAACCTCTTCGATCAGGCCAAGATGGTCGACTTCGCCACGGGGATGGCCAAGGGCACCGTCTTCGGCACGCTCATCGGCTTGATCGCCTGCGTCAACGGGCTGGCCGTGCAGGGCGGAGCCGCGGGCGTCGGCCGGGCGACCACCTACACCGTCGTCCAGTCGGTGCTGGCCATCGTGATCGCCGACCTGGCGTTCACGGCCATCTTTTACGCCCTCAAGCTGGTGTGAGGACGATGCCCGGCGGGTCCCTCCGAGACCACGGAAGACTCGAACCAAGGGCCCAAAGGGCCCACGAGCGTTGCCGCGAGTGACCGAACCCGCAACGCGGGTGAGGGAACTCGTGGACACGCGCTCATTCG
>JBAXFU010000148.1:0-4441 GCA_037139735.1 Phycisphaerae bacterium
GGCTCAACGAAGGGACGCCCTTCGGGCTGGCGACGAGGGCGCGAACACGGCGACACCCCCGTTCCGCGGGTTTCCCCGTCAGCCCGCTTCGGGCGTCCCTTGGTTGAGCCGGGGTGCGCAGCCCGGCTTTGCGGGCAAGCCCCCGGCGAGGCTCTTCCACGGGTTTCCCTCACCCGCTGCGCGGGTTCGGTCACGCGCGGAAGGCGGCTCCTATGCTGAGCCGTGGAGCGTTTCGTCCGTGAATCTCCGATGCCAGCGGCGGCGGCCGACCTGTATGCGTGGCATGCGAGGCCGGGGGCCTTCGAGCGGTTGATGCCGCCGTGGGAGCGGCTGTCGATCACGAGCCGCAGCGGGAGCATTCACGACGGGGACCGGCTGGTCTTTCGGATCCACAAGGGACCCTTCGCGATCACGTGGGAGGCCGAGCACGCGAATCACGTGCAAGGCCAGCGATTCGATGACGTGATGGTGCGTGGGCCGTTCGCCTCGTGGAGGCATTCGCATCACTTCCTGCCGGGGGGCGATGCGCAGACCAGCCTGCTCCGCGACGAGGTGAGCTATGCGCTGCCGCTGGGGGCGGCTGGGCGACTGCTGGGTGGCAAGACGGGTCGAGCGGCGATCGATCGCATGTTCGACTTCCGGCACGAGCGCACCCGTCGCGACTTGGCGCGTCACCGGCTGCTCGCCTCACCCTTGCGGATCGTGATGACCGGGGCTTCGGGCGCCATCGGGCGAGAACTGGTGCACCTGTTGACCACGGGCGGGCACGTGGTGGAGCGGCTTGTGCGTCGTTCGCCGGGGCCCGGGGAGATCTTCTGGCAGCCGGGGGCCGGGGTGAAGGGCGGGCAGATCGACGACGCCTCGATGGAGGCATGCGACGCGGTGATTCATCTGGCGGGCGAGCCGATTGCCGGCGGGCGGTGGACGGAGGCGAAGAAGAAGGCGATCCGCGACAGCCGCGTGGAGGGGACGCGATTGATGGCGAGGACGGTGGCGTCGCTCAAGCGGCCGCCGGCGACGATGATCGTGGCGTCGGGGGTGCATTACTACGGGGATCGCGGCGAGCAGGAGTTGACGGAGGAGTCGGGGATCGGCAGCGGCTTTTTGGCGGAGGTGTCGCGAGACTGGGAGGCGGCGGTGGCGCCGGCGGTCGAGGCGGGCGTTCGCGTGGTGATGCTGCGGATCGGGCTGGTGCTGTCGCCGCGGGCGGGGCTCCTGGCCAAGCTGCTGCCCCTGGCGAGGATGGGGCTGCTGCCGATCATGGGCTCGGGGCGGCAGTGGTGGTCGTGGATCGGGCAGGATGATTTGCTGGGGTTGATTCTCCATGCGTTGGCGGACACGAAGGTGCGAGGGCCGGTGAACGCGGTGACGCCGCGGCCCGTTCGGATGCACGAGTTCGCGGCGGCCTTGGCGGCGTACCTCAAGCGGCCCGTGGGCCTTCGTGCGCCGGCCTTCATGGTTCGCGGGATGGTGGGGGAGATGGCCGACGTGGTGTTGACCAGCACGCGGGCCGTTCCCGAGGCGTTGCGTCAGACGGGGTTCACGTTCCAGACGCCGGGCTTGGCCGAGGCGTTGGCGTGGGAGCTTGATGGGGTGGCGGAGCGGCGGTAGGGGGTTCGGGGTTGGGTGTGGGGTTGCTCGCGGACTTGGGTGGGGCGTGGTTTAGCCCATGCCCAAGGCGCGGAGGCGGTCGACGATGGCCTTGACCATCATGTCGGCTTCGACGTTGACGCGGGTGCCGCGTTGCCAGGACTTGAGAGTGGTCTTGTCGAGGGTGACGGGGATGAGGGCCACTTCGATGCACGAGGCGGGCTTGTCGACGTGCGCGAGCGTGAGGGAGACGCCATCGAGGCAGACGCTTCCCTTGGGGGTCATGAAGGGCATGAGGGCGTCGGGCAGATGCAGGCGCACCCGCCAGCCGTCGGTCGTGGTGACCCTGTCGACCTCCGCCGTGCCGTCGATGTGGCCTTGGACCATGTGGCCGCCCAGCAAGGTCGAGGCCGTGGCGGCGTGTTCCAGGTTGACCGGGCGGCCGGGGCGGAAGTCGCCCACGGTGGTCTTGGAGAGGGTCTCGGGGATAGCGTCGAAGGTGAGCAGGCCGTCGGGGGTGGCGTCGTGGACGGCGGTGAGGCAGCAGCCGTCGACGGCGACGGAATCGCCCCGGGAAGCCCGGTAGGACCAGGCGGGGGCGGCGACCTCGAGACGCAGGCCTGCAGGGGAGGGGGTGGTGGCGTGCACCGTGCCGACGGTCTCGATCAGGCCCGTGAACATGGCGTCATGGTAGAGGAACCGGCCCCGGGGAGGGCCCGGGCCCATAGACTCACTCCTTCACCATGGCAGGGAATCGAACCGACGTCTGCATCACCGGTCTGGGCCTCGTCAGCGGCTATGGCGCGGGGGTCGAGGCCTTCTGGGAGGGTTTGTGCTCCGGCACGCCCTCGCTGCGGCCCATCACGCGCTTCAAGGCCGATCAGGCGGTGTGCAACCTGGCGGGGGAGGTGCCTGCCGGCATCTCCGCCAAGGACTATGTGCCCAAGCATTACCGCAAGGGCGTGAAGGTGATGGCACGCGACATCGAACTCGCGGTGGTGGCGGCAGCCGAGGCCGTGCGAGACGCCTCGCTGGTGACGCGGATGCACGCGGGCGACGGCGAGGCCACCACGGCCACGACGTACCCGTCGGAACGGAGCGGGTGCCACATCGGCGCAGGGCTGCTGCCCGCGGAAGTGCCGGAGATCGCCGGCGCGTTCGCGACGGCGCGAGACCGCACGCCCGGGCGCGAGGATCGCCTTTCGCTCAAGGCCTGGGGCACGATCGACGCCGACGGCGCGGTGGCGGCGGGCGGCGGCAGCGTGGGGGGCATGAACAACCTCCAGCCGCTGTGGATGCTCAAGTACCTCCCCAACATGCTGGCGTGCCATGTCACGATCCTGCACGGGCTCGAGGGGCCGAGCAACACGCTGACGTGCAGCGAGGCCAGCGGCATGCTGTGCGTCGGGGAGAGCACGCGGGTGATCCAGCGAGGCGCGGCCGACCTGTGCTTCTCGGGGGGCGCCGAGTCGAAGGTGAACCTGGTGGGCACGGTGCGGAGCCAGCTGCTGGGCCGTCTGGCGGGGCATGAGGGCGAAGGGTCGCTGACGTTGCGGCCGTATGCCTCAGGCGAAGCGAGCGGGACCGGAACGGTGCCGGGCGAGGGTGGCGGCATCCTGACGCTGGAGCGTGATGACCTTGCGCGGGCGCGCGGGGCGAAGCGGTACGCGAGGATCTCCGGGTTCGGGGCGGCTCACACGCTGCCGGTGGCGGTGCCGGTGCTCGAGGAGCGGCATCCGCCGCTGTCGGGGGCGACGCAGGCGAGGCGGAATGGGTTGGCGTTGGCGATCAGGGCGGCGCTCAAGGATGCCGGGCTGGAACCGGGGGATGTGGACGTGATCGTGCCGCAGGCGTTGTGCGTGCCCAAGCACGATGCGCACGAGTTGGAGGCGTTGCGCGAGGTGTTCGGGAGCAGGGTGTCCGAGATCGAGTTGGTGACGTTGCCGCCGATGCTGGGGGACTGTGCCGCGGGTTCGGGGGCCTTGCAAGTGGCGGCGGCGGCGTTGTGCGTGAAGCATCAGCGGCTGCCGGCGCGGGTGCACGGGGGCGGGTTGGAGGGGGTGGCGAGGGCCGGGGCGGCGGCCAGCCGCGAGGCGAGGGTGCGGCACGTGCTGGCGTGCACGGGGTCGCTGGCGGGTCAGAACGCGGCGGTGGTGGTGTCGGCGGTGGGGTGAGGGGGGATCATGCGTCGGGGTCTGGGAGTGTCGAGGGCGTAGACTACCCCTCTGGCGGACGTGCGAGCGCGGTCGACAACGAGCACAAGGGAGTTCCGATGACAGGCGATTATCGCGATGAGGGGTCGTCGTACGGAGGACAGTACCGCTCGCAAGGGCGTGGCTCGGGTCGGGGGCAGTCGCGCGGGGGCGGGGAGCGTCGCGGCATTCCGCTGTCGGACCTTGATCCGGCGACGACGGAGGCGTCCCGCAAGGCCATCGGCGCGTCGATCGAGGTGCACAAGGCGCTCGGGCCCGGCTACGACGCATCGGTGTACGCGAGCGCGGTGCGGATGGAGCTCGATGCGTTGGGGGTGTCGTACAAGCTGAACCAGTCGCTGCCGGTGACCTACCGCGAGAAGCAGGTGGGCACGGTGACGGTGCCGATGCTGGTGGAGGATCGGTTCGTGCTCGAGATCATGAGCCGGCCGGGCGAGGTGTCGACGCACGAGCGTCTGGCGGTGCGTGCGCAGCTGAAGGCGGCGAACCTCGACCTCGGGCTGATCGTGAACTTCGCGGAGCGGCGGCTGAAGGACGGGCTGGTGCGGGTGGTGAACGTGGAGAAGATCCAGCGCGAGAAGGGCCTGTCGTTCGACGATGACCAGGACATGGGCCACGACGAAGGCCAGTGACGAAAG
>JBAXFU010000149.1:0-4396 GCA_037139735.1 Phycisphaerae bacterium
CCGGTTGAGAGACCGGTTGAGAGACCGGTTGAGCCACCGGTTCGGTCGCCTGTCCGGCGGGCGACTGGCCGGGGGCGGCGGTGGACTTCTCCTGGGCGTAGCGGAGCACCTCTTCGCGACGTCGCGTCTCGAGCATGGTGACGGTTTGGGCGTCGGTCATGGGGACGTAGAAGCCCTCGGAGGGATCGACGCCCCAGTGGTCGGCATCGTCCTTCCGCGAGATGCTGCGGCCGCTGGGAAGGAAGTAGCCCTGCTCGGTGATCTTGAGTTCGCTGCCGTTGCCGCTGGGGAGTTCGAGCACGCTTTGCACGCTTCCCTTGCCGAAGGAGCGGGTGCCGACGATCATGGCGCGGTTGTTCTCGGAGAGCGCGCCCGCCAGCACCTCGCTGGCCGACGCGCTGGATCCGTTGACGAGCACGGTGATGGGGAAGTCGGGAAGCGTCCCCGGGCCCTTGGCGCGGGTGACCTTCTCGGGATAGGCGCGGCCCTTGGTCGAGACGATGACGCCGTCGCCGAGGAAGAGGTCGGCGATCGCCTCGGCCTCGTTGAGCAGCCCGCCGGGGTTGAAACGCAGATCGAGGACCAGCCCCTTGAGCTTGCCCTTGTCCGCGCCCATGGCGCGAAGGGCCGCGAGGATCTCGTCGGAGCACTTGGGCGTGAACTGCGTGAGGCGGACGTAGCCGATGCCTCGCGAGGCGTCGATGAGGTGGTTCCACTGCGAGGCGTCGCCTTCGCTGCGATGGAAGCCCTTCACGCTGCGGGTCTTGATGCGATCGCGGACGACCTCGACGTCGAGCTTGCGTCCCTTTCGTTCGACCACGAGCTGCACCGTGGTGCCCGGCTGGCCCATGAGCATGTCGACGCAGTCGTTGATGTTCTTGTCCTGCGTCGAGACGCCGCCGACGCTCACCACGCGGTCGTCGGCCATGAGGCCGGCGCGGAAGGCGGGGCTGTCCTCGAGGGGCGACACGATCGTCAGCCACCCCTCCTGCATGTTCACCTGCGCGCCGATGCCGACGTATTCGCCGGTGAGATCCTTGTTGAAGGTCTCCTTGTCGCCCGCCGGCACGTAGACCGTGTACGGGTCGTTCAGCGCCTCGACCATGCCTTGAATCGCGCCCTGTCGCAGCACTTTCTCGTCGGGCGCCTCGACATACCGCGACGAGATGATGTGCCTGACCTCGATGATCTCGTCGAAGAACTTGTAGTCGTCGCCCATGCGACGGCTCGCGGCGACCGTCGCCGCCAAGCCCGTGATGCCAAGAAGCGCAAAGAGCAGATTCTGTCGACGCATGGACATGGAGGTTCCGCTGTCGTGAGGAAAGAGCAGGGCCAAAGCACGGCGACGCGCCGCCGCCGTGGATTCGCCCAAGACGCGCCCGCGGATCCCGCGAAGCGTCCCGCGAGACAATAGGAAGGGGCGAACGAACCCCCCACCGGCGTCGATGGACGTCGGTGCGGCCGGTTCCGGCGAGATCACGCAGGCCAAAAAAGGTCGCGGCGGCCATTCCTTCCGGAAGACCGCCGCCGTGGATCACTCGGGTTGGCGTCCGCTCTCTCCTTCGGACGCCCACGCCGGCAACACCACACGGCTGAGCATATCAAGTTGGACGCGGCGTGCAAGCCCCATCGTCACGAAACTCGTGCCCGCCGAATGATCGTAAACGGTTTCACCGCAGGATGTTCGCGAGGTGTTTGCGCCGCGACTGGCGAGAAACGCCCCGCTCAGGGCACCCGGAAGAGCTCGAACTCGAACTCGTGCACCCGCCCGACGGCCACAGGCGTCCCCAGACGGTCCAGAAGCCCCGCTCGCTGATACTCGGGGACCTCCGGCGGGTACTGGTCCCGCCTGCCTCCGTCGGTCCGCAGGAGCAGAAAGTGCCCCGAAGGCGGCAGCGACGGCGGATCAGATCGCCCGAAGACGCCCGGATACGGGTCCCACAGCACGCGAACCCGACGCCCCTGCGACTTGGCCTCGCGCTGGGCGTACCACGCCACTTCGGGCCTGACGTCGATCAGTTCGAAGGCGTGCACCACCGCGCCGTCGGGCAGATGGGTGGCCAACGCGACGCCGGCCTCGCGACCGCTTGTCCGCCAGCCGCGTCGGTACTCGATCCATGCACCGTGGCACCAGGCCCCCGCCAGCATCACGACCAGTCCCCACCATGCGGCACGCAGGGCGGCATGTCGCACGCGGAAGGAGATGGTCGGCGGGCTGGACCATTGGGCGGCGACGATGCCGCAGCAGAGAGGAAGGATCGACAACGCGGGCATCGCGTACCGCGGATTGGCGACGCCGACGGCGGCGTAGGCGAGCAGGGAAAGGAGGCAGGCCAGTCGCACGGCACGGGCGCGGGTGTCGGCCAGACCCCTCAGGGGCGGCGACATGGCGCTGAGGGGCAACGCGACTCCCTGCGGGAGCGCCGAGGCGAGCGCCACCAGCGGAAGCGTCACGATGTCGGCGATCTTGGCCGGATTCCAGAGGAAATGGCTGGGGGGTTCGGTGATGGCGGGTTCGCCCGTGGCCTCCCAGGCACGTCGCGTGCCGATGAGGTACATGCCGAACCCCAGCAGCGACAGCGCCACGATGATGACGGCTCGCAGCGTCGATGCCGCCGATGTCGACGGGCGACGGACCATGGCGGCGGCGACGAGGGCGGCCAGCGTGCAGGGCAGACCCGCGGGCCCCTTGACGAGCAGCATCGCGAGGACGGCGCACATCGCTGCCGGCACGGCAAGCGGACGCACCTTCGGGCTGAGCACCACATGGATGATGCCCAGCATCGAAAGCAGCGTGAAGAGGTTGTTGAGGGCCTCGATTTCCGCGCTGCGACCGGGGTAGAGGAAGAGTGGCGTGAGGCAGAAGGCCACGCCAGCGACCGCGCCGGCACGACGCCCGAACCATGCGCACGCCACCACGCAGGTGACCGCCGCGGCGAGGGTGGAGGCCAGGGCCGAGACGCTCCGGGCGGCGAACTCGGTTGGACCCAAGAGCCACGACATCGCGCCGATGGCCCACGGCATGCCGGGGGGCTTGCGGAGATAGAGATGCTCAAAGAGTCGCGGCAGCAGCGAGAAGCCGTCTTCGAGCATCGCCCAGCCGGGAATGGCGCGGTGCCCCTCGCTGTGCGAAAGGCCAAAGCGTCCCAGCGCGGGCCAGAAGACCACGCAGGCCACGGCGAGCGTCAACGACACCGGGCCCGCGAAGAGCATGGACCCCGACAGCGTCGGAGCGGTTGCGACAGGTGATGCGCCGGGGGGGTGCTTCATCGAGCGGCACCCATAATACCTCGGGGTCGAGTCGCCCGAATCGTCACACGCGGCACAACCCATCCCCCGGGCGGGCCGACATTGCCCGCGACAAAGGTGCGTCCTCTCGCCGACTCGATGCGAATCTTCAGTCAGCCGATGTTCCCGACAGGGAGCGGCCAACTACGCTTGCCTCCCCTCACGCCATGACGAGCACCACTTCCATCCCGCGAACCTCTTCCTCGCACGCCCACGACCAGCAGGCCTATGTGCTCGGCACGGGCTTGGACGAGACGGCTCGTCTTGGACTTCAGCACCGCCTGTGGTCCGCGGCGACGCACGAACTGTGGGAACGGGCCGGCGTGCAGCCCGGCCAGACCGTGCTCGACCTGGGCTGCGGCCCCGGTCACGCGGCGATGGATCTGGCCCAACTGGTGGGCCCGACGGGCCGCGTGATCGCCATCGACGAGTCGGCCTCGTTCCTCAAGCAACTGCACGACAACGCCGCGGCCCGTCGCTTCCACCACGTGGAGCGGGTGCTGGGCGACGTGCAGGACCTGAGCACGACGCTGGCGGGCGAGGCGGGCCGGGTCGACGTGGCCTACGCCCGGTGGGTGTTCTGCTTCCTGTCGAACCCCGAGGCGGTGGTCGAAGGGCTGGGCCGCGTGCTGCGTCCCGGCGGACGCGTGGCCGTGCAGGACTACTTCAACTACGAGCGTTCGATGACGCTGGCCCCCCGCTGCGAGGCCTTCACGAAGGTGATCCACGCCGTGGCCGCCTCCTGGCGGGCCCGCGGGGGCGACACCGACGTCATGGGCAAGCTCCCGGGCATGTTCACCAAGCACGGCTTCACCGTCGAGCATCTCGACGTCCGCCAGCGGATCGCCCGCCCGGGCTCCACCCTGTGGCACTGGCCCAACTCGTTCTGGCAGACCTTCGTGCCCAAGCTGGTCGAGACCGGCTTCATCAGCGAAGCCGACATGAACGCGTTCTACGCGGCGTGGGAGCGGGCCTCGAGCGATCCGGCCAGCTTCATCATGCTTCCCCCGGTCTTTGAACTGGTGGTCCGCAAGGACTGAGCCGACGGGCCGCCGGATTGGCCGCCGGACGCGGTCGTCTGGTGCGGTCGTCTGGTGCGGTCGTCTGG
>JBAXFU010000150.1:0-4319 GCA_037139735.1 Phycisphaerae bacterium
CGACATCCTCGCCACCAGGCAGCGGGCTCGGCCCGCGGGGTCGACGCCGATCCATGCCGGCGTCGGCCATGGGGGCAGGCCTCGCTGCGCGCATGCCGCGGCGTTGCCGTCGGCCGTGGCGCGGGCCAGATCATCGAGCATCGAATCGGTCCGCACGATCTCGTCGCATACCCACAGCACGCCCTCGTCGTCCTGGGCCACGAAGAGCACCACGGTGGGCGAGCGGACGCCGAAGTCGACGCCGCCGAGCATGCGGACGATTCGTCTGGCGCGGACGGCGTCGCCCTCGCTCCATTCGACGCGGCCCTCGCGGATGGCGAAGGGCCGCACGTGCAACGCGGGGTCGAACTCGGGAATCACCGCGCCGGTGCGGGTGGGCCGCTCGCACACCATCTCGCTGCGCCACGCGCGGAGCGAGACGCGACGCTTCTGTGCCGCGGCGTCGGCGATGTAGACGTGCCCGCCGGGCGCGGGCACCTCCTTGGCGCGCCCGCCGCACTCGTCCCACAGGGCGCAGCGTCGCTCCATGCCTCGTTCATCCTTCACGACGCAGGCGAGGCGATCGGGGCATCGCTCGAGCACGTCGACCACGCCCCACTTGAAGAGGCGGCGTCGCCCGAGGCGACACTCGAGCACGAGGTCGTGCATCAGGCCGAAGGGCAGGTGCATGGTGCTGAGGCACTCCACCGCGCCGTGGACGAAGATGTCGCCGCAGCGGCGGCTGCGGGTGGTGAACTGGGCGGCTTCCCACACGTCGGGCTTGAAGAGCTCCACCTCGTCGCAGCGGAGCTTCTGGACGCGCGTGCCGCGGATGGAGGTGTGGGATTGGGAGAGGATCTCGACGCTCGAGCCGTTGAGCAGTCGCACGCCGTCGGCGGTGATGCGGCCGTCGACCATGGCGGCGAGGCGCTCGTGGTGGGCGGGGTCGAGAAAGCGGCGGAGGTGTTCGAAGATGCGGGTGGATTGCTCGCGGCTGCCGCCGAGCACGCGGATGTCGATGCCGGGCTTGAAGAGCAGGTCGAGCAGCGTGGCGAGGGCGCCCAGGAACGTCTTGCCGCCGCCTCGGTTGGCCCAGAGGACAAGGTCGCGCGCGGGGGCTTCGGGGGCGGGGTTGTCGGTGGCGGGGGCGGCAGGGTCGCCGGGTTCGAAGAAGGTGGCGCAGAGATATTCGAAGGGTGCCGCGTGGCCGCGAACCACCGGGCGGCGGGGGATGTGCACGCCCAGTTCGGTCGAGATCCACGCCCACAGGGCCTCGGGCGTGGCGGGGCGTTCGGTGGCGATGGTGGCCGGCGGGGCGGCGGGCTCGGGGGTGGGTTCTGGTGTTGGTTTGCGGCGTGGCATGGCATGGGCTCCGAGCACGGCGAGTGGGCGATCACGGAAACACGAAGGCCCTTGCGGGCCACGAGACGAGCGATGCGGCCTGCACGGCGGCACGTTCGAGCAGGTCGATGCGCGTGAGGGCCTGGCGCGAGTGGCGACTGCCCGAGGCCCAGCGTTCGATGGCGCGACGGAACCGGGGCTGGCCATCGAGCAGGCGACGGGCGGCGGTGACATCCATGAGCTCCCACGGCTGGATGTGCAGGGCGGCCAGTTCGCGGCGGAGGCGTTGATGACGGGCGGGCTCGTTGACGGGCACTTCGCGCATGTCGCAGCGGGTGAAGAGGGGCGACGAGCGGGCCATGGAGGCGACGACCTCGGTGAGCGGGGTGGCGGGCGAGGCGAGATAGGCGCGAACGAGGGCCGCGCCGACGCCCACGCCGCGGAGTTGCGGGTCGACGACGACGCGGGCGATGCGTCGGACGTTGCGATTGACGAAGGCGGCGGCCTTGGTGCGGGAGTGCCACGGGCCATGGGGCCAGGCGTGCGCGCGCCACGAGGCGTTGAGGACGGGGCGGGCGACGACGAGGACGCCGACGGGTTCGCGGTCGAGGCGGGCGAGGAGCACGCGGTCGACGGCGCGGGGCGTGCCGCCTCGGTAGTGGAGGTGCTCGAAGTGGGCGTAGGCGTCGAGGGTGGCGGGTTCGATGGTGAGGTGGTTCATGCGCAGGCGGTGGCGTGGGGGAGGAGGTGAGCGGAGCGGCGGCTGCCGCGGGCGTGGAGGACGAGGCGTCGGGCGGCGAGCCAGCGGGCGGGGGCGTCCCATGTGCCGCAGGCGATGATGCTGATGCCTTCGCGCGAGGCCCAGCGGCTGGTGGCGTGGCAGACCCAGCGTGCGGTGCGGGCGTCGAGCGAGGCGACGAACTCGTCGGCGAGGAGCCAGCGGCGTTGGCTGGGCGGTGCGGCGGCGAGGCGGTGCATGGCGAGCGCGAGGCCGAGCCGCCAGCGTTGACCTTCGGAGAGCAGACGCGCGGGCGAGGCGAGGAGCGGCCCTTCGGCGAGGCCAGCGCAGGCGAGGGTGGCCATGGCGTGGTCGACTGGTCCGTCGAAGAGGTCGATGACGGAGCGACGGCCCAGGGAGCGAAGGGAGGGGGAGGCGACGCGTTGGGTGGCGTGGCCGGCGAGGTGAAGGGCGCGTTCGGCGGCGAGGAGGAGGGAGGACTTGCCGCTGGCGCTCTCGCCGCTGATGTGGAGGTGCGCGCCGGGCGCGAGGGCGAGGGCGGCTTCGAGGGCGTGAGGCGGCGGCGGGAGCGGGAGTGGCGGGGGCTCGACGGGGCGAACGCCCAGGCCGAGCATGGCGCAGGCCTCGAGGAGTCGTCGCGAGATGGCGGCATGGGTGTCGCAGATGCGGAGGGAGTGGTGGTTCATGAGGCCACCTCGCCACGGAGTTGGCGGCGGCAGAGGTCGTACATGGCGCGGGCGCCTTCGATGCGGGTGAGGACGCGTTCGCGGATGCGTCGGGCGATGGCGGCGGACATGCCGAGCTCGGCGGCGGTCTCGCGGGTGGAGAGGCCGCGGATGATGCAGCAGGCGGCGACGGCGGCATCGCGCGGGGGCCAGGCGGCGCGGTAGCGGGCGACGTAGCGGAACTCGAAGGCGCTGAGGCGGCGGACGAGCTTGAGGGCGCGGCGGCGTGCGCCGGAGGGGGTGAGGCCGACGAGCTTGGCGGCGGCCTGGTAGGTGGCGCCATCGATGACGACGGCGCGGAGGAGGACTTCATCGCGACCGTCGAGGGCCTTGCCGTGTTCGGTGATGGCCCAGAGGACCAGATCGCGCTTGGAGGTGGAAGGCGGGAGACGGTGCGGCTGGTCGTGGGCGAAGCGTGCGGGTGCGATGTTCATGGGTCCTCCTTGCTGGCCGGCTGCTGGCTTGCTTGTTGGCTGGCTGGCCGGTTCACTGATGTCCAAACAGATACCTGAAAGTTCACTCTACTGTGAACTCGGGAGGGACATCAAGGGCGAGGGGGAGGATTTGATTGCATTTTGTTTGGATTGGGGGACGCGAACGGGACACGGGCGTTCGGGTGGTGCAAGGATGTGGGTGGGGGGTGGGCGAAGGGAGCGTCATGGGCACGAGCGACGAGCGTGGGCCGGGGTGGCTGGCTGGGGTGGTGCGGTCGCGTCGAGAGGCGTTGGGGTTGACGTTGGCGGAGGTGGCGCAGCGGGTTGGGTGCGCGAAGAGCTATCTCTCGGCGCTGGAGAATGAGCAGCGAGGGGTGCCGAGCGATGAGGTGTTGGCGGGGCTGGAGCGGGCGTTGGAGGTGACGCCGGGGACGTTGGTGAGGCGAGGGCGATGGAGTCGGAGTTTGGAGGCCGGGGGGGAGACGGTGCGTGCGGAGGTGGCGAAGTTGGAGGCGGCGCGAGAAGCGGCGCGCGACTTGGCGGCGATGTTGCGCGAGGCGGGGGCGGGGCGGTCGCTGGATGCGTTGCACGCGTCGGGCGCGTTGCGGCGGCTGGTGGATCGCATCTCGCCACCGGAGGAGGGGCGGGAGGCGGGGTCGGAGTTGGTGCCGCTGGCGATGGGGCGGAGCGTGCCCTTGATCAACAAGGTGGCGGCGGGGTATCCGACGGAGTTCACGGACTTGTCGTACCCGGCGCGGGTGGCGGACGAGTACGTGCGGTGTCCGGAGGTGACGGACGCGGACGCGTTCGCGGCACGGGTGGTGGGAGACTCGATGTCACCGGTGTATGGCGAGGGAGACGTGGTGGTGTTCAGTCCGGCGCGAGTGGTGGCGGACGGTCACGACTGCTTCGTGCGGCTGGAGCGGGATGCGCAGACGACGTTCAAGCGGGTGTACTTCGAGGAGGGAGGGGAGAAGATCCGGCTGCAGCCGCTGAACAGCGCGTATCCGCCTCGGGTGTTGGAGCGGGAGGAGGTGGCGGGGATGTATGCGGCGGTGGCGGTGATCAAGAGGGTGTGATGGGTCGCCCGCTTTGGGGCGA
>JBAXFU010000151.1:0-4073 GCA_037139735.1 Phycisphaerae bacterium
GCAAGCCCCCGGCGGACGCCAACCGCGCGGCGGAGCCAGACGCGCCGTGACATCGACACGCAGAACACGATCGACGCGGCGCATCCATGGCATTCACCACCACGTGACATCATCGCGGACCCGACCACGCCGAACGCCATCCACGCGTTACGTCCATGGCCTCCGCGTCGTCACGCCATGTCGCCGTACCCAGCGCACCGCCGGGGGCTTGCCCGCAAAGCCGGGCTGCGCACCGCGGCTCCACCTGGTTCGCCCCAAAGCGGGCGAAGAACAAATCGCGCACCACCCCAAGTCCGCGAGCACCCCCCCGACCCCACCCAAGCGCAAGCCGCCCGGCGGGCGGACGAATGTTGCCGCGGGTGACCGAACCCGCTCTGCGGGTGAGGGAAACCCGTGGAAGGGTCATTCCCGCGGCGTCATCACGTTCGCGCCCCCGCCCGGCGCGTATCCCAACTCCTCGAGAATCGTCCCCTGCGGCACGCCCAACCTCGCCTTGGCCTCCGCCGCCTGCATCCGCTCTCGCACATCCTCGGGCAGCGGGTCTTCCCACGCCAGACGCACGCGCCGGTCGCGTTCATCGGTCGCCAGCACGCCCGCGTGGTGCAGGCACCCGAGCACCAACTCGCACATGCGAGCGATCCCTCCGCCGTATGTGACTCGCTTGCGAGCCGTCTTGCTCAACGCGGCCATGAGCGTGATGCGCAGGGCGTTGGCGCTCGAGAGGTTGCCGATCTTCGCCTGCACCACGCCGCTTGCGAGGGGCGGAATGCCGCTGATCTTGTCGAGCCCCTCGCGCACCTCGCGGATGTGCTGATCCTCGCTCGGGCTCGAGGCGTCGCCGCCGAACGCCTCGACCGACGCGTCCACGTTGTCGGTGCTCCAGATCTGTCCCGGGCCCACCCTGGCGTGCTCGAAGCCCCGGATGCCCTTGGCGAGGTACATCCGGAAGCTCTGGAGCGTCACGCGGTTCGCGCGGTCCGAGAGGCGCGTGTTGAGTTCGTCCTGGAGCGGGATCAGCGGCTCCACCTCGCCCTGCCCCGAGTACTCGAAGGGCTGCGCGATGTTCTGCACGTGCACGACGGGCACCCGCCCGCCATGCAGGTGCAGCGGCTCCTCCCACACGACCTTCCCTTGATGCAGGCCCACCCACGAGCGCGGGCCGATCACCTCCAGCCCGTCGCCCTTGGCGTGACGCAGGATGTAGCCCAGGAGCACGCGGTAGTCTCGCGGGTCGGTGATGGGGACCCCTCGTCGCGGCTCGACGACGTCGATCCGCAGGTGCGACGCCGCCGCGGCCACGACCGCCTCGCCATCGCCCGCCGCCACCCGTTCCAGACCTCGATCGACTCGCAGCGCCATGTCGGCGTGTCCGTGCACGTGGCCGAGCAGGGCGAGGTCCTGCAGCAGGGCGATCCCGCCCGAGGCCGTCCACACCGCCTCGAGGACTCGTTCGATGGCGGCGCGAAGGGCCGGATCGGAGGCGTCGCTCCGAATGGCCAAGGGCTTGCCGAACATGAAGTCGACCATCGCCTGCACCCGCCAGCCGATGTCGTTCTCGACGACCACCTCGCGACGCTCCGCGTTCGGACGCGAGTCGGCGGTCCCGGTCGCGCGAGGCGGCAACCCCGCCTCCTGCGCCAGCCTGTACCACCGACCCGCCCGGGGCACGCCGTCACGGGCCACGCTCATCGGGTTGCGGTAGTAACTCCAGTACCGCTCGAATCGCGGCAGTCTGGCGTCGACGAAGTCGCCGACATGGTCGTGGATCTCCTGAATGGAGAGGCCTGTGCCGGCCACTCCCTGATGATGAGGAACGAACGTGGGCATGGGAATGCTCCTTTCACATGCCCGGGGTCGGTGTGCCGACGCGTCGACGCGATCAGGTCGGATTCGAGGGGGTTGCATCGCCCGCAATCCCATCGCACGCCGCGGGTTGGGGGAAAACCGCGCCATGTCGTCCGCGCAGGGCCTCACCTACGGTTGCGCATGGCTTCCGACGCCGCCCCGAACGTGATGGACATCTCGAAGTGCAACGTGCTGCTCGTGGACGACAACGAGCAGAATCTGGAGTTGCTGTTGGCCTACCTGGAGGACCTGGGCTGCACCCTGCGCCAGGCCAAGGACGGCGTGGAGGCGCTCGAGGAGGTCAAGAAGCAGGCCCCGGACCTCATCCTGCTCGACGTGATGATGCCCCGCATGAGCGGCTTTCAGGTCTGCTCCAAGATCAAGAAGGACCCGGCCACGGCCGAGATCCCCATCGTCATGGTCACGGCCCTCAACGAAGTCTCGGACGTCGAGCGGGCCGTCGAGTCGGGCGCCGACGACTTCCTGACCAAGCCGGTCAACCGCGTCGAGCTGGCCACCCGCGTCCGTAGCCTCCTGCGCGTCAGCATGCTCCAGCAGCAGCTCCGCAAGACCATGGCCGAACTCCGCAAGGCCCAAGGTGCCTGATCCGCGTGATTTTGCACTGGTCCTCCACACATCCGACCCCGAGTTGTGCACAATGTGTGGATAACACACGTACAAGGGGTGGTGGTGTGGCTACGGCGTGACGCCACGGCTGGTACACTTGGCGGCTAGAGGGGTTGGAATCACTCTTGGGAAGGAAGAAGCGTCCATGAAGGTGATCGTCGATCGAGCGGCATTGATGAATGCGGTGAACCTGGCGAGCGGGGCGGTGGCCGCCCGGACGCCCAAGGTGCAGTTGACGTGCATCAAGCTGTCGGCCGTCAAGGGCGACGGCGGCAACGAGTTGATCCTCGAAGCCACGGACGCGGAGATTGCCCTGCGTCTTTCGATCGGTCAGGTCGACGTGACCAGCCCGGGCGCGGTGCTGATTCCGGCCGACCGCTTCCGGGGCATTGTCGCGGGCGAGGAGAACGAGCCCACGCTGAGCATCGAGACCGACGGCGACGTGTGCGTGATCAAGGGCTCCGACGCGAACTTCCGCATCAACGGCTATCCGGCCACCGACTTCCCGCCCATCCCGAACTTCGACGACGTGGTCGCCGGTCGCGGCACTTCGCCCGCCAAGGCGACGCTCTCGCACCCGGCCGGCTCGCTCTCGCAACTGGTCGCCCGCACGCTCTTCGCCACCGCCCGTGAAACCTCCCGCTACGCCATCAACGGCGTGCTGATGAAGCGCGACGGCAAGCGGCTGGAGATGGTCGCCACCGACGGCCGCCGCCTGGCGGTCGCGCGGGCGGCGCTCTCCGCCACCGACAAGGACCAGAAGGCGGTGCAGTGCATCATCCCGAGCAAGGCGCTCAACATGATGCAGCGACTCGTGCAGGAGAACGACGAGGCGGTGCAGGTCGCCATCACCGACAACCAGATTCTCTTCAGCTTCGGCACCGCCGCCAACCCCGGCCGCGCCGTGCTGGTGAGCAACCTCGTCGACGGCACCTTCCCCTCCTACGAGGACGTCATTCCCAAGGACTGCGACAAGAAGGTCACGTTCGATCGCGACGTGATCATCTCGGCCGTCCGTCGTGCAGCGTTGCTCACCAACGAGGAGTCCCGCGGCGTGCGCCTGGCCTTCAAGGCCAAGGACAAGCAGCTCGAGCTCACGAGCCGCGCGCCCGAGGCGGGCGAAGCCAAGATCCACGTCGACCTCAAGGACTACCACGGCGAGGACGTGGAGATCGGCTTCAACCCGGGCTTCATCACCGACGCGCTGAAGGTCATGACCGAGCCGCAGGTGATCATGGAGCTCAAGGCGGGGAGCAAGCCCGGCCTGATCAAGAGCGGCACCGACTTCCTGTACGTCGTGATGCCCGTGAACATCTGAGCGATCGGCGCGCGTCGCCGGGAGCGTTGCGTTGCGCGTGCTTGGCATCGATCCTGGGCTGAGGTTGACGGGGTACGCCCTCGTGGACGCCACGCGTGATCGGCTCTCGCTGGTCGAGGCGGGCGTCTTTCGCGTCACCAAGGGCGCGGGGAGCACGGCGTTGTCGGTGTCGGCGAGGCTGGAGGAGCTCGACAGCGACTTTCGCGCGGCCCTGAAGCGGCTGCAGCCGGGCGTGATCGCGATCGAGTCGATCTTCGCGCACCACAAGCACCCGGCCACCGCC
>JBAXFU010000152.1:0-4047 GCA_037139735.1 Phycisphaerae bacterium
GCGGTCGTCTGGTGCGGTCGTCTGGTGCGGTCGTCTGGCACTGCCTTCTGTTGCAGTCGTCCAGTGCGGGCCTGGTTTCTCCACCCGGCCCGGTCCGGCGGTCGATATGCTCATCGTCGACACTGAACGAGGCACGCCCTGTCGCACGGGCGGTCCGCGTTCGCATCATGGAGCCCCTCGCATGATTCGCTGGATGCCGGCGGTCGCCTCGGTCGTACTCACGGTCGCCGCTCACGCGCAGACCGTGACCCGCTGGTACTCGGTCGAACTCTTCGGGGCCAAGGCCGGCTCGCTGCGCCAGGACGAGGAGCGCACGGGCGACACCGTCGTGAGCCGCTCCAACCTCGCCTTCGAGCTCAACCGCGGCGCGGTGAAGGTTTCGCTCTCGATGTCGTCGGAGTTCGTCGAGACGGCGGCGGGCAAGCCCGTCTCGATGCGGTCGGTCCAGAACCTGGCGATGATGCCCGTCACGCAGGAGTACACCTTCGGCGAGAGCGACGTGAAAATCGTCACGCTCCAAGGCCAGCAACGCTCGGAGCGGACGGTGCCCAGGCCCAAGGGCGACTGGTTGACGCCCGCGGCGGCCGATCGATTCGCGACCCAGCGATTCAAGAGCGGCGCCAAGGAGATCTCGTACAGCACGATCGACCCGCTCAACGGCCTGAGCCCCGTGACGACCACCCGCACGGTGGGCGAGAAGACGAAGATTCGCGTGCTCGGCCGCGAGATCGAGGCGACCTCGTGCTCCTCGAGCGTCAGTTCGGCCCCCGGCATCAAGAGCACGGAACTGGTCGACGACCAGGGCGTGCTCGTGAGCACGACGACGCAGATGGGCGGCATCAGCATGATTCTCCGCCTGTGCACCGAGGAGGAGGCGACGCTCCCCGCGGGCGGCGCGAAGATTCCCGACGCCTTCACGGGCACCTTCATCACGCCCGACCGCACCATCGCCAACGCCCGCACCCTCGACCGGGGCGTGTACCTGATGAGCGTCTCCGAGGGTGAACTCGAGTCGCCACCGGAGACGGGATCGCAGCGGTTCGAGCGGCTGTCGCCCTCGTCGGGACGCCTGACGGTCACGGCCCGCGAGTTCTCGCCCGCTCCGGAGAAGGAGATCGCCGATCCGGCGTGGCTGGCGAGCACCACGATGTGCCCGCTGGAGGACCCCGAGGTGGTCTCGCTCGCGAAGAAGGCGGTGGCGAAGTTGGCCGAGGGGGCGACGGCGATGGAGCGGGCGGAGGCGTGCCGCGGGTACGTGCATCGCTTCATTCGCAAGAAGACGCTTGGGGTGGGGTTCGCGTCGGCGTCGGAGGTCTGCCGCACGAGGGAAGGCGACTGCTCGGAGCACGGGGTGCTGCTGTGCGCGTTGCTGCGGGCGAACGGGATTCCGGCGCGGGTGACCAGCGGGCTGGTCTACGCCGACGCATTCGCGGGGGCCCAGCACATCTTCGGCTATCACATGTGGACCCAGGCGCTGATCGAGATCGGGGGCGTGAAGCGGTGGGTCGACCTCGACGCGACGCTGTCGCCGGGGCCGTACGACGCGACGCACATCTGCCTGGGCGTGTCGTCGCTGGCGGACGACAACCTCACCACCTCGATGGCCTCGATGGCGACGAGCATGGGGCGGCTGTCGATCAAGGTGATGGAGCCCGCGGGGGGCGAACCGCTCGCGCCGGTCAAGGTCGAACGCCCATGAACGGAGCATCGTCGCTGCGGAAGTTGCCACGACGTCCCGCGGACCTGCACAAGGGCCGGGCGGGCGTGACGCTGGTCATCGGCGGATCATGCCGCGGCGAGGAGCGGATGGCCGGCGCGCCGGCGTTGGCGGCATGCGGCGCGTTCCGCGCCGGCTGCGGCCTGGTTCGCGTGTTGACGCCCGAGCCGCTGGCGATGCCCGTGATCCAGATAATTCCCAGCGTGACGGCGACCGCGTTGGCGGTGGACTCGGAGGGGCAGGTGCTGGCGAGCGCGGCGGTCGAGGTGATGGATCGCCACTTGATCCATGCATCGGCGATGGTGATCGGGCCGGGCATGCCCGACGACGACGCCACGTGCGCGTTGGCGATCCGCGCGGTGCAGCAGGAGCAGTCGCCCGCGGTGGTGGACGCGGGGGCGATCTCGGCGCTGGCGAGGGTGCCTTCGTTGACGAAGGACTTTCGGGGGCGGGTGATCCTGACGCCGCACCCCGGCGAGTTCCGGCGTCTGGCCGAGCCGCTGCGGATCGGGGCCGACCCTGTGGCGGCGGCGACTCGGCGGGCGGCCTGCGAACAGATGGCCCAGCGGCTGGGGTGCATCGTGGTGCTCAAGGGGGCGGGGACGGTGGTGAGCGACGGGCTGCAGACCTGGACGTGCGCCCGCGGGCATCCGTGCCTGGCGACGGCGGGGACGGGGGACGTCTTGGCGGGCGTGATCGGGGGATTGATCGCGCAATACGGGCCCGAGCCGCACGATCCGGTGCTTGAAGCCGCGAGGGCGAGGGCGGGGCTTTCGAAGGGCGATGAGGCGTTGTCGCTCTTTGACCTGGCGTGCATCGGGGTCGCGGTGCACGCCATGGCGGGCGAGCGGTGGTCGGTCGAGCGGGGTGCGACGGGCGGACTGCTCGCGATGGAACTGGGCGGGCTGATTCCGGGGTGCGTCGAGGCGTGCCGCGGCTAGGCAGGGACGTGGTGAGGGGCGGGGGGAAGGTCAGCGACCACACTGCCAGAGGGCGACGGCGAGCGCGGTGGCGACGTTGAGGGAATCGGATCCGGGCGTCATGGGGATGCGGACCTGTCGCGACGCGGCGGCGATGGTGGCGTCTTGGAGTCCGGGGCCCTCGGAGCCCAGGAGGATGGCGTGGCGAGGCGACGGCGGGAGGTCGCGGAGCGAGACGGCCTCTGCGCGGGGCGTGAGGGCGAGGGTGGTGAACCCGGCCTCGTGCAGCAGGCGGATGGAGGCGGGCCAGTCGGGCAGCGTGGCGAAGGGGATGCGGAGGGCGTGACCCATGGAGACGCGCAAGGCCTTGCGGTAGAGTGGGTGGCAGGAGCGAGGGGTCAGCAGCACGGCGGCATCCTCGACCATGCAGGCGAGGTTCCGGAAGACCGAGCCGACGTTCTCGATGTTGGCGAGATCTTCGCAGACGACGAGGAGCTTGGCTTGGGCGAGGAGGGTGTCGAGGGGCTGGTCGGGGAGGCGCTGGCCGCTGGCGAGGACGCCGCGATGGAAGGGGAAGCCGGCGATGGCTTCCATGACGGCGGGTTGGGCGACGAGGACGGGGATGGCCGGGTCGAGGGCGTGGATGACGTCGGCGAAGCGGCCTTGGGCGAAGGCGGGGGTGAGGAGGAGGGAGCGGAGGGGAAAGCGAGAGGCGAGCAGGTGGCGGACGACGCCTTCTCCTTCGGCGATGAAGTGGGCGTGCTCGCCCCGGTGCTCGCGGGCGCGGAGCTGGGCGTCGGTGAGGTCGCGGTAGTCGGCCAGACGCGGGTCGTCGGGGGTGTCGATGCGGATGAGCACGGGCGAACCATACCGTGGCGACGCTCGATGCGTGTGCTCTTCTGGAACATCCTGCACGGCGGCGGTCCGGAGCGGCTGCCGGAGATCCTGCTGACGATCGTGGGGGCGACGCCGGACGTGGTGTCGCTGTGCGAGTTCAGGGCGGCACGGGGGAGCCAGCTGCGAGCAGGGCTGGCCGATCACGGCCTCGAGCATCAGGTGGTGTCGCACGGCAGGGGGCGATCGAACGGGATGCTGGTGGCGAGCCGGACCCCGCTGGAGGCGTTGCCGGTGCCTGCGGCGTTCGCCGGGCGGGAGCTGGACCTTCGGTTGGCGGGCGAGTTGGCGGGCGACAGGGCGGGCGACAGGGGGTTGTACCTGACGGCGGTGCACGTGGCGGACGAGGCCTCGCCGACGCTGCGGGCCTCGCACTGGAACCGGCTGATCGAGTTGGCGAGGGAGCGCAAGGACGGGCGTCACCTGCTGATCGGGGACTTGAACACGGCGCGGGGGGAGGATGCGGGGCGGCGTCTGACGGGCGTGCAGCGGCTGGGGTTGCTGTCGACGCTGGGG
>JBAXFU010000153.1:0-3790 GCA_037139735.1 Phycisphaerae bacterium
GGCCGACCGGGAGGCCGACCGGGAGGATAGTGCCGGGCCCCGTCCAAAGTCCGCGTCGCTACCATGCCTCCATGATCGGTTGCCAGATCGACCCCAAGCTCGAACGCCACCAGGCGGAGGCCTTTCGCTTCCCCCTCGGCGTCTTCCCCGTCGAGCCGATGACGCCCAAGCCCGGCTATTCGCTCCACTTCGAGCCCGCCGACGGCGACGAGCACGACGGCGAGTGGGAGGCCTGGCCCGATCGCTACGTCTTCGACATCGTGATGTCCTCCGAGCGGGTCGAGGCCTTCTGCAAGATCCTGCTCGAGATGCTCCCGTCTCGCGTCTATCCCATCGTCGACCTCCTGGGCCAGGACGCCTACCGCGAGGTCGATCCCTACATGGCCTACGAGCCCGTGCCCCGCGACCAGTTCCTCGACGGCATCCACCGCTTCCGCCAGTTCTTCTACGACGACGGCATGGTCGGCTTCGGCGCGATGAGCGAGGAACCCTTCCTGTACATCTTCGTCGACGAGCACAAGATCGTCACCCTCCGGGCAGAACCCTCGCTCAAGGAACGGATCGAGCGGCTGCTCAAGGCCTTCGATCTCGATCCCTGCGAGGACGCCACCGGCGCCGACGGCGCAAGCCATGAACACCGCACCGTCCTGGTCACGCCCGCCGATCAGCCCGACTTGCTCGGGCCCGACGAGATCGTCGAGCGACTCCGCGACGAGTGGGGGCTCATCCTCAATGTCGATCCCGACGGCAACCTTGACGAGGAAGGCAAGCCCCTGGGCACCACGCCCTGGCGGCTCGTGGTTCGCGTCGAGCGAGGGGGCGGGGGCTCCGAAGCCAGACGCCGCATCCGCGAGCGATACGCCGAGGTCCTCCTCTACGCCAACTGCCTTCGCGTCGCCGAGGAAGCCGCCATTTCCCAGGTCGAGAAGCTCGTGGGGGCCCGCAAGCCCGGCATCGAGGATGCCGTCGTCGTCGTCGCCGATCGGCTGCTGCCCGAGGCCATGGCCGAGCTCCTCGGCGAAGCCAAGAAAAAGGGCAAGGCCTCCGGTGCGGCCTCCGTCTCGGGCACCGTCAAGCGATGCCAGTGGCTCGAGTGAGCCGGCGCCGAACTGCCGAGAAAGGGTTGTGTTCGGTGTCCCGTCGCCGAGCCGGTTCCTGCGTGCGCCGGGTGAGCACAGGCCACCCGCGACGGCCGCTTGTCGGCTGAAGGGGACCCTGCTATCATCCAGACCCGTCCCGGCGCGTCCGGTGCGGGTTGTCCGACTTGATTCGAAGCGTCGTTCCGAACTGGATAGTTTCATGCCGACGATCAACCAACTGGTCCGCAAGCCCCGCCGCCCCCTTCCCACCAAGTCGAAGGTGAAGGACATCGACGAATGCCCGCAGAAGCGCGGCGTGTGCCTGATCGTCCGCACGACGACCCCCAAGAAGCCCAACTCCGCCCTCCGCAAGATCGCCCGCGTGCGTCTGTCGAACGGCAAGGAAGTGACCGCCTACATCGGCGGCGAAGGCCACAACCTCCAGGAGCACTCGATCGTGCTCGTCCGCGGCGGCCGCGTTCGCGACCTCCCCGGCGTCCGCTACCACATCGTCCGTGGTTCGCTCGACTGCCTCGGCGTCGAAGGCCGCAAGCAGGGCCGCAGCAAGTACGGCGCGAAGAAGGGCAAGTCCTAAGTCTCTCAGTCAGTGTCGTCCCGGCCGCCGCGTGGTGTCGCCGGGGGCAGTAATCGCTCCGAGAACGCCCAGCCCGGCGCGGAGCGGTGAACGGTCGGGGACCCGTCGGGTCCCGCAGCCACAAGGAGTATCGAATGGGCCGCAAGAGCTTCACCGCCGCAGACACCCAGCTTCGTCCCGATCCGCGATTCAATGATCGCGTGGTCGCCCGCTTCATCAACTGCGTGATGATCGACGGCAAGAAGGCCGTCGCCCAGCGTTGCGTCTACGACGCTTTCGACGTCATTCAGGAGAAGCTCTCGAAGGAGACCGTGCCCGAAGCCCCCAAGGAGGCCATCGAGGTCTTCCACCGGGCCATCGAGAACGTGAAGCCCTTCGTCGAGGTTCGAAGCAAGCGAATCGGCGGCGCGAACTACCAGGTGCCCATGCAGGTCAACAAGAAGCGCCAGCAGAGCTTGGCCTTCCGCTGGATCCTCGAGGCCGTCCGCTCCGAGAAGGGCCGCCCCATCTCCAGCCGCCTCGCCGACGAACTCTACAACGCCGCCCGCGGCGAGGGCAAGGCGATGGCCACCCGCGACCAGACGCACCGCATGGCCGAGGCCAACCGCGCCTTCGCCCACTTCGCCAACTGATCGCGATCCTCATTCCGGTTCACACTCGCAGGCCCGCGTACGCGGGCTTGTTTCTTTCTGTCTGCGGCATGCCGACCCAGTCGCCGCCTGATACGGATCGCCTCAACTTTTCGGGCGCGTACGGCGCACGTTCGCTTGCGCGACCTCGCCGAATCGGTCATACTGCATGGCTCAAGGAGACTGCATGCAGATCACCGAGCACACGGCGGGCGACATCGAGAGACTCAAGCACTTGATCGACCGCGAAACCCGCGCCAAGCGGAGGGATCGCCTCCGGATCACGCTGCTGGCGTTGCAGGGCTTCGAGAAGCTCCAGATCGCGGAGGTGATGGGCATTGCCAAGAGCACGGTCGAGTACTGGGCCTACGCCTACCGGGATCGCGGCATCGAGGCACTGCAGGGCAAGAGTCGCAGCGGACGGCCTCGCAAGATCGCCGGCGATCAGGCACCACTGCTCAAGGAACGCATCGACGCCGGGCCGACCGCGGGTGACGGGGTCTGCACGCTTCGCGCCAAGGACATCCAGCGAATCGCCCGGGATGAGTTGGGCGTGAGCGTCGGTCTCAGCAGCGTGTACCGAACGCTGGAACGAATGGGGTATTCGTGTCTGGCCCCCAGGCCTCGTCACGAGAGGCAGGATCTTGCCGCCCAGAAGGCGTTCAAGGACACTGCCGCGCCCCTTTTTTGAAGACCGTCAAGCAGGCCATCAAGCCGCACGGCGGACGGGTGCGTCTGTTCTTCATGGACGAGGCGAGGTTCGGTCAGCAGGGCACCACCACGCGGGTGTGGGCCAAGAAGGGATCGCGTCCGACGGTGGTGAAGCAGACCCGGTACGAATGGGTCTACCTCTACGCGGCCGTGGAGCCCGCGACCGGAGCGAGCGTGGCCCTGCAGGCGCCGCAGGTCGATACGGGAACGATGAACGTGTTCATGGGCATGCTGTCCGATGAGCTCGGACCCGATGACCACGCGGTGGTGATCATGGATCAGGCAGGATGGCACACGAGCAAAGGGTTGCTTGTGCCCGACAACGTCACGGTGCGGTGCCTGCCCCCCTACGGCCCCGAGCTGAACCCCGTCGAGCGGCTCTGGGGCTACCTCCGAAGTCATCACCTCAGCAATCGGGCGTACGAAGACTATCGACATCTCCTCGACGCCAGCGCCCAGGCATGGCAGCAACTCACTCCGGAAACCCTTCGCTCCGTCTGCAGTTGCTCTTATCTGCCGCCCGAGTTGCTCCGGTGATCCGTATGAGTGGCGATGTACCAGTGACGTGCACCCATGTTCAGTGCCGGTCACCATGCGAGTCAGGTGTGGCTGGCGATGGTGTCGCCGCGAACGTGCGTCGCCGTCCGCCGAACGTAACCGAAGGGACCGCTTGCAGCGTCCGCCCGGGGAGCCACGAAAAAACCCGCGAGCGTCGCTCGCGGGTTTCGGGTTGCTTTCAAGGACGAGGCCGGTTCAGCGACGAGGCCGGTTCAGCG
>JBAXFU010000154.1:0-3625 GCA_037139735.1 Phycisphaerae bacterium
ACCGCGTGAAGCAGCTTGGCGAGTGACGAGGGGTGTGGTTGGTGGAGCGGTCACCCTTGACCACGCTCAACGGCACGGCCCAACCATTCGCCGCCCCGCCCCCGCCACTACCCTCCCTCCGCCGATGCCCACACGCGACTCCTTCATCGCCCGGCGACTGCGACCCTTCGGATCCTCGATCTTCGCCGAGACCACACGCCGCGCCCTCCAGCACGGCGCGGTGAACCTTGCGCAGGGCTTCCCCGACTTCGACGGACCCGACGTGGCCAAGCGTGCGGCGATCGCCGCCATCGAATCAGGGCACGCCCAGTACGCCCGCATGATCGGCGTTCCCCACCTCAACGCCGCCATCGCCGCCAGGTGGGAGGCCGATGGCAAGGGAACCATCGACCCCGAACGCGAAGTCACCGTCACCAGCGGCTGCTCCGAGGCGATCATCAACGCGCTCGTGGGCATGCTCGACCCCGGCGACGAGGTGATCGTCTTCGAACCCTTCTTCGACTTCTACACCGCCGGCGCGGCGATGGCCGGCGCCACCTGTCGCTTCGTCGCGCTCCACCCGCCTCGCCAACCCGGACAGGACGCCTTCTGGTTCGACCCCGCGGAACTCGAGGCCGCCTTCACGCCCCGCACACGGGCGCTGATCCTCAACACGCCCCACAACCCCACGGGCAAGGTCTTCACCCGCGAGGAACTTCGCCTCATCGCCGATCTGTGCCTGCGTCACGACGTGGTCGTCATCAGCGACGAGGTCTACGACCGGCTCATCCTCGAACCCGACCGCCCGCACCTCTCGATCGCGACCCTCGAAGGCATGCGAGATCGCACCATCACGCTCAACAGCCTGGGCAAGACCTTCAGTCTCACCGGCTGGAAGATCGGCTGGGCCATCGCGCCCCCGCCCCTCTCCGCCGCGGTGCGTGCGGCTCACCAGTTCATGACCTTCTCGAGCGCCACGCCCCTCCAGCACGGGGCCGCCGCCATCATCGCCGACCCGGGCGACACCCCCGCTCGCACCGCCGCCCTCTTTCGCGAGAACCGCGACCTGCTCGCCGCGGCGTTGACGCGATCAGGGATGACCGTCTTCCCCTCCCACTCGACCTACTTCCTCATCGCCGACCACACCCCCTTGGGCCTGGGCTCGGGCACCGACTTCATCACCCACCTCATCGAGCGCATCGGCGTGGCGGCGATCTGCTGCACCGCCTTTCACCACCGCGCCCACCTGGGCGAACCCCTCATTCGCTTTGCCTTCTGCAAGCGCAAGGACACCATGCACGAGGCGATCAGACGCCTCGAGGCCTTGAAGCCCGCACGGTGAATCGATGGTGTGACCCGAACAATCGGCGCGTCGACCGGGAGGCCCGGCTGGCTCAGCCGCCGCCGTTGCGACGGCCGCCGCCCATCATCTGCTGCATGATCGGCATGAAGGCCTGCTGCAGACCCTGCGACGCGGCATTGGCGTCGGCGAACTTGCCCGCGGCGATGTCGTCGCCCCAGGTCTTGATCACGCCGCCGAACTGCTCGATCATGCCCATCTGCCCCTTGAGCATCGGCAGCATCGCGGCCTGACCGCTCATGTCGGGCACCCACTTGCCGTCGTGCTTGGCGAACTGCATCGGCATCGGCGAACCGGGCATCGTGGCCGTGGCCTTGTCGCCCTCGACCTTGAAGGTGAGGTCCGCGGCCTTCACGTCGCCCACCGCGATGGCCCCGCCCATGCCCTTGAGGGCCTGACCCATCATCGGGTTGGACGCCAGCACCTCGTTCACCGACTTGCCGAACTTCTCGCGGCAGGCCTTGTCGACAGCGCCCATCGCGTCGGTCATCGCCGCCATCTTGCGGAGCAGCGCCTTGCCCTCGTCGTCGATGCCCACCGCCGAGTCGATCAGCGAGGCCGTGTTGTACGTCCGCGTCGCCTCGAGGGCGCGATCCACGGCTTCAAGCAACGCGGGATCGACCGCCGCGGTCGCCGCGGGGGCCGAACCGCCGGCCGCGGCGCCGCTGCCTGCCGCAGGCGTCTCGACGGGGGCGGACGGCGGCTCGATCGACGCGCCGCCGGCGATGTCCTTGGCCTTGCCCACCTGCTCGGCGAGCATGGTCAGTCGCTCCTTCACGGCCTTGTCGGAGATGCGAGCCGACTCGAAGGCCGACTTGGCCTCCTCGAGCGCGGCGGCGGCGGTCTCGAGCGACGTCTTCGCCTCGGCACGAAGCTCCTCGGCCTTGGCCTTGTACTGCGAGGCCTGCGGCAACGCGGGACGCACGCCCGCGAGCGCGTCGAGCGTCGAGATGACCGCCCTGGCTCCGTGCGATTGTCCCCAGTGCGTCTCGGCGAGGGCCAGCTTGGCCGAGCCCTGCGACACCTTCGACATGCCCGGCGCGGCCGCGGCCGCGCCGGCGGCCTTCGACGCCGCCTTCGCGAAGTGATCGGCCGCCTTGGCGTACGCGGGGACCACGTCCGACGCACGCTTGGCCAGCAACTCGACCACCATCTTGTCAAGGTCGTTGGCCGCGGCGTTGGCCTTGGCGGCGGCTGCGGCGGACTCCTGCTCGGAGGCCTGCCGGCGGGTCCGGAGCGATTCCGCGGACTTCTCGTAGTTGGCGATCTGGCGGCGGCACTTCTCGCCCAGCACGCCGTATTCCTTCACCGTCGGCTCGAGGAGGTCGGCCGCGGCCTGAAGCTTGCCGCCGGCCGTCCGCAGGTCATCGGCCTGACGGCGGAACTCGTTGGCCTTGATCACCACCTCGGCGGCCTGGGTGGCCGTCATCTTGATCGCGCTCTGCGAGCGCGTCGCGTACTCGCGTGCGGCGGCTTCCGCCTCGACCATCTTGGCCTTGGCCTCGTCCTGCAGTTGACTCTGCCTGGCCTTGGCCGCCGCCAGCGCCTTCTCGTGCGACTCCAACTCGGATTGCATCGCCGCCTTCCCGGCGTCGAGTTCGGCCAAGTCCTTCGACGGGTCGAAGGTCTTCAACGAGTTCACCGTCGCGCTGTGACGGGACCAATCCGCCAAGAGACCGGACACGAGCACCAACTGGTTGCGGATCGTGAAGTCGGCGGTCTTGGCGGCCTGCGCGGCCAACTCGCCTTCGCCCATGGTCGTCTGCGCGAGGAGCACGGCTGCCGACGACTTTTCCCCCGCCGAACCGTTGGCGGCGACATCGGCGAGCGATCCGGAGATCTGCTTGAGCCGCGACTGCAACTTGGACGCATCGGCCTCGGGGGCCACGCCCGTGGCGTGGAGGGAGTTCGAGGCCGACTGCAACGACTTGCTCCCCTGCGAGCGCTGATCGCAACCAGGGACGAGGGCCATGCCGGCCATCAGGAGGAGCAAGGGAACGCCGTGCACGCGGAGGGAGGACTTCTGCATGGTGATCCGATCAGGTACGAAGGCCCGAGCAAGGCGCGGGCCGCTCACGAACGGGGAGGCCAAGGCTCCTGTCAGGGCGGGTCCGAACCGATTCGGACACGCCCCCGACGGGATCCACAGATTAGGCGGCCAGCGACCGAGTTTGGCAGTCGCGGTCGCGGGAGGGAGGGGGGGGGGGGGGGGGGTTTCGGGTTGGGTGGGGGCGGGGCGCCCCGCGGACCCCCCCGGGACCAAACCCCTCCCCCCCCCCGGGGGGG
>JBAXFU010000155.1:0-3576 GCA_037139735.1 Phycisphaerae bacterium
ATGGCGACGGTTGCGGGTACCATCACCTGACTCTCATAGCGGCTGGTACTGAAAATGGGGGCACGTCAAGTCCAGGTGCCGCGTGAAGACCGCCTCGCTGCCCGAGCACGTACCCGATCGCCAACGCCACCGGGCTTCTGGGCAGGTGCTTCGCTCGCGCCGCCATGAGCGCGTTCGGCAGCGCCGTTGCTCCTCGGGCACGTCGCGGACCACCTCCAGCGCGAGGCGGCTCCGCGGCCAGGGCGTGCGGCCGGCCCTGAGGCGGGCGAGGGAACCGCGGTCGAAAGCCGGTGCTTTCACTGGCCCGATGCCGCCCTTCTCGCTCGCATGGACTTTCCGCGCGTGCCTTCCAAAGATTTCAAAAGTCTTTGAAAGGTCCACGGAAAGGTCCACGTCGCCGTCATGTCCACGCTTGTCGCTCCATCGTCTGTCGGTCTGTCCGAGTCGCGATTCTCGGGGGTTGATCCGCGCCTTGCCGCCATTGGCGCCAAGGTGGACCGGGGCGAGCGACTGACGCTCGCCGACGGCGAAGTGCTCTTCGAGACCTCCGACCTGTGGTCGGTGATCGAGATGGCCGACGCGGTGCGTCGTCGCCTGCACGGCACCGCGGCCTTCTACAACATCAACCGCCACCTCAACTACAGCAACGTCTGTGCGCTCTCGTGCAAGTTCTGCGAGTTCTACCGCAAGAAGGACGAGCCCGGCGCGTACACGCGCGACATGGACTACGTCCGCGAGCAGGTGCGAGAGGCGGTCGAGGGGGGCGCCACCGAGATGCACTCGGTGGGCGGGCTGCACCCGTACCTGCCCTTCAGCTACTACACCGACCTGGTCTCGACGATCCGCGACACCGCGCGCGAGCTGGGCAGCGACCTGCACGTGAAGGCCTTCACCGCCGTCGAGGTGGTGCACCTCGCGAAGATCGCCAAGGTGTACAAGGGCGCGAACGCGGCCGGCGAGGAGGGGCGACAGGCCCGCGTCGAGGGGATTCGCCATGTTCTTGCCGCACTCAAGGCGGCGGGGCTTGGCTCGCTGCCCGGCGGCGGGGCGGAGGTCTTCGACGACCGCGTGCACGACGAGGCGTACAAGGGCAAGATCCGCAGCGACGTGTGGCTGGACGTGCACCGCGTGGCCCACGAACTGGGCCTCAACACCAACGCGACGATGCTCTACGGCCACATCGAGACGCGCCACGACCGCCTGACGCACATGGACATGCTGCGTCGCGCCCAGGACGAGGCCCTGGCCGCGATGGGGTACGAGGGTGTTCGTTCGCAAGGGTCGAACCCGGGCTCGCTCGACGGGCATCTGGGGTACACGGGCCGCGAAGGTGGCGATGCGCCGGCGATCACGCTGACGCGTCCGGGCACGCCGCTGCCCGAGCACAAGGCCTTCGCGGGCGGCGCGACGCCGAAGACGGGCTACTACCAGACGATCATCCCGCTGCCCTTCTTCCCCGACGGCTGCGACCTCGAGCACCTGCCGGGCCCGTCGGGCCTCGAGAACTACCGCACGCTGGCGGTGGCCCGCCTGATGCTCGACAACTTCCCGCACGTGAAGGCCTTCTGGATCATGCAGACGCTGCCGATGGCGCAGGTGATGCTCCAGAGCGGGGCCGACGACATCGACGGCACGGTGGTGTGGTACGACATCACCAAGGTCGGCGGCGCCTCGACGCACCAGGAGGTGAACGTCTGGACGCTGCAGAAGGCCATCCGCGAGGCGGGGTTCGAGCCCGTCGAACGCGACACGCTCTACCGGCGCGTGGTCCGCGACGGCAAGCGGTGGCGCGTCGCCGAGGGCTGATCTCGTCGCCGCCGGGTCCGTATGCTCGTGCGTGTCATCGCACGACGCCTATGCCGCCCTCCGACACGCCGACTACCGGCGGTTCGCGTCCGGGTGGCTGCTCTCCTGCGCGGGGCTGCAGATGCTGGGGACCGCGGTCCTGTGGGAGGTCTACGAGCGCACGGGCAGCGCGATGGCGCTGGGGTACCTCGGCGTGGCCAGGGCCCTGCCCGTCATTCTGCTGGCGTTGCCCGCGGGGCACCTGATCGACCTGCTCGACCGCCGCCGCGTGCTGGCGGCGACGCAGTGGGCCTTCGCGCTCATCATGGTGGGGCTCGCGGCGGCGTCGCACTTCGCGTGGCCGGTCTGGTCCTTTCACGTGCTGATGGCCCTGTGCGGGTGCGCGAGGGTCTTCAACGGGCCGGCCCGGGCGACGCTGCTGCCCGTGCTGGTGCCCATCGAGGACTTCCACAACGCCACCACCTGGAACAGCGGCGTCTTCCAGTTCTCCGCCACCGCGGGCCCGCTGCTGGCCGGGGCGATCATCCACCTCACGGGGGTGGCCTGGCCCATCTACGTGCTGACGGGGCTGGGGTGTGCCGCCTTCGCCGTGCTGGCGATGACGCTCCATCCGCGCCTCTCGGAGCGGCCCGCGGGCGGCGATCGCGGCAGCGTCACGGCGGGGCTTTCGCACGTCTGGGGCGAGAAGACGATTCTCGCGGCGCTCACGCTCGACCTCTTCGCGGTGCTGCTGGGCGGGGCGACGACGCTGCTGCCCATCTTCGCCAAGGAGATCCTGCACGCCGGACCGGTGGGGCTGGGCGTGCTGCGGGCCGCCCCGTACGTGGGCGCGCTGCTGATGGCCTTCTGGTTGGCGCATCGTCCGCCGTTCCGCCACGCGGGGAGAGCCCTGCTCTGGTCGGTGGCGCTCTTCGGGCTCTCGATCATCGCCTTCGGACTGTCGACCAACCTGTGGCTGAGCGTGGCGTGCCTGGCCTTCGGCGGCGCGGTGGACAACGTCTCGGTGGTGATCCGCCACGTGCTCGTGCAGATGCGAACGCCCGAGCACATCCGCGGACGCGTGTCGAGCGTCAACAGCGTCTTCATCGAGAGCTCCAACGAGCTGGGCGGCTACGAATCCGGGCTGGTGGCGTCGTGGTTCGGCCCGGTCGCCAGCGTCGTCAGCGGGGGCGTGGGCACGCTGGTGGTGGTGGGCATGGTCGCCCTGTGCTTTCCAGGCCTGCGGATGCTGGGGAGCCTGAAGCCGCCGCCAAAGGACGGGTGACGCCGCCGAGCAAGGTCGCCCCGGCGCTACCGAACGGGAGCACCGGGGAACGGGGTGGATTGACTGCCACCGTTTGACCATGACGCGGCGTGTCGAGCGCGGAATGCCATTTGGTGATCGACAAAGTGGCTTTCCGTCAATGGGTGGACGGCAGTTGGACAATTCGGTGGGGGTACGGGTAGGGCGTTGGGAGGGGGCATCGAGAGCGGACATCGCGCGTCCTTTGAAAAGGTTGCGATTGGGACTGCTATGAGGGCACACCCCGAGGCGCCGATTCTCACTCCCAATGGCTGAGGTTTTTCATGGCATGTCAACTCAACCCGACGCCTCCGCTCTATCAATTCGACAACGCAAGCGATTCTCCAAGAACCACCGCCTCTGTGTCTCGCCCCCCCAGTTCGCTCGCAACGTCCGATTTTCGATGATTCCCCTCGACAAGCCGCGGCAACTTCGGTAACCTCCGAGTGTCGTCGCTTGCTCAAGCCGGAGTTGTCGACTCGGGCGGC
>JBAXFU010000156.1:0-3494 GCA_037139735.1 Phycisphaerae bacterium
CGCCGCCGCCACCATGTTCCGCAACACGACGCTCTTGCCGAACTGATTCTTCCGCATGCTCATGTTCCGACTCCCTTTCTCTTCCGCAATGTTGAATCCTGCGGCGCCCGCCCCGGAATCCCGAGGCCGATCGATGCAGCCGCGAACTGCGTACGTCAGCTCGCGGGGCGCACAGGTGATCTCACACACACTCTCTCTCCAGCCCATGGCGACGAACACACGGCGCGCACGGGCGAGAATGCGTTATGTCGAACTATCCACCAAACGGACGATGGATGCAAGACAACGTGGCGCAAAATGCGCGGATTTTTGTTTATAAACCCTTTGTTTTCAAGCTCATTAAGGACTTACATCGCCGTATATCTTTATGTCCTCAATCCATTCTTGTTATGTTTGATTTCGGAGATAAGGATCGACATGTTGGCTTTGCAAGCGTGGAGCGTCGCGCGGGTCGCCGCGACATCGTCGGGGTGCGCGCGAACCGATCGGGCCCTCTCGGGGCTCGCGACGCGGTCACGATGGCGGGGCGGATGGCCGTCCGCGATGGGCCTGCACGGCCGCGCGGTCAATCAAGTCCGGCGTGGGGGTTGGCGATGCGGGCGCTGCGAGACTGGAGGGCGGCGTGCGCCGCCATCGCGTCGTCGAAGTGCACGCGAACGAGCTGGCTGTCGGGGCCCGCGACGATCTGCTCGTTCTCGTGGCCCTTGCCCGCCAGCACGACGACGTCGCCAGCCGCGGCGCGCTCGATGGCGTGGCGGATGGCGCGTCCGCGATCGGCTTGCACAATCACGCGATCTCGCTGGTCCTGCGGGATGCCCGCGAGGATCTGATCGATGATGTCGCTCGGCCGTTCGAGGCGGGGGTTGTCGCTGGTCACGACGACGATGTCGGCGTGCGCGATCGCGGCGGCGCCCATGCGAGGACGCTTGGTGGCGTCCTTGTTGCCGCCGCAGCCGAAGACGACCCACAGCCGCCCCGTCGCCGGCCCCCCGGATCGCGAGGGGAGTGGCGAGGCGCGGTGGGTGCCCGCGGCGTTTCGCAGCAGACTTCCGCCGTGCTGGCGGCCGGGAATCACCTTGGCCACCGAGGCCAGGCAGTTGCGCAGGGAATCATCGCTGTGGGCGAAGTCGACGAAGACGGTGATGTCGTCGGCCTCGTCGCGGCTGACCTTCTGCAGGCGGCCGGGCGGGGCCTGCAGTTCGGGCAGGGCGGCGCAGAGTTGCTCTCGCGTGAGGCCCTTGGCGAAGCATGCCGCGGCGGCTTGGAGGACGTTCATCGCGTTGTATCGCCCGATGAGCGGGACCTGGGCCTCGATGACGCCCCAGGGGCCCTCCATGGCGAGGAGCATGCCATGCATGGACTCCTCGATGACGGTGGCGCGGCATTCGTCGGGGCCCGCCGGATCGGCCTCGTTGGGGGCGGCGTTGAGCGCGCACTTCCACACGCGGGCCTTGCAATCGCGGATCATCCGGGACGTCCACGGATCGTCGGCGTTGACGATGGCGGTGCCGGAGGCCGGGAGCAGTTCGAAGAGCCGGGCCTTGGCCGCGGCGTAGTTCTCCATCGTCTTGTGATAATCGAGGTGGTCGCCGGTGAGGTTGGTGAAGACGGCGACGTCGAAGGCAAGGGCGTCGGCGCGACGCTGGTCGAGGGCGTGGCTGGAGACCTCGATGGACGCGGCGGCGCATCCCGATTCCTTCATCACCGCGAAGGTCCGCGAGAGCTCGAGGGCGGGCGGGGTCGTCATCGACGCCCGGGCCACCTCCGTGCCGTCGTCGATCAGGACGGTGCCGATGAGCCCGCAGCGGACGCCGGCGTGGTTCATGACCTGATGGATGAGGTAGGTGATCGTGGACTTGCCGTTGGTGCCCGTGACGCCCGAGAGCTTGAGGGACCGCGTCGGATGGCCGTAGAAACGCTCGGCGATCAGCGCCGAGATCAAGGGGACGTCGGCGGCGAACAGGATCGGCAGGCGGAAGCCCTCGGGGGGCGCGAGGTGCGGGTCGTCGGTCAGGATGGCGACCGCGCCGGCGGCGGCGGCGTCCTCGATGTACCGCTTGCCGTCGGCCTTCAGGCCGGTGCGGGCGATGAAGAGCGAACCGGGGACGGCCGTGCGACTGTCTTCGGTGATGTCGCACACGCGACAGGGGCCGCCACGGTTGGCGGCGAAGGTCACATCGAGCCCGGCGACGAGTTCGGATAGATCCATGCCTGCGGGGTCCTCCGAGGGGTCGAGATGGTACGCCGCGGGCGGGGAGAGAGCCCCTCCGGGCGACTCCCTCAGGGCAGGATCAGCATGGCATCGCCATAGCTGAAGAAGCGATAGCCCTTGGCCAGGGCCATGGCGTAGAGGGACTTGAGGCGGGGGACGCCACCCTCGAGCATGGCGCCCACCAAGGCCAGCAGGGTGCTCCTTGGCAAGTGGAAGTTGGTGAGCAGGGCATCGGTCCAGCGGAAGGGAAACCCCGGGGTGATGAGCAGGCGGGTGTCGAGGGAGGCCTGGTCCGTGCCGGCGGGGATGGGGCGTTCGAGGCGGGCGAAGGACTCGAGCGTGCGGACGCTGGTGGTGCCCACGGCGAGGATGCGGCCGCCGGCGGCCCGGGTGGCGAGGATGTCGTCGACGGCACGGAGCGTCATGGCGCACCACTCGCTGTGCATGGGGTGATCCTCGACGAATTCGGACTCGACGGGCTTGAAGGTGCCGGTGCCGACGTGGAGGAGGACGTCGGAGCGAGCGACGCCGCCGGCGGCGAGGCGGTCGAAGAGAGCGGGTGTCAGATGCAGCCCCGCGGTGGGCGCCGCCACCGAACCGGCCTGATTGGCGTAGACGGTCTGGTAACGGTGATGATCGGCGGCGACCTCGCGTTCGATGCCGGCGTCGCGTCTTGCCTTCATGATGTAGGGAGGAAGGGGCGTGTGGCCGACGAGATCGAGGAGGCGATCGTCGGGAGTGGATGCGTCGATGGATGGCGGGAGATGGATGGCCAGGAGCCATGCGCCGGGCTGGTCGGCGGCGCGTTGCACGAGGGTGGTTTCGATGGAGTCGTCGGGGCCTTCGAGGCGGATGCGGATGCCTTCGCGGAGGGACTTGGCGGTGAGCATGGCGAGCCACGCGCGTTGGCCGGGGAGGGAGGCGGGGCCGAGATAGAGGCCGTTGACCTTGCCGGGCGTGTCGGTGCGATGGCCTTCGAGTCGGGCGGCGAGGACCTTGGTGGTATTGAGGACGAGGCGATCTCGCGGCCGGAGGAACGAGGGCAGGTCGGCGACGGTGGCGTGCTCGATGAGGCGTTCGTCGGTGCGAGAGACGACGAGGAGTTTGGCGGCGTCGCGGGGTTCGGCGGGTGTGGTGGCGACCGCGCCGGGGGGGAGGTCGTAGTCGAGATCGGCGGTGCGGAGCATGGGAGGGGGAGGGTACGGGCGGGGTGTTGGCGTGGGTTGGCAGCCCGGAGGGCGTCCCTTCGTTGAGCCGTGGGCGCAGCGAGTCTTCGAGCAAG
>JBAXFU010000157.1:0-3377 GCA_037139735.1 Phycisphaerae bacterium
GCACGGTCGACGCGCCGGAGAACCTCATCCCGCTCCAAGGCACGCCCTGCCCGGCGGACTTCAACGCCGACGGCGGCGTCGATGGAGCCGACGTGGTGGACTTCTTCGCCGCATGGGAAGCGGGCGAATCGTCGTCGGACGTCAACCAGGACGGCGGCGTCGACGGCGGCGACATCGACGTCTTCTTCGCCGCGTGGGAGGCGGGGGGTTGCTGAGCGGCGGCAGGTGCCGGAAGTTCGACTCTTGGCGCGACCTTCGTGCTGGGGGCATCGGTCGCAGGCGTCCGCAACGGCCGCAGCGCCTCGAGCGGAGGGTTCGCCGGTCCGGATGATCCGGTGTGGCTGCAACGGATCACGACCTGGTGCGATCACCCGTCCCCCGGAGTGCGGCGCCAAAGGGCATGGATCGACCTGATGCGTCACGGTCCGAGAATGAAGGCGGAGGGCGGCAGACGGGAGCTCCTGGCACACTCGGCACGTGACGACGCCGTCGCAGGGATGTTTCGCCGCGTCCCTGCGACGATCACGGCGGAATCTGGCCGGGCATCTTCGGTGAAGCGTTACAATGCGGTTCATCCACGCAGGAGAGTGACATGAGCATCTTGAGGACTGTCGTCGCGGTGGCCATCGCCTTTGCGTGTTCGCTTGCCCATGCGCAGCGTTCGACGCCGGTGCAGGTGCTGCATCCGTCGGGGGCGGCGGGCGACCGCTTCGGCAGCAGCGTCGCGGTGGATGGCGACACGATGATCGTGGGGGCACCTTTAGACGACGTGGGCGCCAACGCCAACCAGGGGTCGGCTCACGTCTATCGCTGGACGGGCGCCGGGTGGACGCTCGAAGCCACCCTCAACGCGACCGGCGGCGCGGCGAATGACGAGTTTGGCATTTCGGTCGCCATCTCCGGCGATACCGTGATCGTGGGGGCATGGAACGATGACATAGGCGCCAACGTCAATCAGGGCTCGGCGTACGTCTTCACGCGTACGGGCTCGTCATGGACCCAGCAGGCCCAACTGACCGCCACGGGCGGCGCGGGAGGTGACAATTTCGGCATCTCGGTCGCCATCTCGGGCGACACGGCGATCGTGGGGGCGTACGCCGACGACGTGGGTGCCAACACCGATCAAGGCTCGGCGTACGTCTTCATGCGTACCGGCTTGACATGGACCCAGCAGGCCCAACTGAACGCCACGGGCGGCGGGGCGAATGACTTGTTCGGCGTCTCGGTCGCCATCTCGGGCGACACGGCGATCGTGGGGGCGTCCGCCGACGACGTAGGTGCCAACGCCAATCAGGGCTCGGCGTACGCCTTCATGCGTACCGGCTCGACATGGACCCAGCAGGCCCAACTGAACGCCACGGGCGGCGCGGCAAATGACAACTTCGGCATCTCCGTCGCCATCTCCGCCGATACCGTGATCGTGGGGGCATGGAGCGATGACGTGGGTGCCAACGCCGATCAGGGGTCGGCGTACGTCTTCACGCGTACGGGCTCGACATGGACCCAGCAGGCGCAACTGAACGCCACGGGCGGTAGGGGAGGTGCCAACTTCGGCGGCTCCGTCGCCATCTCCGGCGACACGGCGATCGTGGGGGCGTATTTCGATAGCGTGGGCTTCTCTCAGCAAGGCTCGGCGCACATCTTCACGCGTACGGGCTCGACATGGGCCCAGCAGGCCCAACTGACCGCCCCGGACGCTACGGGAATTGACCTTTTCGGCAACTCCGTCGCCATCTCGGGAGACACGGCGATCGTGGGGGCGTACGTCGATGACGTGGGCTTCAACGTCGATCAGGGCTCGGCGTGGGTGTTCGCCCGTGTCGGCAACCGGTGGATCGGTCCCGACATGATGCTCTCAACCTCCTTCGCCAGCACGGACGACAGGTTCGGACGCGCCGTCGCCATCTCGGGCGACACCGCCGTCATCGGCGTGCCCGAGGACAACGTCGGAGCGAACATCGATCAGGGGTCCGTCTACGTCTTCGTCCGCAGCGGCCTGATCTGGACCCAGCAGGCCCAACTCTTCGCCACCGGCGGCGCAGCCGGCGATTACTTCGGCATCTCGGTCGCCATTCAGGAAGACACCATCGTCGTCGGCGCGAGTCTCGACGATGTTGGAGCCAACGCCGATCAGGGGTCCGCCTACGTCTTCGTCCGCTCCGGCACATCGTGGGCCCAGCAGGCCCAACTCAACGGTGCGGCCGGTGCCGCCAGTGATCGCTTCGGCATCTCCGTGGCCATCGACGCAAGCACCGTCGTCGTTGGTGCCAACGACGACGACGTCGGGGCCAACGCCAATCAGGGGTCCGCCTTCGTCTTCACCCGGTCGGGCGTCGCGTGGACGCAGCAGGCCCAACTGACGTCCACCGGCGGTGCGGCGAGCGACAACTTCGGCATCGACGTCGCCATCGAGGGCGATCTCGCGGTCATCGGCGCCGATGGCGACGATGTCGGAGCCAATGCCGATCAGGGCTCCGTCTACACGTTTGTCCGTTCCGCCGGGTCATGGTCCCAGCAGGCGCAACTCAACGTCTTCGGCGGACTCGCCACCGACGCCCTCGGCGTGTCGGTCGCAATCTCGGGCGACACCATCGTCGCCGGCGCCAACTCCGACGACGTGGGCGTCAACGTCAATCAGGGGGCCGCGTACGTCTTCACCTTCAGCGGCACCACGTGGCAGCAGCAGGCCCAACTCATCGCCGCCTCCGGCGCTCCGGGCGACGGCTTCGGCCGGGCCGTGGCCATCGCCGGTGATGCCGTCATCGTGGGCGGCGAGAATGCCGACATCGGCACCCGCGCGAATCAGGGGTCGGCGTCCTTCTTCACGCGAGCCGGTACGCGTTGGAGGGAACAGACGCAGACCGTCGCCGCCGATGGAAGCGGTGCCGACAACTTCGGCATCTCGGTTGGCCTCTCGGGCGACACGGCGATCGCAGGTGCGTGGCTCGACGACATCGGCTTCAACACCAATCAGGGCTCGGCGTGGATCTTCAGCCTGCCCGCCGCCGACTTCGCCCGGGCGCACAACGACGGCGACGACCTTTCGTACGCCACGATCTCGGCTGGGTTGCTCGCCGCCTCCAGCGGCGAACAACTCACCGTGACGGAAGCCGCGTGGCGGACGGCCTCGTCCGTCGACACCGCCGGCAAGTCCATCGCCTTCGTCGGCAACGACGACATCCGCACTCCGCCCCAGTCCGTGATCACCCTCGGCGGCTCCTCCTCACTGACGGCGCCCAGCGGCGCGGTCATCGAAATCAATGGACAACTTCGCATCAACGACTACGGCGATCTCTACGCCGACACATTCCGCCTGGGCTCCCGGGGCATCATGACCGCCCGCACCAACGCCTCCCTCTCGATCAACGCCCCGACCG
>JBAXFU010000158.1:0-3139 GCA_037139735.1 Phycisphaerae bacterium
CCATAACTGGCAAACAGAACGTCCCCGCCCGATCCTCCTCTGGCACGCTCAAGAGCCGTCTCGGCGGGTCTCGGCGGCCCGCCGTTCATGCCGCTGGATTGAACTCCCAAACACGTCGCGCCGTGGCTATGTCTATGCGGGTCTCTCTATCGCGTCGGGTTCCCGCTACGCGCCCACTATTGATAAACCCCCGGGTCGCAAGACTCGGGGGTTGTCGTTTCCCGGTCAGTTCCTGGCCTCCAGAAGCGATGCGACAGGCGAGCATTGACGGGCTGCTCGTCGCCAGGGTGCCAACCTCAGCGAGATACGATTCTGTCATGGACGCTCCAACGCCATCGCACGCGGTGCTCTCAGGCCTTCGCGATTCGCTCAATCGACAGGGTCGACTGTACGGACATCGCGCGGTCAGCGACTTTGCCTCGATGAGTGGCGTAATCTCCGCTTTGCGCGGCGAGGGAAACGCTGACCTGTCGCCCGACGAGGTCCGAATCATCCTTGACACGGACTATTGGTTCTCGCAAATGACGGACGCGGATGCCGAGGTAGTCGGCAAACTGAAGGAGTTGCGATCGATCGCGTTGTCGGCATCGCCACTGGGCGCCGCCGGGATGAACTCACTCGCCCAACTGCCGCGGCTGAGCAGACTGGTTGTCGGGAACGCCAGGCTGAAGCGGACGGCATACCCGGGCATCGCCGCGATGACCGAGCTGCGTTGGTTCGATATCGCGGGCGACGGACAGTTTGGCGACGTCGAAATCGACGCGTTGCTGGGCCTGAGCCGGCTCGAGACCGTCAAGCTGCGGGAGACTGGCCTGACCGACACGGGCATATCGAAGCTCTCGGAGGTCCCGTCGATCGTCGACATCGAGTTCCCGGCGAGCGTGACCGACGCGGGTCTCGCGGCGATCGCCTCGCTGCCGCGATTGACCGCGGTGCGGCTGACCTCCAAGACGACCGACGAGGGTGTGCGCACGCTGGCCGCGACGGAACGGCTGGAGCGGGTGCGCATCGTGCTGGCGAAGATCACCGATGCCTCGCTGAGAGCGCTATCGGGGTGTAGGGGACTCCGGGCGCTCGACGTGTCCAGGTGCTCAAAGGTGACCGACGAGGGTGTGGGCGCCTTGTCGGCGTGCGCGGAGCTCGAGGAACTTAACATTTCCGGAACGAAGTTGACCGGTCGAGGCTTGAGCGCACTCTCCGGACTCGCCAACCTCCGAACTCTGCACCTGCAAGGCCAGAAGTTGACCGACCGAGACGTGCCCGCCTTGGCAGCGATCCGATCGCTCAAACGCGTCATGCTCGGCCGGAACCAATTCACAGGGGCCGGATTCGCGGCCCTCAAGCGGGCGCTGCCCGAGTGCGACATGAACACGCTCGGGTGAACAGTCACCATCGGCAAACCTCGTCGTGGGTCGCTCTGCTTAAACCACGGGGGCCGCTGAGGCTTGCCGGAATCGGCGCGAGTCCTGCGGAATTCTGCCGCAGGATTCCAGCCGCACGTCGTGTATCTGGGTCACTCCAACGTCGTTCGTCAAAAACCCCGGCTCTATGCGCTCAGTCAATGCAAAACGGCCTTATCACCCGGACCGCAGTTTGTTGATCGGGTGAAGAGTTGGAACCCGATTCATCCTCTCTACGCAATCTCCTGACGGGCTGCGCTCGCCATCGGCTGGAAAACAGGCATAACGACGGGCAGGCCGCCGTTGTCACTCGTCGCCGACCGGAAGAGTCGCGGCGCGGTGGTGCGGCGTTGTGAAACAGTTCGGGCCGCGACCTGCCGGTTACGCGCTCCACAATCGCCACACAGAGCATCCCCGACTGAGACCCCCTCTGTGACGCTCAAAAGCGGTCTCGGTTCGTCTCGGCGGACTACCGCCGGCCGTTCGCGCGGCTGGATTGAACTCCCAGACTCGTCGCGCGGCCGCTATGTCTATGTTGGTCTCTCTATCGCGTCGGGTTACCGCTACGCGCCCACTATTGGACATAACCCCCGGGTCGCAAGGCTCGGGGGTTGTCGCTTTTGGACCGACGGGCGTCCTGTCGCCGCGCCCCACTTACCGCGCAGGTGACAGCGGGGCTTTGGCCCAAGGCGGTGCCGCACGAGGATTGCGCGTGAGCGTCTTGAGTGAGTGTTCGAAAACGGGTTGGGGCGACTGGTCCAGATCGCTCGCCCGCCTGAACCGCACCACCTTCAGCACCGCCTGATCGTCGGCGAGCACGAGATGGCCCGCCTTCGTGGCGTGGAGCCATCGAACTCCCGGGAGTGCTGTCGCCGAACGCGCAGGATCGCAAGGTGAAACAAGGAAGTACCTCAGACTGTCGTGCCACAAGCTCCAAAGCGGGTCGTCGTGCTTGCTCCTTTCCGCGTCGACCACGGCGAGTATGGCCATGCGCGTGCCGCTGAGTTCGGAGATGGCGGCGAGATGTCCCCGATCATCCGTCTTCACGCCGAATCGCGCCGCTTGCTCCATCGAAAGTGCCGTCCACCCGGGACCGAGGTGCAGGGGCCAGTGCTCGTCACGCACGTACTTCGGCCACTGCTCGAACCGGGCCCACAACCTTGCCTGGTCCTCATCCTTGAGGGCGTCATGACTGACCGCGGCGCCGGCGGGCCCGAAGGTGTCGGTATGCGTCAGCGCCGAGAGCCACGGCAGCCGCGACACAGCGAACGCACCACCGAAGAAGCCAGAGAACGGGCCGTCCGACGGACCTTCCGCGTGGTACAGAAAGAACTCGCCATCGGGCGAAAGCGTGCAGCGATGGGCGCGGACGTGCATGGTGGTCCATGCACCTTCCTCGACGGTCTGCGATTGCCAGTTCCACCGGAGCACGCACGTCCATCGGGGCTCGCCGTAGCAGCGGGCCAACGCCGCGACGATCGGGGCATGGGAAGCGGCCACGCACCACAACCGCGGCAGGGCGGTGTCGGAGTGCTTGAAAGGCGAAAGCATTTTCGAGGATGGCAGAGAGGACCTTGCCGAGGGGCTCATGCACGCGCTGTGTAGCCGGGGCTCTGGGAAGATCGTCACATTGTCCCGCGTCCTCTCCTTGACAACACCCGGGTTGCGAGACTCCGACCCGCGTTTGCGGCCGGCGGCGCGTATCGGCTCCGCCGGGGGCTTGACCCGCAGAGCCGGGT
>JBAXFU010000159.1:0-3116 GCA_037139735.1 Phycisphaerae bacterium
GGCAAGCGAGCAACCAACGCGCCGATTCGCGAGAGCGCATCACATCAACACCGCGGATGCGCCCCGCACTCGCGCGATTCAAGGCCCTCGCACCATTCCGCGCCACACGCACGCCGCGCTCCGTGGGCTCGCCCGCAAAGCCGGGCAGCGACCACGGCTCCACCTGGTTCGCCCCAAAGCGGGCGAGAAATCAGCCCCCACGCACCTTCGCGAGCAAGCCCCACACCCACACCACAACGCAAGCCGCCCAAAGGGCGGACGAATGTTGCCACGGGTGACCGAACCCGCGCAGCGGGTGACGGAAACCCGTGGAAGGCGTCACTTCGAGTCCTTGACCAGCAACTCGAGCAACCGTCGTTCGGCGGTCTTGTATTGCTCGGCGGTTCTTGCCAGGAGGCGCGAGGCTTCGTCGATGGCGGTCTGGTCGCCGATGCCCGCCTGCCTGGCCTCGACCAGCGCTCGGAGCGATTCGCTGGCCGCCCGCAGATCGCTCCCCGCCTCGGCGTACGCACGCGTCGAGTCGTAGAGCGCCTGCGTGGAGATGTCCTTGCGGGTGGGCTGGTGCAGGAGTCGCCACGGCTGCGAGCGGACCTCGATGCTCGTGAGCTTGAGGTTGTCGGCCATCAGCCGCAGATTCGCGATCGTCCGCTGCACGTTGGGCGTCTCGGACGAGACGAGCGTCGACACCCTGGTGACGGTCTGATCCACCGACTCGAGGGCCTTGGTCGCCGATTCGAGCGACTTGGCGAGGTCGGCGAGCATCTGTTTGTCGACCTTGTCCGCGATCGATTCGACCGACGCGACCGCCGAGCGGATCGATTCGCGATTCTGCTCGACCACCGCCTGCACGCTCGCGATGAAGGCCTTCGCGTCGTCGATCACCACGCTCGCCTTGTCCGCCATCGGACGCAGCCGCTCCGAGGCGGCATGGGCGTTGTCGAGCGTCGCGCCCACCATGTCGGCCCAGGGCCCCAGCCGCGCCTTGATGTCGGCGATGATCGCGCGAGCGTCGATGATCCCCCGGTCGATGTCCGGGCTCCGCTGGTCGATCAGCGTCGCGATGCGGTCCATGCTCTTGTCGAGCGACGAAAGCGAATCACGCAGGTTGGTCATGTCCTCGGGGCCCAGCCCGCTCTGCGAAAGCAGCGCGGGCGGCGCGAGCCCGCCGGCCACCACCGCGCCGTCGCCCAGTTCCGTCGCCGCCGCGGCTCCGCCGCCGCTCGTGATGTTGATGCTGGAGATCGAGCCCAGCAGCGGCCGCTCGAGCGTGAAGACCGCGTCGCTCATGAGCTTGAGCTGCCGTGGCAACTCCACCGCCACGTCCACGTGCGTCGGCGTCCCGCCCTTGGGCGAGAAGGAGATCGAATCGACGTTGCCGATCTTCTGGCCGCCCAGCATCACCAGCGCGCCCGGCTTGAGCCCGTGCGACCCAAGCCCCACCGGGAACTGCACCGTCACGCGGCTCATGCCGCCCAACCCCGTCTGCTCCCCGAGCATGAAGCTCGACCAGACGGCCAAGGCGATCCCCCCCAGCACGAACAGACCTGCCAACGTGTTGTCTCGCACCGTCCTGTTGGCCATGTCGAAGAATAGGTCCCTCGCCACCAGCCATCGGTCGCCGCGTCAGCGGGACACACCCGCCAAGACCTCGCGGCATGCCCGGTGCGCCAGCGAGTGCCCCGACCGGGTCGCGATCACGTCCGCTTGCAGTGGTCGCCCAAGCAGGGCCAAGTCACCGATCAGGTCGAGAAGCTTGTGACGTGCCGCCTCGTTCGCGAGCCGCCACGCGTTCTCGATCGGCTCGCCGTCGTCGCCGATCACCAGCAGTTGTCGAGGCGTGAATCGCTGGAAGAGCCCTGCCCGCCTCGCGAACGCCACCTCCTGCGACAGCGAAAACGTGCGAGCCGGCGCCACCTCCGCCGCGTATTCGGCCGCATCGCCCTCCCACGTCGCCTCCTGGGGCTTGAGCGGCGACTTCGGCCCGTAGTCGAGCCGGTAGGTGAACCGCAGCCCTCGCTCGCGTCGCGGCAGGATGACGATCGATGCCGCACCTTCCGTCACCGTCACCTCCTCGCGGGGCACGAGGGGCTCGACATCGCCCGAACCCGCGCCGGCGAGCATCGTCGTGAAGGCCAGGGCGGACCCGTCATCAATGGGCACTTCCGGGCCGTCGACGTGGAGCGTGGTGCCCCACTGCCCCAGGCCCGCCGCCGCACTGACGACATGTTCGACCGTGGCCACGCTCGCGCCGGCGGCCAGTTGGAGCGTGGTGTTGCGGATCGGAAAGCCGGCGGGCAGGCCGGGAAGCACGGGAGCCGGGTTCACGAGCGAGATGTCGATGGGAGCGGCGGTGATGCCGCGACGGATGGTGAGCCGCCGTCCCGGTGGACCGACCTCGATGCGAGCGTCGATGCCGGTGAAGAGGCCCGGCCCCAGGAAGGCCCGCATGGCGGCTGCCGGTTGGCTCACGACCCGGCCTTGGGCGACTTGGCGACCTTGGGCTTGATCGCCTTGGGGGCCGGCGGCTTGGGACCCTCGAAGCCCGCCGCCGAAGCGTCGCTGAAGCGGGCGAGCGCGAAGTCCTTTTCGGTGATCCCGCTCGCGTCGTGCGTCGCCAGCGTGAGCGTCACGCGGCTGTACCGGATGAGGATGTCCGGGTGATGCTGCACCGCCTCGGCCTGCACGGCCACGGCGTTGACGAACTTCATCGCGTTCACGAAGTCGCGGTACTGGTACGTCCGCTGAATGGCTTCACCCACCAGCGACCACTCGGGAAGGCCCTTGAGCAGTTCTTCGATCTGCGACTCGCTGAGCTTCGGGGGCACGGAAGCGCTGGCCATGGTCGACAAGTGTAGTGGCCCCGAAACCCGGTCGCCCTTCCACGGGTTGCCCTCACCCGCAGAGCGGGTTCGGTCAACCGTGACAACATTCGTCCACCCTCCGGGCGGCGTGCACTTTGGTGGGGTCGTGGGGATTGCTCGCGAAATCGGGTGGGGCTCTTGGTCGCGATGTCTCGAGGGGGGCCGCGGCTGCGATCCCCATCAAACCACGGCGCCGTGCCGCTGGGCGGCACACATGGCGATGGCGATGGCGTCGGCCACGTCCGGCGGCTCGGG
>JBAXFU010000160.1:0-3043 GCA_037139735.1 Phycisphaerae bacterium
GAATGTTGCCACGGGTGACCGAACCCGCGCAGCGGGTGAGGGAAACCCGTGGAGAGGCCAGATTCCCACCAATGTTCACGCTCACTCGCGGACGGTCCGCTGCTCGATTCGCTTGGTCGCCATGGTCTTCACGATCCGCTTCACGTACGAACCGGGCGTGTGGACCTGGTCGGGGTCGAGGTCGCCCAGGCCCACGATCTCGTCCACCTCGGCGATGGTGAACGCCGCGGCACAGGCCATCATCGGGTTGAAGTTGCGGGCCGTCTTGTTGTAGACGAGGTTGCCGAAGGGATCGGCCTTGGCGGCGTGCACGAGGGCGAGGTCGGCGAAGAGGCCCGTCTCCATGACATACTCGCGGCGTTCCTTGCCGGGCACGTCGGCGCCGCGATTCTGGCCTGCGGGGTCGTCGCAGGGGCGGTAGAACATCTTGGTGGGCTTGCCGTCGGCGACGACGGTGCCCACGCCGGTGGCGGTGAAGAAGGCGGGAATGCCAGCGCCGCCCGCCCTGATGCGCTCGGCGAGCGTGCCTTGGGGGTTGAACTCGATCTCGAGCTCGTTGGCGAGAAACTGCTTCTCAAAGGTCGCGTTCTCGCCGACGTAGCTGCTGATCATCTTGCGGATCTGGCGGGTCTGCAGGAGCAGGCCCAGGCCGAAGTCGTCGACGCCGGCGTTGTTCGAGATGCACGTGAGGTTCTTCACGCCACTGTCGCGGAGGGCGATGATGAGGTGCTCAGGGATGCCGCAGAGGCCGAAGCCGCCGACCATGACGGTCATGCCGTCGCGGAGGATGCCCTTGTCGCGAAGGTCGGCCAGGCACGAGGCCGCGTCGGAGAAGATCTTGCCGTTCATCGAATGAAACTCCAGTTCACGAGGGGTCACTTGGTCCCGTCGGGGGGGGTTTGCTCCTGGTCGCCCGCGTGGACGATCGTTCCCTTGCACGACACGATGGCGAACATGCGAAGCATGTTCCGCTTGCCGCCGGTGACCAGCGTCCGCTGGGCCACGATCGCCTGCGGCTCGGCGCCGATGGCGGCCGCGAGCTTGGTCTTCGCGGTGCGACGGGCCTCCGCGATGCACTCGCCGGTGGTTCGCCCCTCGACCATCACCCCCACCACGACCCGCGCTCCCTGCTGCGTCGGGGTCGGGCTCCACCACGAGGGCGCCTTGAGCGGGGGTTCGGAGGCCAGCAACGTGTCAAGACCTGCGCCGGGAGCGGTCGTTGCCTGCGGGGCCGGCGCCGCCGCGGCGGCGTTCGGATCAGCCGGCTTGTCATCGATCGGGGCGGGCGCCGGGGCAACGGGTGAAGGCGTCGCCGCGGCGGAAGCGGCCGCAGGGACGGGAGCGGCCGGAGGGACCGGAGCTGCGGGCGATGCCGACACCGATGGCGCGGGCGGAGGCGCGGGCGTCACGGGTTCGCCCGTGGGAATCATCGCCTTGGGATCGCGCAACGAAGGCATCGGGGGTTGCGGCGAAGCGGCCTGGCCAGGCCCCGCCGGCGTTGTCGTCACCACCTCGCCCATATTGGAACCGTCGCCCATCGCGGCCCATGCCGAATAGACGCCCGTCGCGAGGCGGGCGTAGGCGACGCGTTCGATCTTCATCGACTGGGGACGCCCGCCGCGGGCCTCGACCTGCCGCCCCGCCCTGGTGACGGCCTGATTGACGGCTTCGACGAGCGTGCGAGCCGACCCGACGCCCGCCGACCGACCCTGCGTGGTGACGGCGGCGGCATACCACTCGGGCGTCGCGCCGCCGGGTCGATCTTCGAGGCGAATGCCCAGCGTGGTCGAGAGCGAACGGGCCTCGACCTGGTCCTGCTCGCGAAGCGCCGCGGCCAGCGACGGCGTCGGCGCGTCGGCGGTCGACGACGCCTGCCCCCCAGTGGGCACGGAGGGCGACGGCGGCGCGGACGGCGCAGGCTTCAGCGGAGACGACCCGGTCCCGACCTGCTTGCAGCCCGCGGCGAGCAGCAGGATCGTGACGGAGACGAGCGGAGCCATTCGCTGGAACTTCATGGAGACCCATCGTAGGAAGCCGATGGCCGACGTCACCGGCACGCGGCCGTCACGAGCGAACGGTGCCGGCCCCGCGTGTCGTCCGCTCGGAGGCGGCCAGCCTCGACTGCCACCACGTCGCCACCACCTCGCGGACCTCGCGTTCCAACCCGTACGCCTCGCACATCGCGCGGCCGAATCGGACCAGGGCGTCGCGTCGATCAGGGTCGGATGACGTCCGGGAAGCGTGCTTGAACAAGGAAGCGGCCTCCTCCCAGCGGCCCGCGTCGATTGGACGCGGCAGCAGCATCGTCTGGGCGGCGCTGAGCTTGATGGCGTCGATGGTCAGGGCGGTGCCGGCATGGCGCTGCATGGCGACGGCACAGGCCACCGGCGAGGCGACCGCGGCGGCGATCAGCCACAGGTCGACGCCCGCCCGCGGCGTGATCGTGAGCAGGGGAATGCACGGGACGACCTCGCCCGCCTCGTCCACCCACGCCTCGAGCACTCGCGTCTGCGTGGCCAGGAGGATCTTGGGGGTCAGCCGCCGCGCCAACCACGGGCCGAGCGTTCCCTCCCGTTCCATGCGTCGCCGATCCACGCGAGGGGCCTGCCATGCCTTTCGCAACATGCGGACGGATCGTTCGCCCCACCGCATGCGGGCAAGGTCGATCAGGCCCGTGGTCACCAGCCGCGGATGCGACGCTTCGGTCGCACCGGGCGTGGCGGCGTCCTCGACGAGAAAGCCCTCCAGCCCGTAGTACTGATCGCGAAAATCGGCCGTGGCCTGGGCGATCTCGCCGATGGTGCCTTGGGTGGCGAGCGGCACCTCGGGGACACCCCATGCCGCCGCGGCGATGGGCGACCATGAGTCGCAGCGGGTCCATGCGTCGGCATCGACATGAAGGGCAGGAAGCGATTCGAAGGTCGTGCCGCGACTGCGAGCGACCTCGCCCTGCCTCACGGGGCCCACCCGAAGCACCGGCGCGCAGGTGTAGACGCTCGCGCCCTCGAAGACATGTTCGTCGGCCACCCAGATCGACTCGAGC
>JBAXFU010000161.1:0-3007 GCA_037139735.1 Phycisphaerae bacterium
GGTGCGGGACTGGTGGCGACGTGGGTGGGATGGATGATCGCCCGACCGCCGATGGCGGCGTGAGGGAGGCGGCCTCGCTCAGCACCCGTTCTCCCAGCGAAAGAAGAACTCCTCCACGTCGTTGAAGTCCACGCCGCCGTCGGCGTTGAAGTCGGCCGGACAGGCCACCGTGAAGTTGACGGTGTTGGTCGAGTACACGAACCCGCCGGTGCCATCATTGCAACTGCACGCCCCGATGATGCGGCACCGATATCCCGTCGCCAGGCCGGGCGTGGGCCTCAGAATGCCGAGAATCGAGCTCGTGGTGTTCAGGAAGCCGCCGCCATCGGTCAGGTCGATCCACGCGCCTGGTGCCGCGGGGTCCGAGATCATCGGATTGCGCCGCTGCCACTGGTACCGCAGCGGAGGTTCGCACCCGGAACGAGGAGGCATCTCCACTGCGAAGAAGACCGGCATGTCCACACCGACGCTCTGATCGGTCGGTTGGGTGGCGATGCCGGGGCCGCACGGCCGGAGAAATGCCCTGACGGTCCGCACCGATTGACCGCCGAAGGTCGCTTCGCACTCGTAGAACCCGAAGTCCGTTTCATCCAGTGCGTTGATGATCAATCGACCGGAAGCCGACCCGCTCACCCGCTCGCCATCCTGCAGGGGCGCGCCGTTGCGAAACCATCGGTACGAGGCCGCGACGTTGACGCTCGCCACCAAAGCGACGTTGCCGCCGGTTCCGACGGTGGCGTCGGCGGGCTGGACCACCCACGCGCCGAGCGTCTGGCACTCGTCGGGCACTCGGTCGCCGTTCGAATCGGCCGAGCGACCGGCGGCGATGTCCTGGAGGTCGTCGAGTCCGTTGGCGTTGCAGTCGCCCGCCAGCGAGTTGCCCCCCTCGTCGCGATAGTCGCCCTCCGAGGCCGGCGACCGAGCGCCCGACACATGGACCCCCTCGAGCGTGGTGGAGGCGTTGGTGCTCAGCGATGACGGACCGTGGCTGGCGTTGTTCTGCGTGAGCACGACGTGACGCAGCGTCGGCGCACCGCCCGCGACGAAGATGCCGCCCGCGAAGCCGTAGTGATACGAGTTCGAGAGGCACCGCGCGACGCGCGAGTTCACGATGACGGGCGATCCCCCCGCCACGTAGATCCCGCCGCCACGACCATAGCCGCCCCCGGCGTTGTTGTCCTCGAAGCTGCACCCCTCGAACATCGCCGAGCCGTCGACATAGGCACCGCCGCCGCGGGAGAAGTACGTGAAGCAGTTGTTCTGCACGATGCGGCAATCGAGCACCGTCGGACTGGCGCCGGCGATGAAAATGCCGCCGCCGAGCTGGTATCCGTCGCAATCGCAAGGCCACAGGCTGGTGAAGCGACCGGTGCCCCCGGTGATGGTGAACCCCTGCAGGATCGACGCCCGGCTCTCCGACTGCTCGAAGACGACCGTGGGCGATCGAAGCGCTTCGGGCTTTCGAATCGTCGTCACGGCCGGACCGCCCTCGGCACGCACGACCACCGCCTTGCCTCGGAAGGACACCGACTCCTCGTACAACCCCGGCGCGACGCGGATCCGGTCGCCGTGAGCGGCCGCGTCGATGGCCGACTGAATCGTCGGGTACTGCGCAGGCACCCACAAGTCAGCCGCGTGCACGCTCGTCGCGTTGCCAGCCACCAGGACCATCGCCGCCCACCACACTACTTGCCTGATCTTCATGACATACTCCTTACGACAACTTATGATCACCATGCCCGAATTGTTCCTCAGCAACCGTTCTCCCACCGCGCGAAGAACGCCGTGACGTCACTTCCGTCCGTGCCCCCGTCGAAGTTCAGGTCGGCACTCGACAAACCGCCGGCCCACGCCTCGAAGAACTCGAAGAGGTCCTGACCGTCGGTGCCGCCGTCGCCGTTGAAGTCGGCGGGGCATGTCACCTCCACCCACGCACCTTCCGAGATCGTCGTGCCGCACGAGTTCGTGATGGCCACCGAGTACGACCCGCTCTGCGAGGGCTCGTCGAGGTTGATGGTCAAGGTCGGCGTCGTCACGCCCTGATGAATGACGCCGTTGAAAAGCGTCACCCCATCACGTCGCCACCGGTGCGTGACGCCCGTGCCGCCAGAGGCGACCACGGAGAGCGTCACCGGCTGCCCGCCGACAAACACGCCCCCCTGGGGCTGCGTGGCGATCACCGCCTTGCACGACAGCTCCGCGACCGCGCTCGCGACGCTCCCGCACGGCCCCGTGGCGACGCAGTCGTACACGCCCTGATCGGCCGACGCCACCTGCCGGATCGTCAACGTCGGCGAGGCGGTGCCCGACAGTCGCGACGAATCAGCGAGGTCGACGCCGTTGCGACGCCATCGCAGCGCGTGCCCGGCGCGTGCGAATGCCGCCGCGAACGTGGCATCGCCGCCGGGGATGATCGTCGTCGACGCGGGTTGGGTCGTGAACGCGCACGGCGTCTCGCAGCCGTCGGGAATGCCGTTGTTGTTGACGTCCTGGAGTTGGCCGGAGAGGATCTGGCCCTTGTCCACGAGGCCGTCGGCGTTGCAGTCGGCGGACCATTCGACGATGAAGGAGACATTGGCGTCGACGTGACACGCCCGATACCACTCGTCAGCATTCGAGGTCCATTTGTTCATGGGTGCGGAAGGCCACATGCCGAAGTTGGCATGATCCGCAAGAATGCAAGGCCCGCCGTCAACGTAGGGATGACCCGAAAGCCAGCGCGAGTAAGTCAGCGGGGTGCCGTCAACCCATCGCCATCCACCGGATGGCTCCGAATAGTCAGGAGAGGATCTGTCTTGGCGCAAGCCGATCCAAGGCCCTTGTCGCCAGTTCCAGAGCGACAGGTTCGATGCGAGCATCGAATACACCCAGTCGTTCTCGGCAGCCGTGTTGAGCGAGGCGAGATCACCCCCCATGCCCCTCGCCGCCGCCCGCGACTGCGACCAGGTGATCGGGTTCTGCACAAACGCCTGATACCAATGCCCGTTCCCCCCATCCTGCACCCGCC
>JBAXFU010000162.1:0-2833 GCA_037139735.1 Phycisphaerae bacterium
ATCATCGCGGACGCGACCACGCCGAACGTCATGCGCGTGACGCGTCGATGGCATTCGCGTCGTCACGCCACGCCGCCGTATCGGGCGCTCCGCCGGGGGCTTGCCCGCAGAGCCGGGCTGCGCACCCCGGCTCAACCAAGGGACGCCCGAAGCGGGCTGGCGATTCGCGATCGGGCGTGAATCCGGTTCGCGCGTCTCTTCGCCAGCCCGGCAGGGCGTCCCTTGGTTGAGCCGTGGGCGCGGCGAGTCTTCGAGCAAGCCCCCGGCGGCGCCAGACGCGGCGTGACATCGCCACGCCGAACAGGATGGACATGCGACGTCGATGGCATTTGCGTCGCCACGCCACGCCGCCGTATCGGGCGCTCCGCCGGGGGCTTGCCCGCAGAGCCGGGCTGCGCACCCCGGCTCAACCAAGGGACGCCCGAAGCGGGCTGGCGATTCGCGATCGGGCGTGAATCCCGCCTCCGCTCCATCCCGGCTCCTCATCCCCCGCGACTCGCCCCCGCTCGGAAGCTGAGCCCCTCCTGAATCACGCCCTTGACCTCCACCCCGTCCACGAAGGTCGAGAGCACGGTGCCCGGAGCCCGATGCGCGTGGCGGACCATCGCGAAGGCGATGGGCGACGATGAACGCAGGGGCGAAAGCGTCGAACTGGTGACCTGGCCGATGACCTCCGTCGAGCCCGCGAGCGTCAGGGGGGCGCCCGTTTCGGGCAGGCGGGAAAGGCCGGTCCCCTGCTCCATCACGCCGGCAAAGGCGATCGCCACCAGGACCTGCTTGGGGTGCCCCCGCGCGTGCATGCGGGCGACGATCTCCTGCCCGAGATAGCACCCCTTGGTGAAGCTCACCCGATCGTCGAGCAGACTCGTCTCGGCGGGGAGCGAGTTGGTGCCAAAGTCGAGGTTGAAGAACGGCGTGCCTGCTTCGATCCGGGCGATGTTCAACGCGTGCCAGCCCGCGGGCGTCGCGGCAAGCCCCGCGCCCGGCGCTTCCAGCAGGGCTCGATGCACCGCGGCGGCATGGTCGGCGGGAACGAGCAGCTCCAGCCCGGGCACGCCCGCGATGTCCTCTCGCCAGGCCATGCACGCGGCCCCGGCCAGCGTGCACTCGCAGACGCCGCCCGGCGCAAGGCCGCGAAGCGAGTCGCCCGAACCCGCAACCGACGCCTCGGCGACCGCGCCGAGAAGCGAGGCGGCCGCCGGACCGTGGAGCGACAGCCGGTGCGTGCCTTCGGACCGATCGTCGATCGTGACATCCTCGGTGATGATGTACTTGGCCAGCGAGGCGGCCGTGCCCTGGGCGGCAAGCACGTCGAGTTCGAGCAGCGTTCGATCCCCAAGGTGCAGGATGCGAAGATCGGCCTCGATACGTCCCTTGATGTTGAGCCAGAAGCCTCGCCGCAAGGAACGCGGAGCGAGCCCCTTGAGTTCCTGCGTGATCATGCGATTGAGGAACTCGATGCGTTCGGGGCCGCGAAGCTCCAGGGCCGCGCGGTGGGGCATGTCGATCAGGGCGCACCCCGTGCGGATCGCGGCATACTCCAGCCCAAGATCGCCGAACGTGGCCACGACCGACACGGCGTGTCCGTCGGGACCGGCCGGGCCGTAGGCGATCATCGAAGCGTGTGCCCGTTGGTGGGCTGCGAGCAGGGGGCTCTGGCGTGCCATGGATCCGGAGGGTAGGTGGCGGAGCCGCGGGGCCGGCGTGCTTCAGGGTGCCTCGCGGCGGCGGCGGTAGGTCAGTTCGACGTCGTGCCCGACTCGCCGGGTGCGGAGCAGGTCGAATCGCCTCGCCTGCGAAAGGGATTCGGCGAGGCGGCCGGCCGCCACGCCCTTGGCCAACTCGTCCCCCAGCAGCATCGGCGCCACGTAGACGACGGCCTCGTCGATGAGGTCGGCGTCGCAGAGGGAGCCCAGCAGGCCGGGGCCGGCCTCGACCATCACGGTGGCGATGCCGCGGACGCGCCAGAGTTGCTCGAGCATGGCCCGCAGGTCGATGCCGCGACCTCCCGGATCGGGCGGCACCCCCAGCACGATCACGCCCGCCTCCTCGAGTCGCTGACGTGCGCCGCCGGTGAAGCCCGAGTTCGCCAGGTCGCGATCGCACGCCACGATGGTGGGCACCTCGCGGGCCGAGCGGGCCAGCAGACTCTCGGGGGCCAGGTCGAGGTCGGAATCGACGACCACGCGCGAGGCCGTGCGGCGGAGTCGCACGCCGCGGGCGGTGAGCATCGGGTCGTCGGCGATGACGGTGCCGATACCGGTGAGCACGGCGTCGACGCGGGCCCGCAACTGGTGCACGCGACGGCGCGAGCTCTCGTTGCTGATCCACTTGCTCTCGCCGGTTCGGGTCGCGATGCGACCGTCGATGGTCTGCGCCCACTTGGCGATCACCCACGGCCGGCCCTCGCGCAGTCGCAGCAGGAAGGGGGCGGCCAGGCCCGAGGCCGCCGGGCTGGCGTCGCTGCGACGGGCCGCGATGCCCGCCTCGCGGAGGGCCTTTGCGCCGCCGGCCTTCAAGGGGTTGGGATCGTCGCAGGCGAACACGACCTCTCGCACGCCCAGCGAGATCAGGCGCTGCGAGCAGGGCGGGTTGCGGCCCGTGCCGTTGCAGGGTTCGAGCGTGACGTAGACGGTGCTGCCGCGGGGATCCTCGCCTCGACGCCGGCAATCCTCGGCCGCGTCGATCTCGGCGTGCACGCCTCCGAAGCGGCGGTGGTGGCCCATGCCGATGATGCGGCCGTCGCGGACGATGACGCAGCCGACGAGGGGGTTGGGTTCGACGCGGCCCAGCCCGCGGAGGGCCAGGCGTGCCGCGAGATCGAGGTGGCGGC
>JBAXFU010000163.1:0-2827 GCA_037139735.1 Phycisphaerae bacterium
ACATCGCCTCCGATGATGCCGCGGCGGGCAACAGCGTGAACAACGCGTCGTACCGGCGCGTGAACGTCACCGGCACCTCGACGGCCCTGACGATGTCGACGGTGGCGGGCTTCTCGACCCAGCGGACGCTGCCGGCCATCTACGGCTGGACGGTGGCCGAGCCCGGCGTGACGGTCCGCTCCGTGGTGGTGCCCAACGAGGGCACCTTCAACATCGCCTACAAGGTGACCGCGCTCGCCAACGGCATGTACCACTACGAGTACATGCTCCACAACCTCAACTCCGACCGCTCCGCGGCGTCGTTCCAGTTGAACCTGCCCGCCAATGGCAGCTCCGCGTTCACCGAGTTCGCCAACGTCGGCTTCCGCGACGTCGAGTCGCACAGCGGCGAGCCGTACTCGAACGTCGACTGGACGTCGAACCGCACGTCCGGCGCCTTCGGCTGGGGCTGCACGCAGACCTTCACCCAGAATGCCAACGCCAACGCCCTCCGCTGGGGCACCTCCTACACCTTCCGCTTCGACTCCAACATGCCCCCCGTCGACGGCACGGCGACCATCGGCCTCTTCAAGACCGGCACGCCCGCCGCCATCAACGTCGCGGGCATGAAGGTCCCCGCCAACGCCCCGTGCATCGGCGACTTCAACCAGGACGGCTTCACCGACGGCTCGGACGTCTCCGCCTTCTTCGGCTCCTGGGAGAACGCCGACGCCTCGGCCGACGTCAACCGCGACGGCGGCGTCGATGGCTCCGACGTCGAGCGCTTCATCGTGCAGTGGGTCGCCGGCTGCTGAGCGACTCGCTCTCTTGCCTGCATGACGAAGCCCGCGACCATGGTCGCGGGCTTTTTTCGTTGCCCAATGACAAGTCAATGACAAGGACCCGGGCCAGTGAGGCCCGGGCCCTTGCATGAAGTCCGATGGAGCCGGGTCCATCGCCGCGATCAATCCGAGGCGATGGACTCGACCGAACGATCAGCGGCGACGCCGACCGGCGACGAGCGCGGCCACGCCCAGAAGGCCCAGGGCGCCCGGGGCCGGCACCGCGACGACGTGAACGGCCTTGCCCGCCTCGTCGCCGAGATAGATCAGGTTGTTCACTTCGTCGACCGCGACCGACTCGAGTTCGGCCAACGCCGCGTAGTCGCCCAAGGTGAGCGCCGCGTTGATCGCGTTGCCCGCCGTGTCGTACAGCGCGAAGCCGTCCGTCTCGGTCACGAAGAGCAGGGCCTGGGCTGTGCCCACCGCCACACCCGACAGCGAGGTGGCGAACGCCGCACTCACCACCGCCACGCCCTTGGTGCCCGAGGGAATCGCGAAGGTCGAGGCCTCGGGAGCCATCGTGTTCTTGTCCACGTAGCGGAAGACGGCCGTGTCGGGGCCGCCCAGCGGATCGGCCACTTCCTGCACCACGCCGAACTTGTCGACCGAGCCGACGAAGGCGATGTCGTCGTACGTGGAGTCGGCCGTGATCGCGTCACCGTTCGAACCCGCCACCCCCGTGTTGAAGACGGCGAACGCGCCCGAGCCGCGAGAGTCGATGCCGACAATCCGCGTCGCGTCGCCCGAGGCGAACGAGCCGTAGCCCGAGCCCGACGTGTTCACGGTGATGCCCTCGGGGCCCCACACGCCCGCAGGGCCGCTGCCCATGACGATGAGCGCCGGGGCGCTCAGGTTGCCGGTTGCGCCGACGTTGTAGCTCACCAGGCGACCGTTCGCCCGGTTCGAGTTGTGGTCGTGCGACACGTACAGCTTGCCGCCGAAGAAGGTCATCCCCTCGGCGCCGAAGATCGCCGCGGCATTGCCCGTGGCGTCGGCGTTGATGTTCCACGAGGTCACGTTGTACGAACGGCCGTACAGCGACACGGAACCGGTGCCGGACACCGTCCCCGCCATGGCGGAAACGCACAGACCGGCGCACGCGGCGACGGCGAAAACAGAACGCTTCATGTCTCTCTCCTCTGTAAAACCCATCAGCGAGGTTCAGGGCGGTCCCGAACTTCACCAGCAGTGTACCGAAACCCCGTCTGCCACCCCAGTGAAGTTCTCGCGAAGATCACATCATGGTTTGGTGGGCGGTTCGGTGGCGGACTCGTTGAGCGACCATGTCCTGGTGGGTGATTCCTCGCCCGTCGCGAACGCCGCCAGCGACGCCTCGATCAGGCGCCGATCAACGATCTTGAAGTCCTGCGCCGCGCCGTCGTTGTCGTCCTGCGCCACGAAAACGCCCGACGGGAATCGGGGCATGATGGGCCCCGACGCGCCGATGCCGTCGGTGTGCGTCACGCGATCGACGCGTCCCTCCGGCGAACCAAAGACCACCGAAAACGACCCCGCCGGCCGCAGCGTTCGGCGGTCGTAGGCCGCAAAACGATCCTCGCCCTGACACGACACCACGATCCATCCCGACCCGCCCCCGACGTCGAGGATCGTCACGCCCTCGACGTCCGGCGCCAAGCCCCCGGACCGCCCCGGACCCGCGACCAGATCGACCAGTCGCCTTCCGGGCTCGCGCGAAGGGTCCAGCGGGTACTGCCACAGCCCCACGGCCTCCTCGCCCACGTACAGCCATCCGTGCTCGATGTCCGCCACCATCCCCTCGACCTGACCACCCACCGCGAACTCCCGCGTCAACTCCGCGGCAGGCCCGCCCGCCCGAGGATCGACCCGGAAGATCCTCACGACGCCCGACTTGCTGCCCACCGCCACGTGCAACCGTTCGTCGCCTGGGACCGCGTACGCGCACAATCCGTACACCTCGTCGAGCCCCGTGGCCACGGTTCGATCCGGCAGGGGGCGCACCTGACGGGTGGAGGCATCGATGGCGT
>JBAXFU010000164.1:0-2826 GCA_037139735.1 Phycisphaerae bacterium
CTTCCACGGGTTTCCCTCACCCGCGTTGCGGGTTCGGTCACCCGTGGCAACATTCTTCCGCCCTTCGGGCGGCATGCGTTGTGGTGGGGTCGTGGGGTTGCTCGCGAACGTGGGTGGGGTGCGCGATCTGTTCTTCGCCCGCTTTGGGGCCCACCAGGTGGAGCCGTGGTGCGCTGCCCGGCTTTGCGGGCGAGCCCACGGAGGGGGGCGTGCGTGCGGCGCGAATCGGCGCCCTTCCACGGGTTTCCCTCACCCGCTGCGCGGGTTCGGTCACCCGTGGCAACATTCGTCCGCCCTCCGGGCGGCGTGCTTGGTGGTGGGGTCTTGGGGTTGCTCGCGAACGTGGGTGGGGCGAGCCCTGGGTGTGCGAGCGTCGATGGTTGGCCGGGCTCACTTCCAGACGAGTTCGCCGCCGTTGCCCGCGGCTTCGATGGCGTCGTAGCCGGTGCGCCACAGGTCGGCGCGGAAGATCATCGTGCCGGGGAAGCCGGTGCCGCTGGTGAAGTAGTTGAGGCGTTCGGTGGCCCGCATGCCTCGGAGGCCGGTGCCGCCGATCGTCGCGGCGAGCGCGCCGGGGGCGTCCTTGCGGGGGACGCACATCAGGCACGCCAGGTCGTCGCCCTTGAGCGTGCGCCCGGCAAGGAGCAGTTCGCCGCCGGAGACCGCGGCGTCGGTGTCCATCACCAGGCCCCACGCGCGGTTGGTCTCGGTGTTGCCGTAGAGGACGACGTTGCCTTCGGGCCGCTCCTGCATGAACGCGGCATCGGAGAGGATGCGGGCGTTGCCGTTGCCTCGGTACCACCATTGCTCGGCGTCGTAGCGGGCCTTGGCGAGCGACCAGGCGTTGGCGGCGTCGGAGCCCGCGGTGGAGTAGACGAGGGTGAAGCCGCGATCGAAGACGCGCTTGAAGGCGCCTTCGACGAAGCCGCGGGCGTCGAGGGGCGGGCGGACGGCGGCCTTGGCGGTCGGTTCGAGTCGCGAGGCGGCGAAGGTCTCCCAGATGGCGGGCCAGTCGAGGCATGCCGCACCGGGCTTGTCGTCGTCCCACCAGTGGCCCGCGCCGGGCTGCTCGTGGAAACCGTGCTTGATGCCGAGCTTGTCGAGCGCGGCGCGAGCGTCGCGGGCCTGGCCGAGGGGGACGTTGTCGTCGGCGTCGCCGTGGAGGATGAAGATGCCCTTGCCGCGGAGGTTCTCGAAGAAGTCGAGGGTCATGCTGGCGGCGCGGGCGTTCTGGAAGACGCGGCCCATCGCGGTGTCGGGGGCGTAGGGAGGGCCGCCCGCGCCCGCATAGGAGTCGAAGGAGAGCCAGCCTGCGCTCGGGGCGATGGCGGCAAAGCGATCGGGATAGAGGACGCCCACGTTCCACGTGCCGTGGCCGCCCATGCTGTGGCCGGTGAGGTACTGGCGGGTGGGATCGGTGTTGTACCACGCGCGCACGAGGTCCATCGATTCGATGGCGTCGATGCGGCCCCAATCCTCCCAGTCGAATCCGTAGGGACGGCGGTTGGTGGGACAGGCGATGACGGTGTCGGGCCGCGACGCGTACGAGCCGGCTTGCGAGGTCGCCTCGACGCTCGCGCCGTGGAGCGAGAGGACGAGCGCGGGCGAGGGGGTCTTCTTCGGCGGCGGCACGATCGACATGTACTGCACGCTCGAGTCGATGCGGCTCATGAAGGTGCGCTTGTGGGTCGACTCGGCGGCGACGCGCATGATCGTGAAGGACCGCTCGGCGAGGGGCACGCCACGATCGAGGATCGAGACGCGGAAGGGGATTCGGTCGCCGGGCTTGCCTCCGGAGGGGAGGTTGACCGAGAGCGGCACCTTGGCGATCGAGCAGGGAGCGAGGGTGAAGGGGGCCGACCATGCATCCGCCCCCTCGGCCTGCGTGCGGAGGGCGACGGTGCGGGTGGCGGCGCCCGCGTTGACCACCGGCACGGCGACCAGGGCGCGAGACAAGCCGGGGAAAACATCGGGGAAGGTGACGTCGCGATCAGAGATCATGAGCTCGGCCAGCGGGCGGCGGAGCGTGGCGCGGACAGGCCCGCGGCCGGCGTGCCCGAAGAGCAGCACGTTGTCGCCCTTGAGCAGGTGGATGGGGAGCGAGGCGTAGCCCGCGCCGTACGGATCGCCCATCCGCGGCTCGTTGTTGACGTAGACCATCGTGTGCCCGCTCGCGTCGAGCATCATCACGCGTTCCTCGTCGCTCGAGACGCGGACGAGCAGGTAGGTGGCGCCCTTGCCGGGCGCGAACGCGCCATCGGCGGCCTCGACGGTCTTCCATGACGCTTCGGGCGTCAGGGCGTCGCCTTCCTTCACGGCCAGCAGGTCGAGCGAGCCGTCGGCGAGCCCCGCCGCGACGTGGTCGGTGTTGACGGGTCGACGTCCCGAACGGCCCACACCCTCGATCGCAAGTCCCTTGTCGAAGGTGAAGGAGGAGGCGTCGGGCGGAAGCGCGAGGGCGGCGGCCAGAAGAAGCACGAGCATGGGAGTCAGGGTACGAGGGACGAAGGGTCGCGACTGTCGATCCTGTGGTGGGCCACGTTCCAGCCGGGCCCATGTCTGGCGGCTCAACCTCGCGCAGGCCGCAGGTCGATCGTGACATTCGCATCAAAAATCGTCCTTGTTTGAAGCAGCTTCCTGTTGGATGCCACGATCTTCATCTGTATACTTGCAGGGGGGCTGCCACCATGGCCAGCCATCGAGCGGTCACTGTTGCGGCAGCACGTCGTGCCGCAGGGGGAGGCGCATACGCGGGTCTGGGCGTTCGCCGGGCAGGAACGGTGAAGGCCTTTCTGCATCGAACGATCGTCGACGAGCGGCCGGGCT
>JBAXFU010000165.1:0-2808 GCA_037139735.1 Phycisphaerae bacterium
ACGACTGTTGCCACGGGTGACCGAACCCGCGCAGCGGGTGAGGGAAACCCGTGGAAGGCCCTCCACACGCGCCGGCCCCGCAGGGGCCGACGACCACACCTCACCCTTCGTCCGCCCCTCGCGGGGCGGGTGTGCACATCACGCGTCACGGCGGGTTCAACTCACCCGCGTTGCGGGTTCGTTTCACCCGCCGCTACACCCGTCGGTCCCTCCGGGACCAAGGCATGCCAACGCCAAGGGCCCGTGAGGGCTCATGATCCTTGCCATGGGTGAGGTGAACCTGACGAACGCCCGCTCGCCTCAAAACAACCGCGGGCCCTCGTCGATCTTCTTCAACTCGCCGTTCACGAGCCGCACCCGCGGCTTGCCCGCCGGCTTGGCCTCTTCCTTCGGCTCTTCCTTCGTCTCGCGCGACACCTTGCCCTTGGCCCTCGCCACCGGCTTGGTATCGATCAGCCGCGGCTCGTCCTCTCCCATCCCCGCCACCGCCAGCATCGCCGACTCCGCCGCCGACGCCTTGAACGGGTCCTTCCCCTTCGCGCCCGCCGCCGGCTCGCCCGGCGCCTCGACGATGATCACGCCGTCCTGGTCCGCCGGGTCCTCCTCCTTCACCCGCTTGCCGTCTTCGTCAAGCTCGAGGTCCGCGATCGCCGTCTTTCGCTTGGCCTGCGCCAGCAGCACGTCGTACAGCTTCTTCCCATCCTCGCCCGTGATCGCGCTGCACGCCTTGGCGATCTCGCCGATGTACTTCTGGAAGACGTCGCGACGTTCAGCCTCGCGCTTCATCTTCGCCCGCTTCTTGAGGTACGTCCCCAGCTTGCGCCCGCACTCCATCAGCGCCAGCTTCATCTCCTTGCGGATCTCGTCGTAGTCGGCGATCGCCTCCTTGCTCTCCGACGTGAAGGGCACCCACACGCTCGCCATGTGGATCATGATCACGATCGGACCCACCGGCGCCGACCCCCGCGGCTGCTGCAGGTCGTAGTTCCGCCAGTTCGTCTCCGTCACGCTCTTGAACGAGCTGCACGCCGACTGCTGGAAAAGCAAGGGCACCCGGTTCGCGAACCGGATCACCCGACCCGAATCCTCCGTCGGCAAGTCGCCGCCGAAGGCGATCGCCGCCTCGATCTGGAACGGACGCCCGCGATACACCTCGGGCTCGCGACTGCTCGCCGCGTAGAACTCCGCCCGCACCCCCTTGAGCATGCCCGCCAACAACTGCCGCACGCCGATGGGCGCCAGGCAGTCCGTCGGCGGCGGCGCGAGCTTGGCGTCCTGGAACTGCTGGTACAGCTTCTCCGCCTGCGACGACTCCACGTCCGCCACCTTCGTGCGGCTCGTCGCCTTGATCTTGTCGCAAAACGCCGACGCCGTCTGCGGACTCACCCTGCAGAACCGCTCCTGCAGGAAGTGATAGAGCGTGCCCCCCTTCTCCGTCGCTTCGTAATCCTTGAGCATCTGCAACAGCGTGCCAAGCTCGATCCCCTTGGGGTGCGGCTGGATCTCCTTGGTCTCCGGCGGCAGCTCGTTCACGCCCCGCGGAAAGATCACCAGCTCGCCCAAGTCCTGCGTCACCACCGGCCCCGACGGCTGAGGCGCCGGTGCCGCCTCCTCGGTCGCCGCCCCCTTGCGGGGCAGCTCGGGCATGTCCTCCTCCTCGACCGAGACCCGCGTGGGCCGCACGAACGTGAACTTCGCATGCGGGTTGGCGATGGCCGTGAGCTCCAGGAACTCGTCGACGCTGCCGCGACCACGCTGATACTTGCCCTCGAGCTCCACGGTGACGCTCGTGCCCGTCGGGTAGTCTCGCTTGTGGAGCAGCTCGCCCTTCTCGGCGAGCTCCCTCGCCGCGGGCGTGAGCATGCGGAGCCGCTGCTGCGGAAAGTCGTCGGTCTCCTCGTCGACGGTCACCTCGGCGCGGTTGGTCTTGGTGTTCATCGCCAGCTCGATGTGGTGAGCCGGCTTGTTGGCGCTCGGACGCGTCTGGATCATCATCGGCTTGCCGGTGGTGATCAGGCCGTACATGCCCGCGGCTGAGATGCCGATGCCCTGCTGCCCGCGCGACATCTTCAGTCGATGGAACTTGCTGCCAAAGAGCAGTCGCCCGAAGACGTTCTCGACCTGCTTGCGCACGATGCCCGGGCCGTTGTCGACGATCGTGATGCGATACCGCGAACTCTTGACCGTCGCGGCTCGATCGGGCTGCAGGTCCTCGATGATGACCGTGATGTCGGGCAGGATCCCCGCCTCCTCGCACGCGTCGAGCGAGTTGTCCACGGCCTCCTTCACCGTCGTCAGCAACGCCTTGCGCGGATTGTCGAAACCCAAAAGGTGACGGTTCTTGGCGAAAAACTCCGCGACGGAAATGTCGCGCTGCTTGGCAGCCATCGTCTCGGCGGTGGCGCGTGGGGCGGCAGGGGCTTTGGTGCTCATCGGGTCTCGACGCGTCTGTGGTGGAGGTTCGAACGTCGCCGCCGGCCATGGCGGCACCCCAGTCTAGGAACCGTTCGCCCCAGCGGATTCACCCCAAAGCGAGCGAGAAATCAGCCCCCAAGCACCTTCGCGAGCAAGCCCCAAACCCACACCACAACGCAAGCCGCCCAAAGGGCGGACGAATGTTGCCACGGGTGACCGAACCCGCGCAGCGGGTGAGGGAAACCCGTGGAAGGGCCCCGATTCGCGCATATCAGCCCGCTCCGCGGGCGACCCGTGAGTTGCCGTGGTGCGCAGCCCGGCTTTGCGGGCAAGCCCACGGCAAGCGAGCAACCAACGCGCCGATTCGCGAGAGCGCATCACATCAACACCGCG
>JBAXFU010000166.1:0-2773 GCA_037139735.1 Phycisphaerae bacterium
TGTCGTCACAGACCGCGTACCGCCCCCCGGAATAGAGCGTGGCGCCGGCATGCCGGCCGTCCTTGGCCACCGCGTAGAACTCCAGATCGAAGGTGGGACGACCGTTGGCGTCCAGCAGCCGCTTTTCCGTCATCGCCACCACCCGCTCCAGGACCTTGAGGAGCGCCGCCTCCGGGGCCATCCCCTGCCGCATGAACTCCACCGCCAGGAACGACGCGCAGGCCTTGATGTTCGCCTCGCCGCGCCCCGTGCTCCCGGCGGCGCCCACCAGGTTGTCGCAGTATTCGCCGGCCCCCACAATCGGGGAGTCCCCAATCCGCCCCGGGATCTTGTAGGCCATCCCACTGGTCGTCGTCACCGAGGCCAGATCCCCGCCCGCGGTGACCGCGTTCATGTTGATCGTGCCGTGGGTGAAATTGATCTTCAGATCGTCGTCGTGGTCGAGCCAGAAGTCTTTCGGATTGAGCCGGGACTTCCAGCGCATCCAGTCCTGACGGCTCTTTTCCGTCAGCAAATTCTGCGGCGTGAAGCCCATCGCCAGCGCGAACTTCCGCGCGCCGGCCCCCACCAGCATGACATGGTCGGTGTAATCCATCACCGCCTTGGCCACCAGCGACGGGGTGGCGATATCCTCGATCGCCGCCACCGCCCCCGCCCGCTTCGTCGGGCCGTGCATGCACGACGCATCCAGCTGCACCACCCCTTCCTCATTCGGGAGGCCACCGAGGCCGACCGACTGATCGTTCGGGTCCAGCTCCTGGATGTTGACGCCGGCGATAATGGCATCGAGCGGGTCGGCCCCCGCGATGAGCTTGTCATACGCCACCTTCACGCCGCGAATCCCATTCGCCGACGACACGACCGTCGGACGCCCCCGGAAGGGCGCCGCTGGGGCCGGAGCCTCCGCGAACTCCTCCGGGAGGGGCAGGCGGGGGAGAAAGCCTGCCGCCGAGAGGGCAGCGGAACGCTCCAAGAACTCGCGACGGGAGAGAGGCACGGGCGACTCCGGGGTATGGACAGGGATGCGGGGAATGGCTCCAGCGACGATACCACCGGAACAGCCCGGTGGCGAGACGGGCGGCCAGCCCCCAGAATCAGTCATCCGCCGGGCTCCCGTCTCAGCACCCCCGGCCTTCCCCTCTGCTGCCCCCATGACGACTCCGGCCGAACTCGCCGACTGGCTCCGCGCTACCACGTTTTTGGATGGCTTCTCCGACGCGCATCTCTGGAAGCTCGCCCGGCATGTCACGCCGCATCCGCTCGTCGTCGATGCCACGATCTTCAACGAAGGGGAACCGCGGCAGCAGTTTGCGATCATCCTGAGCGGTGCGGTCGCCATCGAAAAGGCCGCCGATGGCCGCACCACGCGCCTCGTGACCCTCGGGGCCGGTGAAGCCTGCGGTGAAGGGCTGCTGCTCGATGACGCTCCGCACGGCACCACCGCTCGCGTGATCATGCCCGGCACCGCCGTGCTGCTCACCCGCACGCAGCTCGACGACATCACCCGCGAAGCGCCACAGCTCTACGCCGCACTCGTCGCGCGCGCGGCACGCGCCATCTCGGCCCGCCTCCGCCGCGCCGATGCCACCCTCGTTGGCCGCGGACGCACGCTGGGCTTCGGCGGCCATCGCACCCGCACCGAGCATGACCTCCTCGGCGAACGCGAGGTCCCCTTCGAAGCGCTGTACGGGGTGCAAACGCTCCGCGCCCTCGAGAATTTTCCCATCACGGGGATTCCGCTTCGCGAGTTCCCCGTGCTCATCGAAGCGATGGCCGCCGTGAAAGAAGCGGCGACGCAAGCGAATCTTGAGCTCGGGCTCCTCGACGCCACGACCGGTGACGCCATCCTGCGCGCCGCGCGGGAAATCCGCGCCGGTCGCCATCACGAGCACTTCCTCGTGGACATGATCCAAGGAGGCGCCGGCACCTCCACCAACATGAACGCGAACGAAGTCATCGCGAATCGCGCGTTGGAGCTGGTGAACGCCGAACGCGGGCAGTACGACGTGATTTCGCCCAACAGTCACGTCAACCTGAGTCAGTCCACGAACGACGTCTATCCCACCGCTGTCCGAATTGCGCTGCACCGGAGTCTCGGGGGCTTTCAGGCGGAGCTCGGCTGGCTCGCCGATGCCTTTGATGCGAAAGGCCGTGAATTTGCGTCGCTGCTCAAGATGGGACGGACCCAGATGCAAGATGCCGTCCCCATGACCTTGGGACAGGAGTTCCGCGCCTTCGCCCATACCCTGCGCGAGGATGTCGATCGCCTCACCGAAGCGCAGTCCCTCATCCGCGAGATCAACCTCGGCGCGACGGCCATCGGTACCGGCATCACCGCGCCGCCAGGCTATGCGGAGCGGGCCGCGCACGCATTGGCGCAGATCGCCGGCGTCCCGGTGATCACGGCCCCGGATCTCGTGGAAGCGACGAGTGATACCGGCGCCTTTGTGCAGCTGTCGGGCGTGCTGAAGCGGACCTCCACCAAGTTGTCGAAGATCTGCAATGATCTGCGGCTGTTGTCGTCAGGGCCGCGAGCCGGTTTTGGCGAAATTAATTTGCCCGCGATGCAGCCCGGTTCGTCGATCATGCCCGGGAAGGTCAATCCGGTCATCCCTGAAGTCGTGAATCAGGTCTGCTTCGATGTGATTGGCGGCGACGTCACCGTCACCATGGCCGCCGAAGCCGGTCAGTTGCAGCTGAACGCCTTTGAACCGGTGATTGCGTATCGGTTGTTGCGCAGCATCGACATGCTCCGTGCCGCCTGTGCCGTGCT
>JBAXFU010000167.1:0-2497 GCA_037139735.1 Phycisphaerae bacterium
GGGTAGAATCGCTCGCACGAGGTTTCCATGTGCTTGGCTCTTGCCGAGCGAACGCCGCTGGTGGTTCGATGGGAAGCGAGAGACACGCACACGGGAGTCGCTTGCATGTTTGACACCTTGTTGCACACAGTGGCTCGGCGTGCCGCGGTCGCGGCAGGACTTCTTGCGTGGCCGTCGCTTTCGCTCGCGCAGTGGTCGGTGACGAGCCTGCATCCCGGGGGCGACTGGCTTCAGTCGGTCGCCAATGGCGCGTCGGGCGGGACCCAGGGCGGGTTCATTTACGGTGGCAGCGGCCTTCGCGCCTGCCTGTGGACGGGATCCGAAGCTTCTCGCGTCGACCTGCATCCCGCAAGTCGGCGCGCTTCCGCGATCAACGGCATCAGCCCTGATCAGCAAGTCGGCTACACGTCCACCTTCGAGAGCGGCGCTTCTCGCGCGGCACGCTGGACCGGGTCAGCCGGTTCATTCACGGACCTTCACCCTTCAGCCGCTCAATATTCCCAAGCGCTCGCCGCCGCGGGCGGTCAGCAGGTCGGCTACGCCGGTTTCGCCGCGCGGCTGCGCGCCAGTCTGTGGACCGGGTCGGCAACGTCGTGGATTGATCTCACCCCGCAGGGGTCAGACGAGGCCGTCGCCACGTCGACGACCGGCAGCACCCAGTTCGGCTACGCCCGATTCAACAACCTGTCGCGGGCCGGCGCATGGATCGGCTCTCCCGACTCGTGGACGAGCTTTCATCCCGCTTCCGCCGACGAGTCTCGCATCACGGCCTGCGACGGCGTCCGACAAGCCGGCGAGGTCACGATCGGCGGCGTCACGCACGCCGGCGTGTGGTCGGGAAACGCCGCGACGTGGATCGATCTGCACCCCGCCGGGGCCGGCGCTTCCGCCGCGATGTGCATCAGCGGCTCCACGATCGCGGGCTGGGTCCGCACGGGCTCGGAGTCCGGCCCAGTGCACGCGGGCGTCTGGGAGGGCGTCTCCGCGACGTGGTTCGACCTGCACTCGCTGTTGCCCGAGGAGTTTGGCGACAGCGAGGCGCGTGCCGTCTCATCCGACGGCTCGTACGTCTATGTCACCGGCTGGGGGATCATCCGCGACACCGACCAGATCGAGGCCTTGCTCTGGACACGCCCCATCCCCGCGCCGTCCACCGCAGCCCTGCTCGGCATTGGCGCCTTGCTCGCCACCCGTCGCCGCCGGTGAGTTCGCGCGAGGAGCGAACCTCACCACCATGGTTCGATTCCTCCTCACCCGGGAGCACACTCGGGTCATCGCCGTTGATCAACACGTTCGCGGCGACCTCTTGATGAACCCTCGCGAGCGGCCGAAAGGAACTCGACGCACCGATCCTGAGACACCCTGTGTCCGGAACGGTCGGCTCTGAAAGGTCTCGAACCACGACCGCGGCGGCGACGAAGCCCATCCGCCCGGACTTCGCGGGGTTTGCGTCCAACTCGCCGCGGAGACCGAACAGCGCTGCCTGTTCACCGAACGACTCGTCGCGTGGCTGGGTCGGCAAGGGGCTTCTTCGTCAGCCCCGAGTGCCAACTGCACCGAGTGCCGATGCACGCCCCCCTGTCGAGCATGAACAGCCCTCTCCATCACTCAACCACGGGGCGATCCCACCGTTCGGCGAGCACGCCCGGCGCTGAGCAGGAGCATTGCCGTCACGACCGCGGCGTCGATTCCGTGGTTCCAACCCGGCCGTCGCTTCGCAGGAAACCGATGACGAGCAGCGTCCACGCGACGATCAGTCCGACTCCGGCGGCTAGGTGTGTCAGCGCGACGACACGTTCCTGCCATGCCGCACCGCCGGACGCGCCCGCGAGGCCCGCCGCGATGGGCAGGGTGTCCTTCGTACCCCACCACGCGTTAGCCGCCTCGGACATGGCCATGCCCCAGGTCAGCCACGCCGACGCCACCATGATTCCGATCGACCGGACGCCGACCCTGTGAGGGAGCGCCAACAGGAGCGTGGCCAGCACGATGAACAGCATGCCGTTGGTGACGAACTGGATGTGAGCGCCAAGCGCCAACCTGGGGTGCGGCGTCGCGGGCACGACACCCCCGAAGACCAATCCGGCCAGCACGAGCAGCAGGCCGTGAATCAGCAACTGTCTACTGCCGCCGTGAACGCTCATCGACCTGCTCCTGTTGGTGGCCCCGCTCGGCCGTTCGCACGAGGCCCCCGAGCATGCCGCGGAAAACGATCCCGTGCAGGGGGAGCACCGAGTACCAGTACGCGATGCCGAGCAAGCCTCGCGGGCGGAAGCGTGCCGTCATGATCAGTCGAGTCTCGCCGGGATGCGCCGCCACGGGCTCCACGTCGAAGGTCAGCGTGGCGACCCCGGGGAGCTTCATCTCGGCGGTGAGTTCGAGGTGGCGGGGCGGGTCGATCGCGGTCACTCGCCAGAAGTCGAGCGCATCGCCAAGCCGCAGGTCGGTCTCGCTTCGTCGTCCGCGTCGACGGCCCGGTCCACCGGTCAATCGATCC
>JBAXFU010000168.1:0-2397 GCA_037139735.1 Phycisphaerae bacterium
CGAGCACGAGCAGGCGATGACGGTCGACATCGCCCCCGCACGCGGTGGCGAACCACGCATGGGCGTGATGCTCGTCGGGACGCCACACCTCGAAGGCGGCGGCCGACGGCTCGACGTCGGGCCGGGCGGCCTCGCCGATCAGGCGTCCTCGAGCGATGCGAACGGCGACGGGGCTGGCGTCGGCCATGATCCAGCGGCGTCCAAGCCGCTGGGCGACCACGCCCGTGGTGCCCGAGCCGCAGAAAAAGTCGGCCACGAGCCCGCCGGGAGGCGAGGCCCATGCGATGATGCGTCGCAGCAGTCCTTCGGGCTTCTGGGTGGCATAGCCGACGGCGAGTTCCTCGCGGCTGCAGTGGCGCAGCGGACGGACCTGGTCGTCATCCCAGATGGTGTCGACCGGCTGATCCTTGTACCAGCGGCCGTCGTCGCCGCGACGGAGGAAGTACTTGACGTACACCTTGCCGGACGGGGTGTCGTGGATGCGTCCCTGGGCCCTCAATCGCGCGATGCTCTGGTCGGTGTAATCGCCGCGAGGGGCTGTGGTGAAGTAGCCTTGCTGCTCGTCGTCCCACTGGGCTCCGCGGGGGCGGCCCTTGGCGTCGAGGGGCACGGCGTGACTCTTGGTGGGAGGCGTCCCGAGAAACGGCGTGCCCGGCCTCGCCGAATAGACGAGGATCGATTCGGCCACGCGACCGAGTTGGTTCGACGCGGCTTGGCGACCGAGGTTGGGCGCCCTTCGCCAGACAATCTCGTTGCGAAAGCACGCAGGACCGAAGAGTTCGTCGAGCACGAGCCGCATGACCGCGCTGGATCGCCAGTCGCAGTGCAGGAAGATGCACCCCGACGGCTTGAGCAAGTCGCGCATGAGACGCAGACGCTCCCACATCATGTGCGTATGGGAGCCCTCACCCGGGTTCCACCGATCGCTGTAGGCGGGCGTGTCGAGCCGCCCGGCCTCGCCAAGGGGGAGTCGCAGCCCGAAGTCGAGGCCGATGTCGAAGGGAGGATCGATATAGATCAGGTCGATGGCCTCGCGGTGCGGGCCACGAAGGAAACCCAGGACATCCTTGTTGTCACCATGAAAGAGAAGGTGTCGCCGCGGGGTCGGCGTGGCGTCGGCGCTCGCCGGCCCCAGTCGTTCGTCACAACTAAAGCCGCACGGGGGTCCCTGGACGGCGGCGAGGGATGCCTCCACGGCCTGATCGAACTTCCCGGGCCAGATGAGCTCAAGGCCCGACCCGCCACGACGCGACGCGGCGTGGCCGCGACTGCGGACGATGCCCCTCGGGGGGACCTTTCGGGGTGGTTTGGGCCCGGAACTCAACCGTCGATGGTATCGACCGGGGCTTGGACGGCCATCGGGCCTGCTTGGGGCCGACGCCGGGGCATCATGAAGGTCCGATGAAAAAACCCTTGAAGTGATCCCGCCACACTGTATACTGGGATTCCCGGGGGTCCGCGCGTGCGGACCACAGGCTCAACGGGTGCCCAGTCCGCTTCGCGGCCTGAATGCACCGCTCGAGATCGCGGTTGCGTGCTCGCCCGATCTCGAGGCGGCGTTGGTTTGGTCGGAATCGAGGAGCGTCGATCGCTTCCCGGTGACAACTGGTGGATATTCGCAGCGTACCGCATGCGGCAACGTGGCCGCAACGCGGCGATGTCTGCTTGCATCCGTCCGCACCCGAGGCGACCACGTCGTCCGTCGGGGTGCTGAACAGAGGAGACGCAACGTGAAGAAGTGTGTATTGCTGGCGTTGATCGCGGGTGCTGCGCTGTCGGGTACGGCCGTCGCGCAGGACCTTGTCTATGTTCCCGAGATCACGGCGAGGCATCGGGTGTCGCCGGTGGGATATCCGGGTCGCAACCCGGGCGGCTACGAGCAGCGTGACATCCTGCCGGTGTACGACACGCTGACGGGGGGCGGGTATTACCTCGGGAACTGCGCCCACATGATCGACGACGTGGGCTTCGCGAACGGCCCGTGGGCTCGCGGCACGATGCCGCAACTGGTCACGGAACTGACCTACAGCGTCTACATCCAGAACACGAACGTGGTGGATGAGCAGAATCTGGTGATCATTTGGGACAAGAACGACGTGAACTTCGAGGGATTCGGGGGCGCTGGCACCAACATGATCCGTCCGGGCGCGACGCCCTTGGCGGTGATTCGCGTCGACGTGCCGCCGGGCGAACCGACCTTGGGGACGGACATCACGGTGGACCTGACGGGCCTGCCCGGGGGCGGCGTGCTGGTTCCGGCGGGCGATGACGGCTGCTACATCGACGTGGCCTGGGTCACCAACGGCTTCGTGCCCAGCCCTTCGGCCACCTCGGGCGGCCTTCCCGACTGGAGCAACCTGGCGTCGAACGCGAGCGGCGGCTTGTGGGGCGGGCGAG
>JBAXFU010000169.1:0-2316 GCA_037139735.1 Phycisphaerae bacterium
TCAACTGCCACGACTTGTCGAAGTAGGCCTCGAGCGGGCCGTAGAAGCGGAAGTACGGGAACCAGCCTCTGCCTGGGATGGTCGCGGTCGCGGTGTCGCGCGGGGCGGGCGCTCCGCCGACTGCGCGGACCTGAACCTGAAGCGGGACGGCCGCGGGAGCTGTCGAGGCGAACAGGATAGCTGCCGCCAAAGAGAGCGGATTCCAGAAGAGTTGCATTGAGTGGTCCTTGATTGGACAAAGGGGTGATCGCCGCGTCGCAGGAGTCTGCCCAAAGCAGTTCACCTCGCACGGCGGAGACGCGACTAGTTTCGTTTCGAGTCTTCGGGGCGGATTCACAAGAAGAAAAATAGCGGCGGGCGCTGGCAAGACGGGGACTCCGCCGCCCGGACGGATGGTTGGCGTGCTCGCACACTACTGGGCACGCCGAAGCGCAACCAGCGCCTTGCGGGTCCTGCAGGTCTCGGCGGAGGGCGCCCAAATGCATGTGACCGCCCTGCCCGACGCCACGCTGGTCGCGGGTCGCTCCAAGCTGATCGCACATCACTGACGACGCGTCGCCGCCGGGTACCACAAGGGGTCCTATTCTGCGTTGTTGTGCGGCCCGGACCGGCTGTCGCCGCGAACTACCCGTGTACGACGCGTTCGTGCCCCGAGACGTTGGGGCACAAAGGAGGATTGTCGCCATGACTTCCGTCCGCATCGCCCTCGCCAACATCCGTGTGCCCTCGACGCCCGAGGAGTCGGTGAGCCTGGCGAGATCCGCTGTGGCCGAAGCAGGCCAGCGCGGTGCGCTGGTGCTCTGCTTTCCCGAGTGCTATGTACCGGGGTATCGATGGCCAGGTTCGGCAGCTCCGATCCCTGAGGACGAGTTTCTCGAGCAGGCGTGGGCCGCCGTCGCGGATGCCGCCCGGGCCGCCCGCATGACGGTTGTTCTGGGTACCGAGCGAGCTACCCCGAGCGGCCGGCAGATCACCACGTGCGTCATCAACGCCGACGGCGCGGTCGCGGGATGGCAGGACAAGTGCCAGATAGATCCTTCCGAGGAGTCCACATACCCCGCGCTGGGCTCGCAGCGACGGATCTTCACCACGGGCCCCCTGACCTTCGGCGTAGTGATCTGCCACGAAGGGTGGCGATATCCGGAGACGGTGCGCTGGGCGGCACGCCGCGGAGCGCAGGTGGTCTTTCATCCGCACGCGCACGTCGCCGAGCCTGGGAGCTACCGCCCGACGCGGTTCGCGGACCCCGCCAACACGTTCCATGAAAAGGCGATCCTCTGCCGCGCCGCGGAGAACACCTGCTACTTCGCGTCGGTGAACGCCGCGAGCGAAGGCTCCGGCACGACTTCCGCGATCGCCAACCCGGACGGCACGCTGCTGAGCTTCCAGCCCTACGGGCGCGAGGGCCTGCTCGTGGCTGACCTCAATCTCGACGCGGCGACTGGCCTGCTCGCGCAACGATGCCGGACATCGCCACTGTAAATGCCGGTCCATGCCTTCCCCACACCCGCTCCCCACACACCTTCGCTCCTCGGAGACCCGCAAATGGACATTCTCTTTCTGCTTACGCCCGGTTTCACCGACAGCGCCCGAGACGGCGAGGGCAAGAAGTACTACTGCCCCGACTGCGCGTTCCTCGAAGGCGTGCTCGGCTATTGCCCTGCCTTGCGAACGCAGCTTGAGATCCGATACGTCGCGTACCCGAGGCCACGCCGCGACATCGTCGCACTCGTCGGTGACGCGCACCAAGGGTGTCCGAATCTGATCCTGGATCCCGCGAACCACAAGTTTGTGAACGCGGAGAAGTTCCACCGCTTCGGCGAGCGACTGCACTCCACCGACACGAAGGTGATCGTTGACTACCTGGCTGAGCGGTACGGAGCGCTGGTCGCGCACTTCTGAAGCGACGCGATGTGACAGAACCCCGCGTGCTTTGAAGACGCCCGCTGTTTCCGTGCGCTGCTCGGGGAGCAGGATGCGGCTGAGCCGGGGCGCGAACTTCCGCTGGCAGGGTCGTGGTCCTTTCGATTCGGGATTGGCTTGTTCACTTCACCGGTTCGATGTCGTTCAAGTGCCACGACTTGTCGAAGTAGGCCTCGAGCGGTCCGTAGAAGCGGAAGTACGGGAACCAGCCTCGGCCGGGGATGGTCTTGACCCAGTTCCGGTTCGCGCCCGCGGGCTTGGAGGGGCCGAAGAAGAGGTCGACCGAGCCGTCGGGGTTCACCTCGAGGTCCTGGCGGGAGGAGAGGTCGGACGAGCCGGCGTCGGTGATGACCGGTCCGCGGGTGAGGTTGTCGTAGAGCGTGATGGACCAGA
>JBAXFU010000170.1:0-2305 GCA_037139735.1 Phycisphaerae bacterium
CGGTTCGACCCCAAGGGCCGACACGTCTCTCTGTTCCCAGAACGAAGCCACCCGAGCGAAGCGGACACGATTGAGTCGATTTTCGACAAGGAATCGGCGCTCAACACCCCGACGACCACGCCCTGATGAAGGCTTCGACATCTGAGCCGTCGACGCCGCCGTCCACGTTGACGTCGCACTCGGGAGCGGCGTCGAGGAACGCGAGGAAGAACGACTCCACGTCCGTTCCGTCAACGCCTCCGTCGCCGTTGAAGTCGGCATCGCATGCCGTCGCGAGTACCGATTGGAGCAGCGTCATCGACGTCGCGTCGTACCCGGCGGTGCTGAGGTGCGTGCGATCCGTCGTCGTCGCGTACCACCCTCGCGCCGCGTAGGTCGCCTCGGTGTGATACTCCGCCAGCGACGTGACCGCGATGTCCGTGCGAGCGAGTGCCCGCATGGCGTAGAGATAGGCTTGCAGCTCCGGCGACTGCGGCGTCGAGACCGGATGCGCGACGCACACCAGCACGTGCAACTGGTCGAGCGACCACCCTTGGGACACCCACGCTCCCCGCACGCGGTCGATGACGTACGTCATGTTGTCGACGAACGCCGCCGGGCTGTTGCCGGGCCTGATTCCCCGGATGCTCGGCGATGTCTCGCTGCGATCGTTGAGCCCCTGATTGATCACGACGAGCACGTGGTCGCAGGTGCGCCGAACATCCATCAGGTACGCCGCGATGGCGGCGTCGCTCGTCGCCTCCACGCAAGCCGCCATCCAACGCGAGGACCGACCGCCGGCGAAGAAGTACGAGTGCACCGCTGCGCCGCGGCCGATGTTGAAATCCTCCACGCGACTCCTCACGGCCAGCAGATTGCCGACGAACTGCGTGGCAAAGGAAAATGGCGCCAGTCGCCACTCGAGCAGCGGTGCCCTTGTCGCATCGGCCGGAAGCGAAAGGGAGGTTGTCCGCAATCCCAGCGCCCCCTGGGTCGAGACGGTGCCGAAGTCGGCAACGAGCGTGTACGGCGGGACGCCAAGCCGGACTGTCGGACGCCACGAGCCTCCACCGGGGAAGGTGCCCTCCGTGACGTGCCAACGCAGATTCGAGCGGGCGTCGACGGCCTCGGGGCCGGTCCAGAGTCCGCCCTGTCGCGCGCCATTCAGTTGACTGGGCGCAGCAAGGTACAGGTACTGCGTGAAGTCGTTCGCGACGTTGGCGGCGTCGATCGGCGAGCCGTCGTACGAGAATCCTGAGCTGCCGGCGATCGTGCCGTACCCGTCGCCCAGGCCGGCGCCCAAGCCGCGGTTTTCGCCGAACCAGAGCAGCCCGGTGCCGTAGCTGTCCACGAACGCGCGTGCGGCCCGCGTCATGCCGGCATCGAAGCCGTGGCCGTTGTACGCCACGTTCGAATCGCCGAACAGCACGATGTCGGCACGCCCCTGCAATACCGCTTTCGCCCAGCCCCTGACCGCACCGGGATTCGTGAGCGGCTGAGCCATCGCCCACGAGGCAAAACAACCGATGGCGACGACTGCCGACATCCACGCGTGCGACGCAGGAGGCCGGAGTCGACCGAAGTTTTCGATCCGAGCGACGCGGAAACCGCCGCCCCCGCTGCGTCCGGTCGACGTCCCGCCACTCCTCAGTTCACCTTTCCCCATGCCCCTCACTCCCCTCGGCGTCGGGCGGCGTGGGCCCCCAACGCCTGACCACGTACGTGCGTCGGCTTCGGCCACCTTCCAGCCCCGCTCGGAGCCGACTACCGGCTCGAACGGCCGACGCTCCGATAAGAACGGAGCCGATCGGCAGCAGCGGCCATGATTTCAGGACAATCGACGCTGGCACGAGGGCCAGAGGAGTGATCTGGTGGCATCCGCTTCCGCGATGTCGTGGACCGGTCGAGTGATAACACACGTCCATCTCGGCACTTGCCAGAACGCCATCGACGTCCGACACAGCCCCTCCCGACGAGTCGCCGGCTGCGGAGGAGGGGAAGAATCGTCGCGGCAACCGCGGCGACAAGCCGCGACAGCGGCGGGATGCAACGCCGCCCAGGTCGCCGGCGAAAGGGACTTCGACAGCCCCCGCACCGATCCTGACGCGGCACAAGGCACGCGATCGTCACGCCTCGTCGACGCACTGGGCACGGCCCGCCGCGCGGATCGACTCCGCCGGGGGCTTGACCCGCAGAGCCGGGTCGCGCCCACGGCTCAACCAAGGGACGCCCGAGGCGGGCTGGCGGGCGCGAATCGGCGGCAAGTCCCTGCTTCAGCCCGCTGCGGGCGCTCGGCAGGGAGCCCAGGGCGCGGCCCGGCTTTGCG
>JBAXFU010000171.1:0-2278 GCA_037139735.1 Phycisphaerae bacterium
CGCAGAGCCGGGTCGCGCCCACGGCTCAACCAAGGGACGCCCGAGGCGGGCTGGCTGCGGCGCGTGGAAGGGTGCTGCCGGGACGGCGGCGTGGACGGCTCGGACGTCGAGACGTTTATCCGCTCGTGGCAGGATGGCGGGTGCTGAGGCAGGGCGCCCCCTGGTTCGTTCCGACCCGAGCACGTGGTGCCGTGGTTCGATGACACCGCAGGTGATCGTTGGACATCAGGCGTTCCTTCCGGCGTCGGCGACGCGATCGTCTGGGGCGATGCAGGGGTCGTCTCGAACTCACGGAGGAGTCCGCACGGCCGCTGCATTGCCGCGACCGTCTTGCGGCCCTCTTTCGACCCTGTTACGGCCTGATCACGGCCCCCGCCTTCATGACGCCCGCGACATGCTCGAGTCGGCGAATGTCCTCCAATGGATTGCCGGCCACTGCGACGAGATCGGCGGCCTTGCCGGCTTCGATCGTGCCGACCTCCTTGTCGATGCCAAGCAGTTCGCTCGCGACCACGGTCGCGCTGCGGATGGCTTCCATGGGCTTCATGCCTTCGTCGACCATGAGCCCGAACTCGCGAGCGTTGAGGCCGTGTTCGCTGACGCCGGTGTCGGTGCCGAAGGCGATCTTGACGCCGGCCTCATGCGAGCGGCGGAACATTTCGCGGGCCTTGGGGCCGACCAGACGCGCCTTGGCGGCGACCATCGGCAGGTAGTAGCCGGGCTTGGCGGCATTGTCGAAGACGGTCTGTGCGGCGAGCAGCGTGGGGACGTGGTAGGTGCCGCGTTCCTTCATGAGCTTGACGGAAGAGTCGTCGAGGAAGGTGCCGTGCTCGATGGAATCGACGCCGGCGACGATGGCGGCATTGATGCCGTCGAGGCCGTGGGCGTGAGCGGCGACGCGGCGGCCCATGGCGTGGGCGGTGTCGACGATGGCCTTGAGTTCGGCGTCGGAAAAATGCTTGGCGAGCCCGGCGGAAGAGGTGGAGAGCACGCCGCCGGTGGCGGTGAGCTTGATGCAATCGGCTCCAAGCTTGACCTGGGCGCGAACGGCCTTCATGCACTCGTCGGGTCCGTCGGCGATGCCGTCGGCGGGGGTCTGCTCGGGGAAGAGGCCGGGGCGGTAGCCGAGGGTCGAATCACCGTGGCCGCCGGTGACGGCGATGGCGTGCCCGGCGGTGAGGATGCGAGGCCCCACGACGTATCCCTTGTTGATGGCGTCGCGGAGGGCGAAGATGGCGTTGGTGTCGGTGGCGCCCAGGTCGCGAACGGTGGTGAACCCCGCCTCGAGGGTGACCTTGGCGTACTGGGTGGCCTTGATGGCGACGAGTTCGGAGCTCTCTGTGGTGTAGCGAGGGCGAACGGTCTGGTCGAAGAACATCGAAAGGTGGACGTGACAATCGATGAAGCCGGGCATGACCCAGTCGTTCCGCCAGTCGACTTCGGTTGCGCCGTCGATCCGCGTGTCGAATCCGGGCACGACGGCGTCGATGCGATCGCCCTTGACGACGACGGTGACATTGTCGAGCGGCTCGCGACCGGGAACGGCCATGAGGTGCCCGCAGCGGACGAGGCGAACGGGCGCTTCATCAGCCGCGACGGCAAGCAGCGAGCAGACGGCGGCGGCGGCGGCGAATGGCAGCATGGAGCGAGGATACGCCCGTCATCCCGCGACATCGAGGGACACGCTGCCCCAGCCCGCTTCGGCAGGTGGCGACGCGCCGGGTGGGCGGGCCGCCCGATCATCGCCCAAAGGAGCGCGTCAACATCCCGCCTGCCAGCGTTCAAAGAAGAGGAAGAGATCCTGCCCGTCGACGCCTCCGTCGTTGTTGACATCGGCCATCACATCAGCACTCTGCCACGCCTCGAAGAAGGGCGCCACATCGTTCCCATCGACACCGCCATCGAGATTGAAGTCGCCGATGCAGGGGGAGACGATGATCGTGGCTTGATTGACGACGACCGGTGCCCTGATCGACGGGGCATTTTCGCTGGTGTTGGCGTACCACGACGCCTCGCGAGCGCCGGTCGTCGAGTTACGAGACATGCCGGCGGTGGGCGCCTGCGCCTCGATGACATGTGCAGCCCCCGCGGGCGCCGGACCGACATCCAACGCGAGCACCATCACGCGGATGTCGGTGTTGCCGGGAAGGCGGGCAGGATCGGCCGTTGTCGGCGCCTGCTTTTGCCCGCAGACCATTCCACCCGCACCATTGAAGTTATTGACGGCGGAGGTGCCGCTTGTGGCACCGGTCCCCATCCATCTCGTCGCGTCGTTGCG
>JBAXFU010000172.1:0-2231 GCA_037139735.1 Phycisphaerae bacterium
GATGCAGGAACGCAGCGTCACCGTCGCGGGCGTGACGTACAAGCTCGAGAAGCCCTTCCTCGTCCTCGCGACGCAGAACCCCATCGAGCAGGAGGGCACCTACCCGCTGCCCGAAGCGCAGCTCGACCGCTTCATCTTCAAGATCGTCGTGGGCTACAGCCGGCTCGACGACCTCATGACCATCCTCGACCGCACGACGGCGGCCCTGCAGCCCGAGGCCTCGACCGTCCTCGACGGCCCTCGCATCCTCGAGATGCAGGACCTCGTCCGCAACGTCGTCGTCGCGCCGCACGTCAAGGAGTACGTCGCTCGCCTCGTGCTCGCGACGCACCCCGGCACCAACACCGCCGCGGGCGGGGCCGCGGGCCCCACCAACAAGTACGTCCGCTGCGGCGCGTCGCCTCGCGGCGCGCAGGCGCTGATGCTCGCCGGCAAGGTCAAGGCCCTCGTCGAGGGACGCTTCCACGTGAGCTACGCCGACATAAAGGCCGCCGCGGCCATGTGCCTCCGCCACCGCGTGCTGCTCAACTTCGAGGCCGAAGCCGATCGCGTGGATGTCGACGGCCTCGTGAAGCAGATCCTGGACCTCACCCCCACCGATCCCGTCAAGGTTGGCGCGTAAACGCTTTCGGGAGATCACCCATGGCAGCATCGATCCGAACACGCTCGCTGATCGCCGCCGCGGCCCTCCTCGCGGCGGTCGCTTCGCCGTTGCCATGCGACGGCCACTTCATGGCGCCCATGGACGTCCCCGCCGCTCGGGTCATCGCCAACATCAAGGCCCGCCTCGCCAAGTCCCAGGACGACGCCGAAGCGTGGTACAACCTCGGCCGCGTGCACGCCTACCTCGTCACGCACGGCGGGTCGGACGTGCCGGTGCAATCGCCCGACGAACCCACGAAGCTCTACGACCTCACGGGCCCCCAGCCCACGGCGGCGGCGGGCTTCGAGAAGGCCGCCGAACACGCCGCGGCGGCCATCGATGCCTTCAACCGGGCCATCCGCCTTCGCCCCGCGCAGGCCTCGTACCGCTACGCGCTCGCGTGCGTCGCCGAGGCCGCCCTGCCGCTGACGCCTTCGCTGCGAACGGCCCCGATGCTCGACGTCGACAAGGTCGACGCCTCCGAAGCCGAGCAGGCCGCCCGCATCGTCGACTCGCTGCAGGCTCCGGGCCCCGAGGCCGACCGGACCATCGCCAACGCGACGCGAATCCCCGCCACCTTCGGCGATCGCACCGACCCCGCCTCGCTCCGGGCGTTCACCTGGACGGTCGTTCGTGCCCGCAAGCAGGCGACGGGCCCGCGTCGCGAGGCCCTTGACCTCGCGTTCGCGGCGGCCTGGCGGGCCGAGATCGGCGAACAGTACTTCGCGGCTTACTCCCTCGGCTTCATCGCCGACAGCCGCCACGCGCAGCAGGGCCTCACCGGCCTCTCGGACTTCCTGTCATTCCAGGCCGCGAACGACTACCTGCGCTTCGTGCCCGCCGAGCACCGGCCGCCGGTGCGCACCACGGTCGTCGAGGCCGCCGTCGCCGCCTTCAAGACCCTGCCCCCGTGCGGCGCCATCACGCCCATCATCATCCCCATGACCAGCCCGGGCGATGCGGGCATCGAGTCCATGCTCGCCCGCGACGTCCACGTGACGTTCGACCTCGATGGCACCGGCCGCGGCCTGACGTGGTCGTGGGTGAAGCCCACCACCGGCATCCTCGTCTGGGACCCCTCGGGAAAGGGCCGCATCACCTCGGGTCGCCAGCTCCTCGGCTCGGCCACGTGGTGGACGTTCTTCGAGGACGGCTATCGAGCGCTCGACGCCCTCGACGACGACCGCGACGGTCGGCTCAAGGGCTGCGAACTCGACGGCCTTGCCCTCTGGTTCGACGGCGACGCCGACGGCGTTTGCGACCGCGGCGAGGTCGTCTCGCTCCGCAGCCGGGGCATCGTCGATCTTGCCGTCCGCGCCACGGGGTCCTGCCCCGACGGCTCGCTCGTGAGCGACCGGGGCGTTCGCTTCTCCGATGGCCGCGCCCTCCCCACCTTCGACTGGGTCACCCGCCCCGTCGCCCCCTCCGCCGCCCCCGTCTCGCCCCGCTGCACCCCCATGCTCAAGTCCGAGCACATCACCCGACCGACCCCCGAGCCGATTCTCCCGCCCGACCTGGCGGCACGCATCGGGCCGCTCGACGTGGCCCGCCGCAAGGTCTTCTTCGGCAAGCTCAAGGGCGAACGCCG
>JBAXFU010000173.1:0-2202 GCA_037139735.1 Phycisphaerae bacterium
CGGCGGAGGCGTGGTGGCGGATCACGGCGGGCAACGCGGCGGCCATCGGCCTCGTGGACCGGGGCACGCTCGCGCCGGGCAACGACGCCGACCTGCTGGTGGTGCGGCCGACCAAGCCGTGGCGAGACTCGCCCGACCCGCTCTCGACGCTGCTCTACGCCTGGGATGATCGGTGGATCGAGGCGGTGGTGAGCCAGGGCGTGGTGCGGCACGACGCTCGCTGAATCGACACGCCCGGGCGAAACCCTTGCGTGGCGCGCGCGGGGCTGGTATCCTCTGGACGCCAAGGTCGCGAGCTTGCGTCGCGGCGGCGGCACGCGGGCCGATTCCGGCCCGGACAGGCCCAGCGGCCCGGGACGGATTCCGGGCGGGTCTCGACTTCACCGCACGGAGCCACAGCGCATGAGCACTCCCGTTCCCGCCACGTCCGAACGCACGCTGCTCGGACACCCGCCGGGCCTCTTCCTGCTCTTCCTCGTCGAGATGTGGGAGCGGTTCAGCTACTACGGCATGCGCGGCCTGCTGGTGCTTTACCTCATCGCCAAGACCACCGGCGACGAGAACGGCTTCAACCCCGGGCGAGGCTGGTCCAAGGCCGAAGCCAGCACCCTGTATGGCTGGTACACCGGGCTTGCCTACCTCTTCCCGATCTTCGGCGGCATGATCGCCGACAAGCTCATCGGCACCCACCGCTCGATGCTCGTCGGCGGCCTGCTCATCTCCATCGGACACATCGTGCTCGCCGTCTCGGGCATGGGCGACATGGCCCACAATCACCTGGGCATGTCCGTCTTCATCGCCGGCCTTGCGATGATCGTGCTGGGCACGGGCCACTTCAAGCCCAGCGTCAGCGTAATGGTCGGCCAACTCTACAAGGAGGGCGATCCCCGCCGCGACGGCGCCTTCACCATCTTCTACATGGGCATCAACCTGGGCGCGTTCCTCTGCGCCTTCGTCTGCGGCACCCTTGGCGAGGAGGTCGGATGGCACTGGGGATTCGGCTCCGCCGCCGTCGGCATGATCGCCGGCTTGATCATGTACGTCCTTTTCCGCCCCGCCTACCTCGCGAACATCGGCCTGCCTCCCGAAGGAAGGTCGAACGCCGCCCCCCTCTTCCTCTTCGCGAGTCTCGGCCTCTCCGCATTCTTCGGCGTGGTCTATCACCAAGGCTGGCTCTCCAGCGTTCAGGATCTTCTCTCGCCGATCGTGATGGCCGTCATCAGCGTCGTGGTGATCGGACTGACGATCTGGTTCGTGGCGATCCAGCGACCTGAGGACCGAGGCCCCACCGCCTCGATCTTCCTCTTCATGCTCTTCAACGTCTTCTTCTGGATCGCCTTCGAGCAGGCCGGCTCATCGATCAACGTCTTCACCGAGCAGAACACCGACCGCATGTTCATGGGCAAGGAGGTGCCGGCGACGTGGTTCCAGTCGGCGAACGCCGGCCTGATCTTCATCCTCGCCCCACTCTTCGCGGCGATCTGGACGCGACTTGGCAAGCGGAACCTCGACCCCAGTCAGCCGATGAAGATCGCCCTCGGCCTGCTCTTCGTCGGGCTCGGCTACATCTTCATGGTCTGGGCGGGCATCGCCGCCAAGGGCGGGGCCAAGGCCGGCATGCTGCTGATCTTCATGACCTACTTCTGGCACACGGTTGGCGAGTTGTGCCTGTCGCCCACAGGCCTCTCCTACGTCACCAAGGTCGCTCCCAAGCGTTTCGTCTCGCTGCTGATGGGCGTCTGGTTCATCTCGAGCTTCATCGCCAACCTCGGCGGCGGCCTGATCGCCGCCAAGGTCGAGCAGATCGAAAGGGGCGAGATCAAGCTCCCGTGGAACTTCGGCGGTCAGGCCGACTACTTCTTCCTCTTCGTCGTCTCCTCCGCCGGTGTGGGATTGCTGGTGGCTGCCTTGACGCCGCTGCTCAAGAAGCTCATCCAGGGTCGCGATCAAGCCGACGGACCCGCCGCGGGCCATTGAGCCGACCCTCAAGCGAAGCGCTTCCGGGCCGCGTGGAAACCACGCGGCCCTTTTTCATGGGCATGGCACGTCGAGTACCGCCGGGGGCTTGCCCGCAAAGCCGGGCTGCGCACCCCGGCTCAACCAAGGGACGCCCGAAGCGGGCTGGCGGGGGAATGCGCGGATCAGGGGTGTCGACGTGTTCGCGGCCGTGTCGCCAGCCCGAAGGGCGTCCCTTCGTTGAGC
>JBAXFU010000174.1:0-2193 GCA_037139735.1 Phycisphaerae bacterium
CTCCGGGGTTCATGCGCACCGCGCGTCGCATCCGGGGGTGTCGGCGAAACGCCGCCACCCCCGGCTACGTTCGGAAACGCCTTCGGCGTCGCGGCCTCGCGCGAATCACGCCCCTCGCAACGCCACGCACATCCCCGCGCACGCCTCCGGCCGCGGCGGATGTTCCAGGTCGATCGGCAGGTACACGCCCCGCTCGTGGTCGCTGTTGAGCACCACCGCCGCCGGCGGCACCAGCATCACGCCGTCCGGACAGTGCTCGTGCCCCAGCACGAACATCCCCACGCCCCAACGCTCGGCGAGGTCTTCCAGCAACCCCGCGTCGTACTGGCGGCCCCACACCATGATGTACGCGCTCCCCGTCCGGGGCTGGTAGTCCTCTTCCGTCAACTCCCGCGTCAGCACCGTCGGATCGAACCGGGCCATCATCGCCGCCGTCGGCAAGCTGTGCGCGCACAGGATGTCGCCCGTGGGCGTCACGCACCGCATCGCGAGAGGCATCGACCGCACGAACTCGCCGATGGCGGCCTGCACCGTGTCCGTCTCCGACCCGAAGACGTACTCCACCCCCGCGTTGAAGGCCTCCACCACCCGCACGCCGTCCTTCACGATCCCCGCCCCGCTGATCTGCGACAACTCGTGGTTCGCCAGGAGCACGTGCACGTGCTCGGGGAAACGCCGCTTGAGGTCCGCCGCCCGCGTCAGCACGCGATAGCTCAGGTCCATCCCGTTCAGCCGGTTGTCGCCGTGGATCAACTCGTGCAGCACCAGATGCGACCGCGGCTTGCTCGGGTCCTCCTCCGTGCTCGCCAGGTTGGCCGCCTCCACCACCGTGGCCATGTGCATCGGGTTGTCGTGCAGGTCGCCGGTGGCGATCAGCCGCCCGGGGGCGTGCACCACGTCGATCGAGCCCCGGCGGCATGCCGCCGCACGTGATGCCGCGGCCCCCTCGAGGAGGACCTTGGTCACCTCGGAGGCATCGGTCATCGCGATGGGAAAGGGCCAGTTCGTCCCCGAGTATAGATGGAGGCCCCGTTCCCGCCCCGTCGCGGCCCCCGCGGGTCGGCTCGTACAGTGCTCATCGGCATGTCCTTCCCCCTCACCCTCGGCGCGTGGCTGCACGACCTTGATCCCTTCATCTGGGAGATCACCCCGGGGGTGGGCCTGCGCTGGTACGGCACCGCGTATGCCGCGGGATTCATGGTGGCGTACCTGCTCCTGCGGACCCTCCGCCGTCGCGGGGGCACGCCCCTCTCCGAGCAGCAGATCGCCGACGCAATGCTCGTGCTGTGCATGGGGGTGATGGTCGGAGGGCGTCTGGGCTACGTCGCCTTCTACGACCCTGGCCTGCTGGTCTCCTTCGAGCGGTCCTTCCCATGGTGGGGTCTGCTCATGCTCAACAAGGGGGGCATGTCGAGCCACGGCGGCATGATCGGCGTGCTGGCCGCTTGCTGGTGGATCAAGCGGACGCTCGACCGCGAGGACACCGCGGCGCCCAAGGTGCCGCTGCTCCACCTGATGGATCTCACCGCCCTGACGTGCACCCCGGGCCTCTTCTTCGGTCGCCTCGCCAACTTCGTGAACGGGGAGCTCCTGGGCGACATCGTCGCAAGGCCCGGCCAGACCGCCCCGTGGTGGAGCGTCAAGTTCCCTCAGGAACGCCTCGACGGTCACGAGCCCCCGCTCGACCCCGACCAGCAACGACGCCTGCTGGAACTCATCGACACCTATCGCGTGGGCGTCGAGAAGGACGAGCATGCGTATGAACGCCTCGTCCGGCTTCTGCACAAGGGTGGCCCGACGGCCCGCGACATCGCCGCCAAGCTCGAACCGCTCCTGGCCGCCCGCCACCCCTCGCAGCTCTACCAAGCCGCGGCCGAGGGGCTCGTGCTGGGGCTGTGCCTGCTGCTCGCGTGGCGACGGCCTCGCCGCCCCGGCTTCATCGTCGCCCTCTTCCTCCTGCTCTACGGCGCGCTGCGGATCGTGACCGAGCTCTACCGGCTGCCAGACGCCGACCTGGCGATCCAACGCGTCGCCGGGCTCTCTCGCGGCCAGTGGCTCAGCGTGGTGATGCTCGCCTTCGGCCTTCTCTGCCTGTGGATCTCCTCGAAGCAGCCCGACCGCATGGGCGGCTGGGGAGGACGAACACCCGCCGCCGGAACCGCCGCATGACCCCCGTCACGCCCCCCGTCACGC
>JBAXFU010000175.1:0-2142 GCA_037139735.1 Phycisphaerae bacterium
CCCTTGGCGCACCACTGGCACATGCCCACGCCGTGACCGAAACCGCGGCCGATCACGCGGACCGAGTCGGCGCGGATGATCACGTCCACGTCGCCGCTGCTGAAGCGATTCTCCTTCGTGATGGGGTCGAGCCCGGGCACGCTCCAGTTCGCCGCCTCGCGAAGTTCCTCGGGCGACATCGCGTACTCCCGGCCGGTGTCCGTCACGATGCTGTACGCGTCGGGCCGTCCGGCCTCGTTGCGATCGCGGACTTCGATGCTCCTGATCCGCGTGAGCCCCATCAGGTCGCGGCCCTTGGAACGTCCCCAGGCGCGAAGCCGCTTCTGCAGGTCGTCGGCGGATCGCTCGATCGTCCAGCGATGAAGGGGTGACCGCTGGCAGTAGGCCTGGCGAGGCTTGCCCTGCAGGGCGCCGGCGCGGTTGAATGGCAGCGGCGAGCCCGTCGTCCACGCACGGGCCGCCGAGGCGGGTCGGCCGCCGCACTGGCTGGAGAAGTAGGCCCGGATGCAGGATCCGTCGTCGGTGAGTGCCCAGCCGCGGGTGGCCCTGGTCGCTTCCACCGCCACCATCAGCGACGAGGTGCCCTCGAAGACCTGATCGGAGGTCGTGTCCTCGACGTCGATCAATCGGCCCTCCGTTCGGGCTCGGCTCCGCTCCTGCAGGGCGTAGGTCCGGGCCGCCACCGCCTGGGCCTCGAAGGCCTGCCGCGGCCATGTGCGGATCAACTCCTTGCCGAGCACGCCGGGCAGGTACGACTCCACCGGCATCGTCGCGATGACATCGAAGCGGGCGGCATGCTCGCTCCACGATGGGCGGATGGTGATGAAGCCCGGAATGAGGCGACTTCCCAATCGCAGCGACTCGCTCGGCGCTTCCGCCGCGCCGTCGATGGTGCCGTCGCTCGCGAGGATGTCAAGGTCGACTCCGAACCCCCAGTCCACCTGGACGCCATGGCCGTCGATCGTCCGAACGCCCCGCTCGCCGCTCGAGATGGTCAGGGGGCCGGCGAGCGTGCGTGCCTTCTGCGCGGGTGAAGTCGCGGTGCCCGATGCCGCACGCACGACGAAGCGCTCGGGCCCCGCGAGTTGCTGGCTGTCGGCCTGTCGCATGATGCGAACCCGCAGGTCGGGCTCGCGACGGATCGTCGCCGTGTCGCGAGGGCCCGTCGGCGTCGCCGTTCTCGAGATCGCATCGACCGTGGTGTCCACCCGGTCGCGCACGTCGCGGCGGACGTCGGCGCACCCGGCGACCAGCAGCAACGCGAGCAGCCCCAAGCGCAGAGTCCCGGCGCTGAGAGTCCCAACTCCGAAGGCCAAGGTGCCTTGAACGCCGCCGCCACGCCGTTGATTGATCATGGGCCCGACTCCTTCCAGCGCCTGGTGGTCGCGTCGAGGCGGCCGCCGATCGTGGCGGCAGCACGCTCGCCCATGCCCGTTCGGCATCCATACCGTGGGGTCGGGTGGCGACCGTGTGAAGTATACGGGGCGGCGCGTGGCCGTGTCCCTCTTCCAGCGGTTCGCGACAGGGCCCACGCGTCGAACCCGGACGCTGATGAGGTGGCTGATGAGCAAGACGGCGATCCGAACGGCTTCGACGATCACCCTCGGACCTTCGGCCCGGCCGAGCCGACGATGGGCCGGCCTGATCCTGCGATGCGGCGGCATGGTGCTGATCGCCGGCGGCCTCGCGACGGGCCCGGCCGGTTGCACCACAGGGTCGCCGCCGCCGGAGGTCACCCAGGCGCAGTACAACGGACCTCCGATCTCCCTCGAGGAGTCGGCGGGTCAGTGGTTGGCGATGGTTCGGCCCGATAGTCCCGGATGGCGCATCACGCTTGACCGTCGGGCCGAGGGGTACGGGTTCGAGGGGTTCTACGTGACGATCCAGGAGCCCAATCCCGCCTTCTCCTACCCGTTGGTTCCCGTCGAGCAGCGATTGGCGCTCCATGTCGAGGCCATACGGCCCGTCAAGGTCTTCGCCAGGCTGGTCAGCTTCGACGGCCAATGCGCGTCCGGTGAGGCGTATGTGCCAACGCCCGCGGCGGCGACTCGACGCTGAGCGTCCGGCCGCGGTTCGACCTCGCCGCGGGCCGTTCCCCGACAGGCCGTTCCCCGACAGGCCGTTCCCCGACAGGCCGTTCCC
>JBAXFU010000176.1:0-2062 GCA_037139735.1 Phycisphaerae bacterium
GGGGTCCAATCGACACGGCGCGGGGTTCGTGGCCAGGCGGCTGGTCGAGGGGGACTTCGAGGGCGCCCTTCGCCTCGCGATCGGCACGCCGGCACGCAAGGACACGGGCGCCCGCCGAGCGTTGACTCGCGCGATGGCGATGCATTGGGGCGACTGGAAGCGGATCGTGCGGCTGACGCCCGGGTGTCCGCAGCGAGCGGCCGTCGAGGCGCTCGAGGCGGGCGCGTCGTGGAAGGATGCGTATGCCGCCCTCCCCCACTTCGATCAGCAGATGCACGTCGAGGCCTTTCAGTCGCATCTCTGGAACGCCGTGGCGGCCGCGCTGGTGCGTTCGACGCCCTCCGACGACCTGATTCCCTCGTCGGACGTCTCGCACGACGGGATGATCTTCCCGACGGCGGTGCACTGGACCCCCGAACGCCGCACCCTCCAACTTCCGATGCTGTGCGATTCGACGGAACTGCACGGCGCGTGGGGGCGGGCCGCCAAGGAAGTGCTCGCGGCGGACGGCCTGTCGATCGAACGCCTTCGGGTTCCCGGGCTTCGCCGGCCCGCCTTCTCGGAGGCGACCAGACCGCTCCTGGCGACGGCACGCGACGCGACGGTGACGGCGGCGGAACCGGACGACATGGGGCGCGCGGGGAGGCTCAAGCGAACGATCCGCTTCAGCCTGCCGCGAGGCGCGTACGCCACGGTGCTGCTGCGAGCCTTGGGCCAATAGTCGGCCGACCGACGATCGTCAGCCGATCACCTTGGGCGTGTAGATCTTGACGGCCGACCCCTCGGCGACCATGACGTGCGACGCGGATTCGCGGTTGAGGAACCGCCACTTCTCCCCGAAGGCGGCCCCGAAGTCGACGGACATGGAGTACCAGTTGACGTGCCAGACGAGCCACTGCGGACGCGCCACCCGGTAGATGATCGCTCGTCCCTCGCGATTGCTTCCGAAGCACCATTCGTGCTCCTTGATCCACGTCTCTTCGCTTTCGGGCCGCGGAAGCGTGGGGAGATCGGGAGAGACCGCGGCCACCACGCGGTGCGTCTGGTCGCCCGTCCGAAAGGTTCGGGAGAACTGCTGCTCGGTGTCGGTCCGCCCGACCAGCGTGGTCATCGCCGCGGTGGAGAAGGGTTCGTTGAAGACCCGGCTCGCCACCAAGGACACGCCGAACCGCGGCGCGAACTCGCGAACGAAGCACACGCCGCGACGCCCGTCGTGCCTGACGTAGAACTGCAGGCTCACTTGCGGAAACGTGACGTGCATCGGCACCCGCCAGCCCGCGACCCGCGTCTCCTCGAAGTCGAAGGCGACGAGCGTGGCATAGGTCGCGCCACGATACTTGTCCAAGACGCAGCCTCGCGGCAGGTACGGCTTGAGCAGGTCGTCGGGGACCCGGTACGTGACGAAGACGAGATTGACGAGATGGGCCTCTACGAACGGACGAGTCATCGGAACCAGAGCATAGAACGGAAATGCAACCTACGCGAACCTCGAAAATCACTGATTTGATTCCGAAAAAAACCATGCCGCTCCTCATTGAGTGATCCTCGCCAGGCGTCGACGCGCGAGCATCCCCGCGACGGGTGATGAAGTGCGGCGTCGGAACGGTCGACACATGCAGCATGAGCCGCATTCCCGTCACTGGTTGCGTGATCGCCTGCGCCCTGGCCCCGTGCGCGGCGCACGCGCAGCAGTCGCTGTCCGCGAAGTTCACGTACCAAGGCGAGTTGCGCGACGACGACGTGCCGGTGACGGGCAACGCCGACTTGCGATTTCGCCTCTTTGACGCGAACTGGGCGGGCAATCAGGTCGGTCCGACGATCAGTTCCAGCAACGTCTACGTGACGGCCGGGCGATTCGCCGTCGAACTCGACTTCGGCGTCTCGAGCTTCAACGGGTCGGCGCGGTGGCTGCAGGTCGAAGTGCGGCGTCCCGCGGGCACGGGCTCCTACGTCACGCTGCTGCCACGTCAGCCGATCAACGCGACTCCCTTCGCCCTCTACGCCCTCAACGGCGGCGGCGGAACGAGCGGCGGCGCGGCGGGCCCCACGGGACCGACCGGTC
>JBAXFU010000177.1:0-1971 GCA_037139735.1 Phycisphaerae bacterium
GGTGCGGGACTGGTGGCGACGTGGGTGGGATGGATGATCGCCCGACCGCCGATGGGGGCGTGAGGGGGTGACCTCGCCCTCTCCACGGGTTTCCCTCACCCGCGGCAACACTCGTCCGCCCTTTGGGCGGCGTGCGTGGCGGTGTGGTCGGGGGGCTTGGCGCCGATGGCGTTCGCTTGGTGCTCGCGCGTGAACGTGTTCACGTCGTTCGCGACGCGACCCATGCTCTCGCCCGGGCGTCGGCGTCGTGAATCGATGCCGCACTCTCCGCGGCCGTCGTCGGGATCGCGTCGATCGCCTCGGCGCTCAGCGATGCGATGGCGGGGAACCGGATGCGCCCCGCGATGAACGCGTGCACCGCCTCCTCGTTGGCCGCGTTGAAGATCGCTCCGCTCGTGCCCCCGCGACGCATCACCTCCCGCGCGGTCGCCACCGCGGGGAACTTCGTCTCGTCCACCGGCTCGAAGGTCAGGGCCGACATCGCCGCGAGATCAAGCTCTCGCCCGATGCCTCCCATCTCGAAGGGCCACGCCAACGCCGCGTGGATGGGCGTGCGCATGTCTGGCGTCGCGAGTTGCGCCAGGGTGCTGCGATCGGCGAACTCGACGAAGGCGTGCACGATCGACTGCGGATGAATCACCGCGCCCAGTCGCTCGGGGTCGATGCCAAAGAGCCAGTGCGCCTCGATGAGCTCCAGCGCCTTGTTGGTCAGCGAGGCCGAATCGATCGTCACCTTGTCGCCCATGCTCCACGTGGGGTGACGACGCGCCTGCTCGGGCGTGGCGCTCGCCATCTGCTCGCGCGTCCACGTGCGGAACGGCCCGCCGCTGGCCGTCAGCGTGATGCGCCGCACGTGCGAGGCCGCCTCGAACGGGGGCGTTGCGCCCCCGCAGCGTCCTGTCAGGCATTGCCACACCCCGCAGTGCTCGCTGTCGACCGGCAGCAGCCGCGCGCCCGTGCGCCGTGCCGCGGGAACGACCAGTTCGCCCGCCGCCACCAATGTCTCCTTGTTGGCCAGGGCGATGTCGCGGCCCAGGTTCGCCGCCGCCAGCGTGGCGGGAACGCCCGAGGCCCCCACCATCGCCGCCAGCACCAGGTCGCACTCGGTCTCGCGCACGAGCCGCTCGGCGGCATCGGCCCCTTCCCATGACGCCTCGAAGGAACCCTCGACCGGTCCCTCGCGAAGTGCCGCGCGACGCACGCCGTGTCGACGGGCCTGCTCGGCCAGCAGCGCTCCGTTTCGTCCGGCGGCCAACCCCACCACCTCGAAGCGGAGGGGCGAACGCCCGGCGTCGTGCAGGGCGTTGACGTGCTCCACCACCTCGAGGGCCTGCGTGCCAATCGAGCCGGTGGAACCGAGAATGACCAAACGCCGCGTAGTGCCGCTCATCGCCGCGTGCTCACTCGGGCTTGGGCCGCTTGTTCAACTCACTGGCCGACAACTTGCGGCGGATCGCGCCATACAGCGTCCGGGGCTTGGGCGTCTCGGGAGCGACGGGTGCCTGCGGCGGAGGAGGTGGAGGAGGAGCCGACTCGCGCCCACCCTGCGCCCCGCCACCCTGACCCCCGCGACGCTCGCCGCCGCGACCCTCGCGGGGCTGACGCCCGCGATCATCGCGCCGGCCACCGTCACGACGCCCGCCCTCACGACCTCCTTCGCGGCGACCGTCGCGACCGCCTTCACGGCCACCCTCGCGGCGACCTTCCGGCCGAGGCGACGGTTCGACCTGTTGACGATCCTCCGGACGATCGTCACGACGCTCGTCCGACGGAGCGGCCTCTGGACCGCCCTGCGCCATGTCCTGCTGCCCGCCTTCGGCCGGGGCTCCGCCCTCGTCGGGCCGATCCTCGCCACCTCGACCGCGACCACGCCGCCGACGGCGACGGCGACGACGGCGACCGCCACCCTCACCCTCTTCGCCGGTACCCTGCGTTGCGGGCCGGCCATCTTCGCGTGCCGCCTCGCCCGCG
>JBAXFU010000178.1:0-1901 GCA_037139735.1 Phycisphaerae bacterium
AACCTGACGTGCCGCAGCCGGGCAGCCGCGAGGCTTCGCCGGGCAGCCGCGAGGCCCCGCCTGGCGTGGTGCACACGTACCTGGCGTACGACCCCAAGAACTTCCCGCCCCCGTCGGCCCCGCCGCCGGACTTGGCGTCGGGCGCGATGGAGCACCTGCTGGCCCACGGCTCGCTCGACGACCTGACCGAGGAGGAACTCGCCCGCGCGGTGCGGATCGATCCTTCGCTCTTTCCGTCGCTGGGACCGAGTCTCGAGTCGATCGCCGCTCGCCTGCGGGAGCGGAAGGCGAAGATCCTGGCCACGTACGAAACGGACGCCGCGAGGGCGCTGACCGCCAAGTGCGTCAAGCGGGCCACGCGAGCGGCCCGGCCGCCCCGCGACATGAAGGACCGCTTCGACCGCATCGCCAAGGCCGGGCAGATCCGCGACGTCGAGCGGCTGTGGTACGAGCAGCGTCGCGAGGATTCGCCCTTCGCCCTCGACCTGCTGCACCTGATGGAGGCCCTGAGCGACCGCTACCAAGTGGAGCAACTCGCGGGCAAGTACGCCTTCACCGGCCGCGAGGAGATGGACGTGCCCAAGGCCCTCGAGGTGAAGGAGGAGCTCGAGGCCATCGACGAGCTGCTCAAGCAGCTCGAGCAGGCCAGGAAGGACGCGACCATCGGGGTGATCGACCTCGATTCTCTCGCCGAGCACGCCGACCCTGAGGAGATCGAGTCGCTCAACCGACTGCGGCAACAGGTCGAGGAATACCTCGCGAACCAGGCCCGCGAGCAGGGGCTCGAGAAGTCGTCGCAGGGGCTGCGGCTGTCGCCCAAGGCCATGCGGACCTTCCAGCACAAGCTGCTCCGCGAGTTGTTCGCCTCGCTGGCGTCATCGCGGTCGGGCCGACACGAGGGCGTCGAGACGCCCGACGGCACGGTCGAACTCGCCCGCACGAGGCCCTGGGAGTTCGGCGACCCCGCGTCCTCGATCGACCTTCCCGCGACGATCACCAACGCACTGCTGCGGCAAGCAAGCTCCGGCGGCGGCCCCCTTCGACTCCGAGGCGACGACATCGAGACGCACGTCACGCGACGCTCGCCCCGCTGCGCCACCTGCGTGCTGATGGACATGTCGGGCTCGATGCGGTACGGCGGGCAGTACATCCACGTGAAGCGGATGGCCCTCGCGCTCGACGCGCTCATCCGCAGCGAGTACCCCGGCGACTTCCTGCAGTTCATCGAGCTCTTCACCTTCGCCAAGGCCAGGCCCGTGTCGGAGATTCCGACGCTCATGCCCAAGCCCGTGTCGATCACCAGCCCCCGCGTGCGGCTGCGGGTGGACATGGGCGCGCCCCACGCCAGCGAACTGGCCGTGCCCCAGCACTTCACCAACATCCAGCGGGGGCTGCAACTCGCCCGCCAGTGGCTCGCTCCTCAACCCACGCCCAATCGGCAGGTCATTCTCATCACCGACGGACTCCCCACCGCTCACTTCGAGCAGTCGATACTCTACATGCTCTACCCCCCGGACCCGCGGACCGAGGAGGCCACGCTCCGCGAGGCCAGGGCGTGCGCGAAGGAAGGCATCACCATCAACGTCTTCCTGCTGCCGTCATGGTCGCAGACGAGCGAGGACGTGCAGTTCGCGCACCGCATGGCCGAGTCGACGCGCGGACGCGTGCTCTTCACGGGCGGGCGAGACCTCGACCGGTTCGTGGTGTGGGATTACGTGTCGCAGCGACGTCGGATCATCGGGGGCGGGTGAGGGTCGCGTCGAGATCGTGAGCAAAGCGGGTGTGGCCTTGCTTCGCGAACGCCAGCCCGCTTCGGGCGTCCCCTCGTCGAGCCGGGGTGCGCAGGCCGGCTTTGCGGGCAAGCCCCCGGCGACGCCGGGTACGGCGACGCGGCGTGACGA
>JBAXFU010000179.1:0-1898 GCA_037139735.1 Phycisphaerae bacterium
AGGAGGCGTCCGCGGCGACCGCGTCGGGCTCGTCCGGCACGCCTCCCCGCAACTCGCCGGCCTCGAACCGATCGAGCGCTTCGAGCACATCGGCCGCCGCGCGGGCGGTGCGGATGGCCTCCTTGAAGGGCTTGACGCTCTCGAGCTTGCCGTTGGCCAGGGGTCGCTGCAGGTGACGGGCGAACCAACTGACTCGACGGTTGATCTGAAAGAGGGCGTAGCGATCGTCGCGATAGGTTCGCATGAGCCCGAAGTACCGGCGGATGACCGCGAGTTGCTCGGCCTCCGGGGGCGGCGCGGCGAGTTCGCCCGTCTGCATGAATCGCCAGGTGTCGCGGAAGAGCCAGGGCGTGCTCAGCGCGCCGCGGCCGATCATCACGCCCGAGCAGCCGGTCTCGCGGAGCATCCGCACGGCATCCTCTGGAGCCCGCACGTCGCCGTTGCCGATCACGGGGATTCGCCCGTCGACGGCCTCCACCACGCGAGCGATCCCCGCGAGTTGCACCTGCCCCTGGAACTTCATCTCCGTGGTCCGCCCGTGCACCGTCACCGCCACCACGCCCACGTCGGCGAGCATCCGGGCCAGATGAGGCGAACAGGCCTGCCCCGCCTCGTAGTCCGACGTGTGCCAGCACAGCCGCATCTTGCACGTGAGGGGAATCTGCACCCGCGCACCGGGACCGACGGGGCCGCCGCCGCGACGAACCCACTCATCGCCGTCGATCGTGCACCGCTCGAGTTCCTTCACGACGCGTGCGGCGATGCCCACGGCCCGCGAGAGGTCGGTCAGCAGCTTGCTCCCGCCGTCCTTCTTGGTGACCTTGTCGACGGGACAGCCCATGTTGATGTCGACGACGGTCGCGCCGTGCTCGACGGCCCAGCGTGCGCCTTCGGCCATGATCTCCGGGTCGCTGCCGTAGAGCTGCATGCCCACGGGCTTGTCGAAGTCGTTGGTCTTGGCGAGGTCGAGACTGGTGGCGGTGCCTCGCAGCAGGCCTTGCGGGCTCAGGAGGTCGGTGCAGGCCAGGCCCACGCCGCCCAGTTCGCGGCAGATGGTGCGAAAGGCCAGGTCGCAGTACCCGGCGATGGGCGCGAGCAGCAGGTTCGTGCGGAGTTGGAGCGGACCGAGCGAGAGCATGACGCAGCCGCGAACCGCTCAGTTTCGCGTGATCGTGGGGATGGTCGTGTAGACGTTGTCCTCGATCGTGGAGGGATCGCCATCTTCGCCCGCGGAGTAGAAGTAGGGACGCTTGCCGACGCAGACGCCGCCATCGCTGTTGGCCGTTCCGGCCGCGTTGGTCCGCAGCAGCGTCGGCATGGCCCACTGCTCGCTGGTCTTGCGCTGCGGAAAGCGGGAGGCGTCGAGGGGGGCGCCCTGGGCGGGATTGGTCGCATCGGAGACCACGCCATCAAACCCGGGCATCACGAAGCGAATGTTCCGCCCCCACGCGTCGACCGGGGTGATGAGTTGACGGTTGGCGTTGACGTCGAAGGTGCCCAGCACCGCGGAGCGGAGGAACTTCTGGGGAAGGCCGTCGATCTGCGCCTTGGCCGAGGGCACGTCCGCGGCCTGCAGCACGAACAGGCCCGCGCTGTTGATCGAGGTGATGTCCGCCACGGGCACGAGGCGGACGCGGGCGCCCGCCGCGTCGATGGCCGTGTTGACGGTCGCGGCAGGGAGCCCGCCCTTGGCCGAGATGTACGCCTCGAGGGCGGTGTCGAGCATGCGGAGCACGTCCTGCGTGGCGTTCTTCTTGCCCGACGCAAGGACCTTGCCGCCCGCCACGAGCACGATGGCCGCCAGCACGGCGATGATGCCGATGACGACCAGGAGTTCCATCAGCGTGAAGCCGCGGCGGACGCGGTGGGAAGTGGCGGGCATGGCGGGGGGGCCCCTT
>JBAXFU010000180.1:0-1820 GCA_037139735.1 Phycisphaerae bacterium
ACCTTCGCATCGCGCGATCCACCGTCACCAACTGGGTTGGTCAGGGACTGACCATCGGCACGTCGGCGGCGAACAACTTCAACGGGGCAGGTGGCATGATCTGCGCCCAGAAGCCATTTTCTCTGGTTGTTCAAGGCACCGATCCGCCCTTCAACCCGACTATCAGCAATGTGGTGCTCGCCAAGTTCGCGATGACGTTGGGGAGCGACCTGACGCCTCGAACGCTGGTGATCGGTGCGCCGACTGCGGGAATGAGCCGCAACACGACAACCGGCGCGCGCGAGGCCTCTTGGTTCGCGAGCAACTCGGACAACTTCGGGACGATCAAGGGCGCGGTGCAGGTCACGGACGCATCGATCACCACCGGCTGCGTCACGGTCACGACTCAGCCCGCGTCGGCAACGGTCTGTCCCGGAGCCACCGTGACCTTCGAGGTGGCAACGTCGGGTCTGAACCCGACCTTCCAGTGGCGTCGCGGAGGCACAGCCATTCCGGGAGCGAATGCGTCGAGACTGACTTTGGCCGGCGTGCAACCCGCCGACGCGGCGAGCTACGACTGTGTCGTGGGAAGTCTTTGCGGCTCGGTGACGAGCGCCGCGGCGACCCTGACGCTCAACGCCGCTCCCCTCGTCGCGACCGTTCCCGTCTCCCAGAGCGTCTGCGAGGGCAATCAGGCGCAGTTCACGGCGTCGTTCATCGGCACGCCGGTTCCGACCCTGCAATGGAGGAAGAACGGGCAAGCCATCGCGGGGGCCACGACCGCGACTCTGACGATTCCTGGGGCCACCAACGCGGAGGTCGGGAGCTACGACTGCGTCGCGACCAACGTCTGCGGGAGCGCGACGACGTCCGCCGTCACGCTCGCTCTCAACGGCTTCAGCAGGCCGGCCATCACCTCGCAACCGGCATCGACGACAGTGTGCAGCGGATCGGAGGCGACCTTCTCGGTGGCCACCAGCGGCACGCCCCCCTTCACGTACATGTGGCGGCGCAACGGCGTCGTGATTCCCGACAGCAACGCGGCAACCCTGACCCGCACGGTGACCGTGGGCGACGCGGGGACGTATGACTGCGTGGTGCAGAATGGCTGCGGGACGGCGACGTCGCAGTCCGCCACGTTGGCGGTGACGACGCCGATGCAGATCGTTTCGCAACCGAGTTCCACGGGGAATTGGGTGGGGGGCACGGTCAGCTTTGGAGTCGGCGTGTCGGGCGACAGTTCGGTGACCTATGCGTGGATGCGGAACGGTCGGCCCTTGGCAAACGGCGGGCGAATCTCGGGAGTCACGGGGCCGGTTCTTCAGATTTCGTCAGTCCAGGCCTCGGACCAAGGTTTGTATTCCTGTCGCGTGTCGAACGCCTGCACGACGCTCGTGAGCGCTGCGGCCTCACTCAGTGTCATCTATTGCAATCAGACGTGGATCAGGCTTGCACTGGAGACAACAGGGCCGCTTCCCATCGGCTCGCGATGGGTGCACGCGCAGGCGTTTGATGCGGTCAACGGCGGGACGCTCCTCTTCGGCGGACGAAACGATCGTGGCGAGATGCTCGGCGACACGTGGCTTCTCAAGGACGATCAATGGCTGCGTCGCGAGGGTGCCGGTCCCTCGGCGCGGTCCGATCATGCCATGGCGTCGATGGGGTCCGCGGGCGTTCTGCTCTTTGGCGGCAAGACCCAACTCGATGATTCGACCTGCATGGGCGACACGTGGCGGTGGGATGGTGCCGCATGGACGCTGATGGCGACGACGGGGCCTTCGGCTCGCGGCGGGCATTCGATGGCGTATGACGTTGCACGGAATCGGGTGGTGCTCTTCGGC
>JBAXFU010000181.1:0-1807 GCA_037139735.1 Phycisphaerae bacterium
GGGGCGAGGGCACAGAGGCAGACGGCGAGGAGGGCGAGTCTCACGGCGGGGAGGATACGCGGGGTGCTAGGCGGCTCGGCGGCGTGGAAGCCGCGGGTGTCGACCGACCCCGCTGCGGGCGACACGCCAGTGACGAATCGATGGCCGCGTCGCGACGTGGCGGTTCCGGAGCGGCCGCCGAAGGGGTTTGGTTCGACGTCGTCGACCACGGCAGCACGCCGACACCGATCCGCCGACGATGAACGGTGGTGCGGCCCGGTCTCGCACTGGCCACCGGCTCGCTCAGCACCATCAGCGACGGTTGCGGCAGCGAGCCAAACCGTGGCGGATTCATCTCCACCGACACCGTGAACTGCTCGATCGCCCGCCCAACCGACTTCGACGCCGACGAAGCCATGACTTCCGCGACTTCAAGTTGCATTCAAGCGTCGGGAGCATGGGCATTGAACGGCCCCATCGGGGCACCCATTCCGGCGCGAGCTCGACACTCTTCACTCACGCCCAGCGTGGCCGTCAGGGTGCCCGCCAACGATTGATCCATGCTTTTCTCCCGCCTCGCGGCCGTTCTTTCGCTTGGGCACTCGCTCGGTTTCATGCTTGGTCTTTGGCTTGGCCTCTCGCCGGGCGTGGCGGCCGAACCCATCTTCGTGGTCGAACCCTACTTGCAGTTGGGCCCCACCGCTCCGACGCCCGGCGCGTTGAGCATGGAAGTTCGATGGGCCGCCCCGGATGATGCCGGGGCTTGGAGCGTCGAGGTGCGGACCGGCGACTCGCCGTGGCGTGCCGGAGCGGTTGGCACGCCGACGCACATTTCGCTCAAGGGCACGACCGAGCAGTGGATCTACGCGGCCGGCATCGACGGCCTCGCTCCGGGCGTCGGCTTCACCTATCGTGTGTCTCGCCACGGCGCGAGCGTGTTCGAGGCCTCGGGCCGAGCCTTGAACGAGTCGCCCTCGAGACTCCACGCCGTGATCTTCGGCGACTGCGCCCGGGACACGCCCGAGCAGCGGCGCATCGCCCACCTCGCCTCGACGCTGTCGCCCGACCTTGTCGTCATCACCGGCGACATCGTCTACGACCGAGGCCTTGGCCACGAATATCTCCACCACTTCTTTCCGGTCTACAACGCACTGTCGGCGTCGCCCGACGTGGGCGCGCCGCTCCTTCGCTCGACGCCTTTCGTCGGCGCGTGCGGCAATCACGACACGTCGGGGTGGAACGTCGACGAGTTCCCCGACGCGGGCGCGTACTTCTGGTATTGGTCGCACCCTCGCAACGGACCTGGCGCCCAAGTCGACCGCGGGCCCAACTACCGAGGTTCGCCCGCGAACGCGCAGCCGGTGCTCGACGCGGCGGGCGGGGCGATGGGCGCCATCCGCAACTTCTCGTTCGACGCGGGCGACGTGCACTGGACGATCCTCGATTCGAACCTCTACGTGAACTGGAAGGATCCGGCGATGCAGGCGTGGCTGACGGCCGATCTGGCCAAGGCCGCGAACGCCACGTGGCGATTCGTCGCCTTCCATCATCCGCCGTTCCATTCGTCGAAGACGCACCAGGAGGATCAGTGGATGCGTCGCCTCGCCCCGATCTTCGAGGTGGGCAAGGTCGACGTCGTCTTCGCGGGGCACGTGCACAACTACCAACGGAGCAAGCCGCTGACCTTCGTGCCGGGGACGGAGCCGACGCCCGAACCGGGCACGCCGGCGAAAAACACCGTCGACGGCCGGATCGCGATCGACGAGGCCTTCGACGGGGTGCAGTACACGATGCCCAACGGCATCATCTACATCGTGACGGGGGCCGG
>JBAXFU010000182.1:0-1759 GCA_037139735.1 Phycisphaerae bacterium
CGACATCAGCGGGTGACGAGGCGATGCCGGCGATCATGGCGGCCTTGATGACCGACGAGTGGGCCTGATCGCTCGCGTAGGCGACCAGTTCGCCCTGGTGGCCGAGCGTGCGAGCGCGGGCGCGGGCGGCGAGCATGGAGACGAGCGTGGATTCGCTGGCGGTGCCGGCGATGACGCCGCCGCCGGGCTTGCCGGATCGGAAGAGGAATCGCTCGGGAAGCCCGATGGCCTCGCCGAGCCAATCGAGCATGCGTTGCTCGAGTTCGGTGCAGGCGGGGCTGGTGGCCCAGAGCATGCCCTGCACGCCCAGGCCGGCGCAGAGCATGTCGGCGAGCACGGAGGGGCCCGAGATGTTGGCCGAGAAAAACGCGAAGAACCCGGGGTGCTGCCAGTGCGTGAGTCCCGGCATGATGACGCGGTCGATATCGCGCGACAGGGCGTCCCAGAAGGCCTCGGGGCGGGCGGGGTCGAACTCGCCGTGCGAGGGCGCGGACGGCGGCAGGGCGGCGAGGACGTCGCCGGGGGCGACCTTGGAGAGGACGGGGTGGCGTTCGACCTGATCCCAATAGTCGGCGATCAGGTCGACCATGCGATGGCCCATGGCGCGGAAGGCGGGAGCGTCCATGGAGCAGCGTATGTGGCGACGACGAGACTCAGAGCTTCATGGCCTTGAGCACGGCCTGCCCCATGTCGGCGGGGCTCATGGCGACTTCGACGCCGGCGGCCTTGAGGGCGGCGATCTTGGCGTCGGCGGTGTCGTCCGCGCCGCCGATGATGGCGCCGGCGTGGCCCATGCGGCGGCCCGGGGGGGCGGTGCGGCCGGCGATGAAGGCGGCGACGGGCTTCTTGACGTGCTGCTTGACGTAGTGGGCCGCTTCGATCTCGTCGGTGCCGCCGATCTCGCCGATCATGAGGATGGCGTGGGTGTCGGGGTCGGCCTCGAACATGCGGAGGCAGTCGATGTGGTTCATGCCGCGGACGGGATCGCCGCCGATGCCGACGCAGGTGCTCTGGGCGAGGCCGCGGTGGCTGGTCTGCCAGACGGCCTCGTAGGTGAGGGTGCCCGAGCGGCTGACGATGCCGACGGCCTTGCCGAGCTTGGCCTCGCTGATGTGGGTGTGGATGTAGCCGGGCATGATGCCGATCTTGACGCCGGCGTTGGTGTAGACGTCGACGGAGCCGTCGGCGTTGCGGCGACCCGCGCCGGTCTTGGGGCCGGGCGTGATGACGCCGGGGCAGTTGGGGCCGATGAGGTGCACGCGGCGCTTCTCGGCGGGAACATCCGCGCCGCCGTTCATGTCGTCGAGCAGGGCGCGGGCCTTGATCATGTCCTGGACGGGGACGCCCTCGGTGATGCAGCAGATGACGCGGATGCCCGCGGCGGCGGCTTCGAGGATGGCGTCGGCGGCGAAGGCCGGGGGGACGAAGATCATCGTGGCGTCGGCACCGGTGGCGTCGACGGCTTGGCGGACGGTGTCGAAGATGGGCAGGCCGTTGTCGTCCTTGGTCCCGCCCTTGCCGGGCGTGGTGCCGCCGACGACGCGCCCGCAGTATTCGTGGCATCCCTTGGTGTGGACGGCTCCGAAGGAGCCGGTGATGCCTTGGCAGATGACCTTGGTGTTCTTGTTGATGAGAATCGCCATGTGTGGATCGAGGATACGCGGGGAGATCGACCCTCGGGCGGGGTCGAGGACCCCCTTCAGGATGCGTGCGGCGAGCCGGGCCCATGATCAGGGCCAAGATCAGGTCCATGATCAGG
>JBAXFU010000183.1:0-1748 GCA_037139735.1 Phycisphaerae bacterium
CGCCGCCGCCACCATGTTCCGCAACACGACGCTCTTGCCGAACTGATTCTTCCGCTTGCTCATGTTCCGACTCCCTTTCTCTTCCGCAACACACTCGCTCAAGGACCCCCGGGCCATGCCCGACTTCCGCCTCCGCGGCACGCATTGCGTACGTCAATGCGCGGATCCTGCAACGTCAACGCTGGAACCCTGCCGCCACGCCGAGGAAACACACCTCTGGCGCGATGGCGAGGGAACGACAGCGTAAATATCCCCCCAAAGGGGTTGTATTGCAAGCACATCTGCATCAAAATATCCGAGTTTTTTCGCGAGTAAGCCCTTGCGACCAAAGTCTTTTCAACAATCAGCCGACACGGAGTTCCGATAAAACAGGGCATAACGAGTGCGTATCGCGGCTCACTTCGTGAGACGACGCCAGTAGGGCTTTGGTTGGCGTCAGAGACCTGTGGTGCGTCCCGGAGCACGCGAGGTCCCAAAAGCAAACAGCGGCGGGTTCCTTCGAGGAACCCGCCGCTGGGGGTTGATGTCATGCTTCAGCGCGACCCGGGACCGGCCTTAGCAGCCGCCGGCTTCCCAAGCCTCGAAGAAGAACTGCACGTCCGCCGCGTCGACGCCGCCGTCGAAGTTGACGTCGGCGAAGGAGCTGCCGGCTTCCCAATCGGTGAAGAAGGCCTCGACGTCGCTGGAATCGACGCCGCCGTCCTTGTTGTAATCGGCCGGGCAGGGCACCGGCTCGAAGATCTCGGGGGCCCAGAAGCCGCCGAAGAGGACGATGGTGTCGCCGCCCATGGTGCCCGCGTCGTGCTGTCCGGTGGTGCCGTACATCTCGAGCGTGCCGCCGTTGGCTGCCGACACCCCGCCGCCCGCGACCTTGTACCAGTCGATCGAGGGCTGCGCGGAGGCCGTCTGCGTCCCCAGGGCCAAGAGCCCCAGGGTTGCACCGGTCGCAAGAGTTGAAAGGTTCGTCTTCATCAGGATTGCTCCTTTCGGTGTGAGAGGTTCGCTCCTGACTCAGTCGGCCTTCGAGGACTTGCGACGCCGAGCCGCGGCGATGAGCAGCGTCGGGATGCCGACGATGGCCATACCGATGCCCAGGTTGCCCGTGGCGACGTTGCGGCTCGCGTTGAGAGCCGATTCGAGGGACACGACGCGGGATTGCAACTCGTCGACCTTCATGTTGAGGCCCTGAATGGCCGCGAGCGCCACGCCCTGCACGTTGGTCGGCGAGATGACCTTGTCATTGCTGCCGCCCAACCCGAAGGCCGCGTGGAAGTCTTGGGCCATCGGACCAATGAACCGCTTGGAGGGGTCGTTCTTGTAGTTCCACTCCGTGATGGAGAGGAGCGACACCTTGTCGAGGACCTTGAGCGGGTCGAGGTTCGTGAAGTTCTCCTTGAGGTTGCGATCGGACGGAACGATGACGGTGCCCGTGTTGTCAAAGCCGCCGCGGGAGTTGCCGTCCTTATCGAGGATCTCGAGATAGTTGCCGCCGAACGTTGCGTCGGAGGTCGTCAACTTCAACACCGAGTTTGTGTTGCCAGAACCCGTGTTGCTGAGCGTCAGACCGACGACGCCGCTGCCGGAGAGGGAGTCACCGAAAGCGACGTTTGCACCCGCCGGGCCAGTGGCGCCGCTCGGACCCGTCGCGCCGGTGGCACCGGTCGAACCCGCAGGACCCTGCGGACCCGTCGCGCCCGTCGTGCCCTGCGGACCCGTGGCGCCGGTTGCGCCAGTCGAACCCGTGGCAC
>JBAXFU010000184.1:0-1704 GCA_037139735.1 Phycisphaerae bacterium
TCACGCGGACCGGCACGACGTGGACGCAGCAGGCCCAACTGACCGCCACGGGCGGCGCGTTTGGCGACCTATTCGGCAACGCCGTCGCCATCTCCGGCGACACCGCCATCGTGGGGGCGGTTGTCGATGACGTGGGCGCCAATGCCGATCAGGGCTCGGCGTACATCTTCACCCGCACCGGCACGATGTGGACGCAGCAGGCCCAACTGACCGCCACGGGCGGTGCGGCGAACGACACTTTCGGCACCTCCGTCGCCATCTCGGGCGACACGGCGATCGTGGGGGCGGACTTTGACGATGTGGGCGCCAACATCAATCAGGGCTCGACGTACGTCTTCACTCGCACCGGCACGACGTGGACGCAGCAGGCGCAACTGACCGCCACGGACGGCGTGGCGCCCGACAACTTCGGCATTGCCGTCGCCATCTCGGGCGACACGGCGATCGTGGGGGCGCGTTATGACGACGTGGGTGCCAACGGCAACCAGGGCTCCGCCTGGTCCTTCTCCCGCATCGGCACGAAGTGGATCGGTCCCGACCTTTCCGTCGTCGCCTCCGACGGCGCGGCAAGTGACACCTTCGGCATCTCCCTTGCCATCTCGGGCGACACGGCGATCGTGGGGGCGCGTTACGACGACGTGGGTGCCAACGCCGACCAGGGGTCGGCATACATCTTCACTCGCACGGGCTCGACATGGATGCAGCAGGCCAAACTGACCGCCACGGGTGGCGCGGCGGGCGACAACTTCGGCAACTCGGTGGCCATCTTCGGCGATACGGCGATCGTGGGAGCGGTGACCGACGATGTGGGCGCCAATGCCGATCAGGGTTCGGCGTACATTTTCACGCGCACCGGCACGACATGGACGCAGCAGGCTCAACTGACCGCCACGGGCGGAGCGGTGGGCGACTGGTTCGGCAACTCGGTGGCCATCTTCGGCGACACGGCGATCGTGGGGGCGCATTTCGATGACGTGGGCGCCAACGGCGATCAGGGTTCGGCGTACGTCTTCACCCGCACCGGCACGACGTGGACGCAGCAGGCGCAGCTGATTGCCACGGGCGGCGCAGGGAGCGACCAATTCGGCAGTGCCGTCGCCATTTCGGGCGACACGGCGATCGTGGCAGCGGTGTTCGACGACGTGGGCGCCAACGTCGATCAGGGCTCGGCGTACATCTTCACGCGCACGGGTTCGACGTGGTCGCAGCAGGCCCAACTCGTCGCCGCAGGCGGTGCGTCGAACGACAACTTTGGCGGTGCCGTTGCCATCTCTGACGACACGGCGATCATCGGGGCCTACGGCGACGACGTGGGTGCCAACGGCAATCAGGGTTCGGCGTGCGTGTTCACTCGCTCGGGCACGACGTGGACGCAGCAGGCGCAACTGACCGCCACGGGCGGTGCGGCGAACGATTACTTCGGTCTTTCCGTCGCCATCTCGAGGAACACGGCGATCGTGGGCGCGGTGTACGACGACGTGGGCGTCAATTCCGATCAGGGCTCGGCGTACGTCTTCATGCGCACGGGCTCGACGTGGTTGCAGCAGGCCCAACTGAACGCCGCGGACGGTGCGTCCTTTGACAACTTCGGTTGGTCCGTCGCCATCTCCGGCGACACCGTCTTCGTCGGGGTGACCTCCGACGACATAGGTGCGATCACGAACCAAGGCTCTGCCTCGATCTTCGACGTCGCCGCCAATGACT
>JBAXFU010000185.1:0-1666 GCA_037139735.1 Phycisphaerae bacterium
CCCCGACAGGCCGTTCCCCGACAGGCCGTTCCCCGACAGGCCGTTCCCCGACAGGCCGTTCCCCGACAGGTCAGTTCCCCGACAGATCAGGTCCACGACGGGTCGGTTCCTTGTGGGGGCAGGCCCACCAAGGGTTCATGTCATCTCGAGCAGTCCGCGAAGTGCGGCTCATCAAGGATGGGGGTTGGTCATGATCACTGAACTCGGGAGGCGCGTGCTCCCCTTCACTCTGACGCCGGGCCTCGGTCCCGTGCTCACGGCCCGGCTCATCGAATGGTGCGGCGGCGACCTCGACAGGGCGGCGTCGGCCTCCGCATCGATGCTGCGGCAGGTTCCCGGCTTTGGTCCCGCTCGAGCCGATTCCATCGCCGCCGGCTTGGCCGCAGCGGGCGAGCGTGCGTTGCGAGCCATCGACCTGGCGGAGCGTCTGGGAGTTCGCATCGTCGCCAAGGGCGATGAGTCGTATCCGGAACTCATGGCCATCCTTCCCGACGCTCCGTGGGTGATCTACGTGCGAGGTGCCATCGAGGCGACCGCTCGAGATCGCTACCCCGTGGCGATCGTGGGGTCTCGCAAGTGCACCGCCTACGGGCTGGAGCAGGCCAGGACGTTCGGGGCGGCGTTGGCGAGGGCAGGGCTGACGGTTGTTTCGGGCGGGGCTCGCGGCGTCGACAGCGCGGCGCACCGCGGCGTGCTCGCCTCCGGCGGTCGCACCATCGCCGTGCTGGGGTGCGGCTTGGCCCACTGTTACCCCCCGGAAAACCGCGACATCTTCGACGCCATCGCGTCGCAGGGGGCGGTGGTGTCGGAGTTGCCGCTCGACACGACACCTCACGCCGATCAGTTTCCTGCCCGCAACCGGATCATCTCGGGTCTCAGTCTGGGCGTGGTGGTGATCGAGGCGGATGAGCGATCGGGGGCGTTGATCACGGCCCGCGTGGCGGCCGAGGAACACGGACGTGAGGTGATGGCGTTGCCGGGCAGGGTCGATTCGGCCTCCAGTCGCGGGACGCACGCCCTGATCAAGGCCGGCGGGGCGTCGCTGGTCAGCGATCCGGCTGATGTCTTGGCGCAGTTGGAGGGCCCCGCTCGCCACTTGCACGCGAGCACGCACGCCGCCCGATTCCAGCCCGCATCAAGCGAGATGGGCGGGCGTCTGGGGGCGGCGTTGAGGACGGAAACGGGCGAGGCGCTCCCGTTGACCGAACTTCAGCGACGCGTGTGGGACCAGCTCGGTGGCGGGGGGATGACCTTGGATGAGCTGTGGGAGGCAACGGGGCTTGATACCGGCGTCTTGAGGCGGGAGCTGATGGCCTTGGAGTTGGCGAGGCGGGTCCGCCGCGAAGGGCACCGATTCGCGGCGGTCGCGGAGTGAACGACGGTTCTCGGAAGTGCGCGGGCATGTCACAAGGCCATGTGAACGAATGATGTACGGTATCAGGAAGGTTTTTCCTAACAAACCATCCAAAAAGTGTTGACGTGCGGTCCCTGATATGCTATCTTGTCCCAAACATGCCGACCGATCAGCGGTCCGAAGGCCTCCCGGCAGTCAGTTGCGGGAGTCTGGAATGAAGAACGGGCGACGTGCGTGAGAGGGGCGTGCAAGAAGAGGCGACAAGGCGTGCGGGTGTGAGAGACAGCAGGCCTGACAGCAGCAGGCCTGACA
>JBAXFU010000186.1:0-1653 GCA_037139735.1 Phycisphaerae bacterium
CCAGTCCATCGGCATCTCCCCGGCCCGGGCGCGAATCGTCGCGTTCGCCGTGTCGGCCTTCATCGCCGGACTCGGTGGCGCGTTCCTCTCGATCGCCCAGAAGAACGTCAACTACGGCAACAACTTCGCACCGGTACCGGCGTTGTTCTGGTTGGTGCTCGTGGTCGGCCTCAGCTCGCGGACGGTGACCGGTGCTGCGCAGGCGGGCGCCGTGTTCATGCTCTTCGACGCCGTCATCCTGAAGGGAGCGTTCCTCGGCTGGATCCTCGGGGGGCAAAGCCGGATCCCCGAGTTCTTCCCGATCGACCCGAAGTGGAGGTTCGTGCTGTTCGGTCTCACCGCGGTCCAGTACGCCAAGCATCCCGAGGGCATGCTCGAGTACAGCACTCGCAAGAACACGGCGAGGATCGACGCGTGGTTGGCAAAGCGGCGAAAGCGGGCCAGCGGGGACGCAGGGCCGCTCGGGGAAGCCGGTGTCGCCGTCCTGTCCGGGACCCCCGGTCCAGCGGATGACCCCGTCGGAGCAGACGCCGGACCGCCGGATCCCGTCGAGGCGCCGCGATGACAGCGCTACTCGAAGCGACAGCCATCACCAAGTCCTTCTCGGGGATCCGCGCCCTCGACGGGGTCGACCTCACCGTCGAGAAGGGCCAGCGGGTGGGGCTGATCGGACCCAACGGGGCGGGCAAGACCACGTTCTTCAATTGCCTGCTCGGCATAAGCCCGCAGACCACTGGCAAGATCGTCTTCGACGGCCAGGACCTCCGGGGGATGTCGGTGCCGCGCCGGGCCCGCGCCGGCATCGGCCGGACATTTCAGCGTATCGAACTCTTCGCGGACACGACCGTCCGTGAGCACCTGTTGATCGCTGAGCGGATCCGCAACGGCACTGGCTCCTTCTTCAAAGACCTCATCGGCCTCGGTCGTTCCACCCCCGCCGAGATCGCCGAGGCCGATGCCGTCTTGGAGCTGCTCGGGCTCGAAGATCTCGCCAACGCCCAGATCGAGAGCCTCAGCCTCGGCAAGGGTCGCCTGGTCGAGGTGGGGCGGGCGCTGATGACCCGACCTCAGCTGCTGCTGCTCGACGAGCCGTCGTCAGGTCTCGATCACTCGGAGACGGCGGCGCTGGCCCAGACCCTCCGCGAGGTCCAAGCGGAGCAGGGCTTCGCCATCCTGCTGGTGGAGCACGACGTGGAGCTGGTGACGAGCTTTACGGAGCGGACCTACGTCCTGGACTTCGGCCGCACTATCGCCGCCGGGCCGACCGCCGAAGTCATGCACGACCCCGCCGTGCGCAGGGCCTACCTCGGGAACGTCGGGGTGGGGCGATGATCGCCGTCGCCCCGATGCTCGAGCTCGACGACGTCTACGCCTCGTACGGTCCGTTCCGTGCCCTCTTCGGCGTGTCGCTGACCGTCGGGCGGGGTGAGGCCGTGGCCCTGCTCGGTGCCAACGGGATGGGCAAGACGACCGTGGCTCGCGTCGCCAGCGGCCTGGTCAAGCCGACCTCGGGGACGGTGTCGCTCGAAGGCATCGACGTCACCGGTCGCCCGACCCGTGACTTCGCCCGGCTGGGGGTGGCCCATGCCCCTGAGGGCCGGTCGGGCTTTGCCACGTTCACGGTGGGGGGGGGCCGGACGTTGGCGTTCCAGG
>JBAXFU010000187.1:0-1634 GCA_037139735.1 Phycisphaerae bacterium
TGGAAGCCCGGCGATATCGAGTTGCTGAAGTGATCGATCGCCGCCTCGTGCGGCGTCACTGCTCGACGACAAGCCGTATCCGACATCTTGAACCACCCTGTCAGAAGGTTGGGTTTGCTCGGTTGGTCATCAATGGGTGACGACGCAGCCCAGGAAAGGAGACCGCCGATGAATCGACTTGGGTTCCTCCCACACCTCATGCTCGTCGCGATCGTCGCCATGACCGCCGCGTGCGCGGGCACGCCCAAGGGCGACCCCGCCGCCGAGGCCGTCGGTGACTACAAGGCCAGGATCCGCGAGATCGTCACCGATGAGGCGAGGGCCGATGCGCTCCTGCAACTCGTCGATCAGGCTGATGCCCAGCGCCGGGCCGCCGAGGCCGAGGCGGCCGTGTTCGCCGCGGAGTTCCAACGCCTCAACGCCGACTACGACGCCACCAAGGACCAGTTCACGGCCCTCATGGCCAGGCACCGGGCCGATCGCCGCGGCTTTGCCGACGCGTTGCTGGCGCTTCGGGCCAAGATGGTCGCCGGCACGACGCCCGCGGAGTGGGACGCGATCTCGAAGATCAGGCAGAAGACGCTGGAGACCATCTTTCGGGCCGAGCTTCCCGCCCAGTCGCCCGCATCCCCATCATCCCCTGCACGACTCACGTCGTCGAACGGAGGCGCTTCATGCTGATCGCCGCCCTGCTGCTGTGGCTCGGCAACCTCCTTGGCGGCGGCGCGGATGCGGCCGCCTTGTGCCTCTCCGGAGCACGTGACCATGTCAAGGCCCACGTGACCGACCGCGCCGATCGCAAGGCGGCCGAGCGGGTCTTGGACAGTCTGGATCAGCTCCGCGCCGACATCGTCTCGCGGCGAGAAGGAGCCCGCAAGGCCGTGTCCACGTCGCTCTCCGATCGCGACGGTGACCCCGGCGCGGAACTGGCGTCGCTCGCGGCCGACTCGACGGCCTTCGATCTCCGCGTGGTGGAGCTTCGCTTCCAGCTCCGCGACACCATGACGCGGGCGCAATGGCAGAAGGTCTTCCCCAAGCCCGGCACGCCGGCGTCGCCCGAATGAACCGTCTCGCGATCGCCGCCCGCCGTCGCCGCTGATCGCTTGTTCTCGCCCTGCCCCCGGCGGAGCCGATACGCGCCGCCGGCCGCAACCATGGTGCCGTCGTCTAACCCGCTCCCCTCGCACATCAGCGCCCGTGTACCCAGGGCTCGCCCGCAGAGCCGGGCCGCGCCCTGGGCTACCTGCCGAGCGCCCGCGGCGGGCTGAAGACGAGCATTGACGCCGATCCGCACACGCCAGCCCGCCTCGGGCGTCCCTTCGTTGAGCCGTGGGCGCGACCCGGCTCTGCGGGTCAAGCCCCCGGCGGAGCCGATACGCGCCGCCGGCCGCAACCATGGTGCCGTCGTCTAACCCGCTCCCCTCGCACATCAGCGCCCGTGTACCCAGGGCTCGCCCGCAGAGCCGGGCCGCGCCCTGGGCTACCTGCCGAGCGCCCGCGGCGGGCTGAAGACGAGCATTGACGCCGATCCGCACACGCCAGCCCGCCTCGGGCGTCCCTTCGTTGAGCCGTGGGCGCGACCCGGCTCTGCGGGTCAAGCCCCCGGCGGAGCCGATACGCGCCGCCGGCCGCAA
>JBAXFU010000188.1:0-1628 GCA_037139735.1 Phycisphaerae bacterium
ACGATGATCAGACGATGATCAGACGATGATCAGACGCGTCAGTTCCGCGGACGTTCCTTTTCGGCGCGGCGACGCTTGAGTTCGGCATCGATGAAGGGGGCCAACTCGCCCCGGAGCACGGCTTCGTAGTCGCTCTCCTCGCAGCCGGTTCGGTGGTCCTTCACCCGATTGTCGTAGAAGACGTAGCTGCGGATCTGGGTGCCCCAACCCTGCTCGAGCGAGCCGCCGGTGGCGGCGGCGATTTCCTTCTCGCGTTTCTCCTCGGCGAGGGCCATGAGCTTGGCGGAGAGCACGGCGAGGGCCTGCTTCTTGTTCTGGGGCTGATCGCGATAGGTGCTGGCGACGACCTGGATGCCGGTGGGCTTGTGGACGATGCGGATGGCGCTGGCGACCTTGTTGACGTTCTGGCCGCCGGGGCCGCTGGCCCTGACGAAGGGGGTGACCTCGATCTCGGTGTCCGGGATCTTCACCTCGACCTCGTCGAACTCGGGCGTGACGTCGACGGTGGCGAAGGAGGTCTGACGCTTGCCCTGGGCGTTGAAGGGCGACACGCGAGCGAGGCGGTGGGTGCCGCGTTCGCACTTGAGGTAGCCGAAGGCCAAGTCGCCCTTGACGTGGAGGGTGACCGAGTCGATGCCGACCTCGGCGCCGAAGCCTCGATCGACCTCCTCGACCTGCCATCCCATCTTCTCGCAGTAGAAAATGTACATGCGAAGGAGCATGTCGGCCCAGTCGTTGGCCTCGGTGCCGCCGACGCCGGCGGAGATCGAGAGGAAGCAGTGCTTGCCGTCGTGCGGGCCGCTCAGGAGCGATCGGAGTTCGACGCTCTCCATGCGGGACTGGAGGCCGAAGAGTTGCTCGTCGGCCTCGGCGAGGAAGTCCTTGTCGCCGGTCTCCCTGGCCATGTCGTAGGCGACCTTGGCGTCGGAGAAGTCCTTGATGACCGACGTCAGGGCGTCGACCTGCGACTTGAGGGTGCGGACGTTGGCGACGACCTTCTGCGCCCGGTCGGGGGCGTTCCAGAAGGCGTCGGAGGACATCTCGGCCTCGAGTTCGCGGAGTTGGGTGACCTTTTGATCGTAGTTAAAGAGAGTCGCGGATGGTCACGATCCGCGCCTCGAGGTCGTCGATGATGGGCTGGTGAGCGTCAAAGTGCATGAGACGACAGCATAGGACGGGCGTGGAAACGACGACGCCCGCCCCGGTGAACGGGACGGGCGTCGGTTGCATTCTTCGAACGAGGCCGAGCGGCGATCTCAGCGGCGGCGACGGCGGAGCGCCAGCAGTCCGCCGACGCCGGCGAGGGCCGCCGCGCCGGGGGAGGGGACGATCCCGACCTGCGCGTCGCCCGTGAACGACGGGGTGGCGGTGAAGGATTCGTACGTGAGATCTGGCCGGAGAATCTGCGTGCTTCCGGTGAAGGTCCGCACGTCGCTGAGGGCGAAGGAGGCGTTCTGCGGCGCGACCAGTTCTCGCTGCGAGCCGAGGATGGAGGCCAACCGCGGGCCGGCGGCGTACGTCAGGCCCAGCGTGGTGGTCATCTGCATCGAGTGCACGCCGTTGTTCGAGATGAACTGTCCGCCCGAGAGGGATCCGGAGAGGATGTCGACGCGGGTGTCGCCCGTGTA
>JBAXFU010000189.1:0-1620 GCA_037139735.1 Phycisphaerae bacterium
CCGCGAGCCGAACGCGTGGGCTGCCCGCCGATTGCGACCGGCCCACCCGCTCTTGTACTCTATCGGATCGAGGATGTTTCCCGCAGGGCTTTTTCCCGGTCGTGTCCCCACGCCGCCCGGTCGGCGCGGGTACGCTCCCGCGGTCGGCTCGGCATCGAGCCTCGACCAGGCCCGAATCACCAGGCCCGAATCACAAAGGGAGTGCGGCCATGCGGATCTTCCACGACGGGCGTACGGGTTCGATCCGGATCATCGCCCGGGACCAGGCCGACGATCCCCGCTCGCTGGCCGATGACGACGCTGCCGAGGCCTCCGAAGGGTTCCAGCCCCATACCCGCGGCGGGCGGCCCGTGACGCAGGTGCCGGTTCCGTCGTCCCTGCCCATCGTCGTCGACGGCCCCGCGGCGTCGACTCCGGCGTTTCCCGACGACCACCGCGTTGGCTGACCCGCAGGCCCCGCCCGGCCGCGTTCAGTGAATGCCCTCGGCCGCCAACCACCGCTCGCAATCGAGCGCGGCTTGGCATCCCATGCCCGCCGCCGTCACCGCCTGCCGATACTCGGCGTCGGCCACGTCGCCCGCGGCGAAGACGCCTGGGATGTTCGTGCGGCTGCCGCGACTCTTGAGGTGGATGTACCCGGCCTCGTTGAACTCCAGCCCCGTCTCCTTGAGGAACTTGGTGGTGGGGGTGTGGCCGATGGCGATGAAGAGGCCCTTGACGTCGAGTCGAGAGCGTTCCTTCGTCACGGTGTCCTCGAGGAGCACGCCCTCGATCTTCTCGCCGCCCAGCACGTCGACGACGACCTTGTTGAAGAGCACCTTGGCGTTCGGGCGGTCGAGGAAGCGCTTCTGCATGATCTTGCTGGCCCGCAGCGACTCGCGGCGGTGGATCACGTAGACGGTGCTGGCGAACTTCGTGAGGTACGAGGCCTCCTCCATCGCGGTGTCGCCGCCGCCGACGACGGCGAGGGGCTGATTGCGGAAGACGGGGAGCGCGCCGTCGCACACGGCGCACGCCGAGACGCCGCCGCCGGTGGTGGCCAGTCGCATCTCGTTCTCGAGTCCGAGCCAGTTGGCCGTCGCGCCGGTGGCGATGATGACGGAATGGGCCTTGACGATGCCGCCGTCGGTGTGCAGTTCGAAGGGCCGTTTGGAGAAGTCGCAGCGGTTGACGTCCTCCTCGACGACCTTGGTGCCGAAGCGTTCGGCCTGGGCGCGGAACTTGCCCATCATCTCGGGGCCCATCACGCCATGCTCGAAGCCGGGGTAGTTCTCGACCTCGGTGGTCAGCATGAGCTGTCCGCCGGGGAGGATCGGGCCCGGATCCTGCTTGGGAACGCCGGTGTAGACGACTGGATCAAGCTGCGCCCGGGCGGCATAAATGGCGGCGGTCCAGCCGGCGGGGCCGGAGCCGATGATGACGGTCTTGAGCACGGAGCCGGATGAAGCCATGGATGAGTCGCCAGGAAGGGGTGAAGCCCCGCCGAACGCGCCGGACCGCCGGGACCTCGCGGGGCGGAAGGGTAGGGGAGGCGTGGGGGGCGTGCACTCGGTTCAAGCGTGCCCTCGCCAGCCCGGCAGGGCGTCCCTTGGTTGAGCCGTGGGCGCGGCGAGTCTTCGA